>JBKJQB010000202.1:0-5139 GCA_046594105.1 Thermoanaerobaculia bacterium
TCGAGGGATTGTCGATGGCGATCTTCACCGCATCGAGAGGGGAGTAGACCACGCGAACGTCGGCACCGCGGCTCTTGAGGGCCAGCAGGTCGCCGCGTGAGCCGGGAACTCGCAGCATGTCGCCGAACGAGGTGAAGATGACGTCGGAATGCGAGGCGATGGCATGCGCGCGGTCGATCATCTCCAGCGACGTCACGCAGACCGGACATCCCGGACCATGGACCAGCTCGATGAGCGAGGGGAGCATGCGATCGATGCCGTAGCGGACGATGGAGTGGGTCTGTCCTCCGCACACTTCCATGAGCACCCAGGGGCGGGTGACCAGCGCTGTGATCTCCTGCACGAGACCGGCGGCCACGGAGCCGTCGCGGTACTCGTCGAGGTACTTCACGGCCGCTTCTCCAACTGCGCAATGAGGTCGGCCGTCAGTTCGCCGGTCTGCCCCAGCTCTTCCAGGATGGCGTACGAGCGGGCCGCTTCCTCCTTGTCGATCATGGAGATGGCGAACCCTACATGGACGACGACGTACTCGCCCACCTTGGCCTCCGGAACGTATTCGAGGCAGACCATTCGGCTGACGCCTCCGAAACGAACCTTGCCGAAACGAAGGCCCTTCTGATCGCTCAGCGCGAGAATCTCACCGGGAATTCCGAGACACATGGTCTGCTCCTCCACTGCGGTACAACGCCACGGCCGCCTGTCCGAGCGCGATGCCGCCATCGTTCGGTGGCACGTGATGGTGCATGAGAACTTCGAACCCGTCCCCGGTCAGCAGTGCGTTTGCCCGCTCGCTGAGAAACCGGTTCTGGAAGCAGCCGCCGGACAGAGCGACGGTACGGATTCCAGTGGACGCTCCGATCCTATGACAACCATCGCGGATCACCTGCGCGATCGTCTCATGGAAGCGAGCGGAGACCCTGGCGATGTGCTCGCCGCCCGGGTGTCGACGCAGGGCGGCGACGATTTCCCGGATGGCCGGGCGCAGATCGACCTCCTGCTGTTCGATGGCGAACGGATAAGGTTTGGCAGTCTCGTTGTCTGCGATGGATTCGAGCTCGATGGCCGCCTGCGCCTCGTACGTCGCCGTCTCTCCGATTCCGCACAGGGCGGCCACGGCGTCAAACCATCTGCCAGCGCTGGTTGCCGGCGGTGAGTGGACATCCTTGCCGATCATCCGGCAAACGGTCTGGCGGCGGCGAGCGTCGATGCTGGAGAGAAAGTCTGGATCCTCCCCGCAGTCCAGAAGCGCAGCAAGAGCGAGCCGCCAGGGCTCACGGATCGCCGCTTCGCCTCCGGATAGAGGAAGCGGTCGAAGATGCAGGAGCCGTTCGAAGTCGTTGAGGCCGGCGACGAGAAACTCGCCACCCCAGATTTCGCCGGCGGGGCCGCAGCCCGTTCCATCGAAGGCTACGCCGATCACCGTGTCCGTTCGTTGATGCTCCGCCAGGCAGGATGCGATGTGGGCGTGGTGATGCTGCACCGGGATGGCCTTCAGGCCCGATTGAAGTGCCCAGCGCGTCGAGGCATAGTCGGGATGCAGATCGTGGGCAACGATCTCCGGTCTCACACCAAGCAGCCGGGTCATCTTCTCGATGGTTTCCTCGAATGCGCTCTGCGACGCGACGCTGCCGAGATCGCCGATGTGCTGCGAGAGATAGGCGTCGCTGCCGCGGGTGATGCAGATCGTATTTTTCTGCTGGGCGCCCGTGGCCAGAACGGATGGACCGGAAAGCGGGAGGGAGACCGGCCGCGGCACCAAACCTCGGGATCGGCGGGCGGGCTGCGAGGTTCCGTCGATGATCCGGACGACCGAGTCATCGGCTGGAGAGTGGATGTCGCGGTCGTGCAGAAGAAAGAGGTCGGCGACCGACTGAAGTTGCCGCAGCGCCTCGTCGTTCTGCGTCACGATCGGTTCGCCGGAAAGATTGCCGCTGGTCATGACCAGCAGAGGGAGGCGCGCGGCCAGAAGATGATGGAGCGGAGTGTAAGGAAGCATCACTCCGATCTCGCGCAGCCGCGGGGCCACGCTCGGCGCGACCGTCGAAGGGCGCCTGTCCATCAGAACGATCGGTCGGGCGATGGAGAGAAGTTCACGGCGAGCCGGTTGGGAGACCACGGCGATCGATTCGACGGTTTCCATGTCCCGGGCCATCACGGCGAATGGCTGGTCCGGTCGATGTTTTGACTGACGCAGTCGGGCCACCGCTGCCTCATTCGTCGCATCGACGGCCAGATGAAATCCGCCGATTCCTTTGACGGCGACGATGGATCCGGCGCCGAGGGCGGCGATTGCATCTTCCAGCGCGTTCGCTGTTTCCTGATACCCGGCGCCGCCAAGAGTCAGCCGGGGGCCGCACCGCGCGCAGGCATTGGGCTCCGCGTGGAAGCGGCGGCTGCCGGGATCTTCGTACTCAGCGCGGCAGTCAGCGCAGAGATCGAAGGCGGCCATCGTGGTGCGGTCACGGTCATAAGGCAGCTCGCGGATGATGGTGAACCGCGGGCCGCAGTCGGTGCAGTTGATGAAGGGATACAGGAACCGGCGGTTTGAAGGATCGAAGAGCTCGGAGAGGCAGTTTGGGCAGGTCGCGGAGTCGGCGGGGATATCGGTCGCACCACGGCTCCGCTGATCGCTCTCGACGATCCGGAATCCCTGCTCGCCGATCGCTCGAAGCGGCGTGCTGTCAATGGTCTCGATTTGCGCCAGCAGAGGTGGATTGTGCCTGAGCTGCGCGTGAAAACGAGCAAGGGACTGGCCATCGCCTTCGATCTCGATCTCCACTCCCGCTGCATCGTTGCGGACGAAGCCGGAGAGTTGCTCTTCCGTGGCCAGCCGATAGACGAACGGACGGAAGCCGACGCCCTGGACCACACCCTGAACCCGCAGGCGCATGCGCGAACGGGGGATCTCCATCAGGGGAGTGAGGGCCATGCGGAACTAGAGCAGACCGAGGGCGCGCGCGGCGTCGGGAAGCGCGGCACCCGTTCCGGCGAGATGGTTGCTCACGGCGACCAGTCCGCCGCCGATCTGAGTCAGACCGGACGCGACTGCCGGGATCTCCGTTTTCAGGGGAGTGGTCTCCACCTCGATGGCCCGGACACCCATCTGGATTTTCTGGAGGCTGTTGCGGATCCCCTTGAGCGACCGATGAATCATGTGCAGGGCCCAGGCGAGGAAGCCGAGCAGCACCAGGAAGAGCACGGCGGTGAGAACGGTCCACAGGATCATCGGGACTCCTTCGGGGCCACCGAGTCGAGCGTGTCGGCGATGAGCTTGGCGCTGCCGTCGATCTGACCGGCCACTGACAGAAGAGTGGGCGCAAGCTCAATGACCGCTCCCAGTCCTGCAATGGCGGCGGTGTTCTGGGCGATTCCCTGAGCGGCCGGGACAGTGCGTCGGGCCAATTGCAGAATCTCGCCGCATACCTTGACCACAGCCATCAATCGGGCCGCAGCGACCAGTGTCGCCACGAGCGCCAGGGCGATGGCCACCCACCAGATGATCTCTACGGAGTGAGGCATCGTTTTCTCCTAGGCCGCGTCGGACTTCTTGGCGATCCTGCCCAGTGCACCGTCCGCGCGCACCAGCTTCTGAAGGACGCCGTTCAGGCCGCCACCCAGTTGCGAGAGCGCTCCGTTGATGGCCTGGATGGTTTCGGCAAGGGGCGCGGTGTCGCTCCTGACCTGCAGCAGACCCTCGGCGATCTGTCCGAGAGCCTTCGCGGTCATGGCCAGCCGCCAGGCGATCATGATCAGGCCCACCGCGAGGACGGCGACCAAGATGCCCAAGTAGATGAGCGTCGCCAGAAGGACTGGCTGCATGCTATTTCCTTCCGCCGGCGACCGCGGTGATTTTGGCCTCGATGGAGCCAGCCCCGCCAGCGATGGCCTTGGCCGTTGCCAGGATCTCGCCGGCCACCACGTTGGTTTTCTGCAGCATCCAGATAGAGACAGTGTTTCCGGCGATCTCTTTTCCGGCCTGCCAGATAGCGGCGGCCTTCTTATCGATGCTCCGGGCCGCGGCGATGATGATGAGCAGCAGCACCGCGACGATCAGAACGACCACTGCCCCGATAGCCCACGAAATCTTCCAAAGTGTCATGGCATCCATGGCGACTCCTTACTTGACCAAAGTGAGGCTAGCAGACTCTAACCAGCAGACTCAATGCAAACGGCTTGCAGAGGTCCAATCTCTAGTGGCCAGGGATCGATGTCAACCCGGCTTCGAGTTTTCGAAGCGCCGGGTTACGATTCCCGCATGCGACGACTCTTTCCTCTCCTCTTTCTTCTCACGGCTACGACCGCCCTCGCCAAGGAAAACACGCGAACTCTGGTGGACCGATCGATCGCCCATGCCGGCGGCTGGGCTGCCTGGAGCCGCGTGCACACGGTCCAGTTTCGCAAGACCATTGTTCGCTTCGCTCCGGACGGATCGGTCACCGGCACCGTGGTGCAGATCCATCGCTACGAAATGGATCCAGAGGTGCGGATGCGCATCGAGTCGGAGGACAAGGGCTCAAAAGTCGTCCTCATCAACAACGGAGAGCAGGCATGGAAGATCGTCGACGGCAAGATTGCCACCACCGAGGCTGACGTCAACTCCGCGCGCAACTCGACGTTCGGATCGCATTACGTCTTCGGCATGCCGTTCAAGCTTCTGGATCCGGGAGCGAGCCTCGCCGACGCCGGAACGAAGACGCTGGACGACGGGACCGTGGTGCGCCAGGTGCGCGTCACCTACGCGAAGGGGGTGGGGGACGCCGGCGGCTTTCACACATGGACGTATCTGATCGAGCCGAAAACCGGGCGTCTGGCTGCCAACCTGCTGCTCTACGCGGCGGGCAGATACGACTGGACCGAGTACCACGACGAGAAAATGATCGGAGCCCTGACTCTCTCGACCCTGAGGCGCGGATTCAATGCCGACGCGAACGGAAAGGTCGGGCCGAAACAATCGGAGATCACGTACGACCAGATCCAGACGAATGTGTCGTTCGGTGACGACTTGTTCGCGCCGCCGCGCTGATTTGCCGGTTCCGAAGACCCGGCAGGGTGGTCTGCCCCCAAAAACTGGTGCAGGCATTTTGCCGGTAGCGTTTCTGTCGCCCGCTACTCGGGCTTCACTTCTGACTGGGCTCCGCA
>JBKJQB010000363.1:0-33018 GCA_046594105.1 Thermoanaerobaculia bacterium
GCCTGCGCCCAAGTTCCCGATTCTCCAACCAGTTACAATCGCCCCGTCGATGAAGATCCTCACTCGCTACATCCTCAAAGAGATGGTCGGACCCACCTTCCTGGGGTTCGCCTTCTATACCTTCATCATCCTGATGAAGAACCTTTTCGACGTCGCCGGCATGATCATCCGCCGGTCGCTCCCGGCCTCCACCGTGGGCCGGCTGCTCTTCCTCTCGCTGCCGCACATCGTGGTACTGACCGTGCCGATGTCGCTGCTCTTCGGGATTCTCATCGCCGTCGGCCGGCTGTCGTCCGATTCCGAGATCATCGCCATGCGCGCCCTCGGAATCTCCACCCGGACCATCTACCGCCCGGTGTTCTTCTTCAGCTTCGTGGTGTTCCTCCTCAACCTATACCTGATGAATTTCGTGCTTCCCAGGGGCAACAGCGAGCTCCAGAGCCTCCGCGCCGAGATCTACACCTCCGGGATCGAGCGCGAGTTGAAACCGCGGGTTTTCTACGACGAGTACGAAAACCTGATGATTTACGTCAACGACGTCGATTCGCACACCGGCCAGTGGAAAGGCGTCCTCGTCGCCGATAACCGCCCCAGCGACGAGGCTCGCGAAGCGATCACTCCCGCTCAGGCGGTCCGTGCGGCGCAGGCCAGTCCGAACGCCATCCCATTCGTCCAGCAGTCCGGCCAGAAAGTCGTGACAGCCGAAAGCGGAAGCCTCTCGATCGTCAAACCGAATAAGCAGATCTGGCTGAATCTGCGCAATGCGGAAACGCATTTCTGGGATGTCCGGAAACCTGATCGCTACGACCTCAACCGCAATGCAAGCCAGCGCATGCGGCTTCCTGATCGCTATCCCGGCGACGCCCAGGGCCGCTACCTCAAGTCGTTTCGAGAGATGACGTTCCGGGAGCTGGCCGAGCAGGCTCGCTTGAACAAAGGCATCGACCAGGAGGCTTACTGGGCGGCAACGGTCGAGATGCACAAGATGTTCGTCTTTCCCTTTGCCTGCCTCGTTTTCGGTGCGCTCGGCCTGCCCCTCGGGATTACCAACCGTCGCGGCGGTAAAAGCTCAGGTTTTTCCTTAAGTATCGGAATCATCATGGTGTACTACGTGATGATCAACAACGGCGAGCACCTGGCCACTACCGGCAAAGTCAGCCCGGCCATCGCCATGTGGGCACCGAACGTCATCCTGCTGATCGTCGCCTTCTATCTCCTCAACCGGGCCAATCGCGACTCGGGGGCCAAGCGCAGCGATGGCGGCCTGTGGTCGAAGCTGCGGTCGCGCCTCGGCTCGCGCAAGCCGGCTCCTGCAGCGGTGGTGGTGCAGGATTCCGAGCCGGCGCTGAGCCGTTTCGATATCACCTTTCCGAACACCCTCGATCGCTACATCCTTCGCGAGTTCCTGAAGATCCTCCTGTTGGTGATTCTTTCCACCGCGGCGCTGTTCATCATCGTCGACTACACCGACATCAGCGGGGACATCCGCGAGAATCACATCGCCACCCATACCGTGCTGGCCTACTACCGGTTCCTGATCTTCCAGATCCTGAACTACACGCTGCCAATCTCCGTCCTGGTGGCCACCCTGGTGACATTCGGAATCTTCTCCAAGAACAACGAGGTCACTGCCTTCAAGTCGTCGGGCGTCTCGCTCTATCGCGTTGCCCTTCCGATCATGGCCATGGCCGCGCTCATCAGCGTGCTCTGCTACTTCCAGCTCGACTATGTCCTGCCGTACTCCAACCAGCGGGTCGACCAGATTCGCAACAAGATCAAGGGCAAGGGAGCGATCGCTGTCCAGAACCAGCAGAAGCTCTGGTTTCAAGGCAAGGGCCGCTACTTCATCAATTTTCTTTCCTACGATCGCGACGCACGCCAGCTGAGTCAGGTGCAGGTGCTCGAGCTTCACCCCACCGAGTTCCGGCTGACCCGCCGCGTCTATGCCGACCGCGCTCGCTGGGATGGGCAGGGATGGGTCTTCGAGCACGGGTGGATGCGGTCGTTCGGCGACAACGGAACGTCCACGTACAGCCCGATCGTGACTCCCCTGCGCCTGTACTACGGTGAACGCCCGGACGACTTCGGCTCCGAGGTGAAGTCTCCTGACCAGATGACCTTTGCGCAGTTGCGGAGATACATCGAGGCCATCAAAAAGTCGGGGTACGCCGGCGAAGAGATGACCGTCAAGCTATACGCCAAGACGTCGTGGCCCTTCCTCAGCCTGGTGATGGCGCTGATCGCGCTGCCGTTCGCGTTCCGAATCGGCAAACGTGGAGCCCTGTACGGGGTGGGCATCGGCCTGGTGCTGGGCATCCTCTACTGGATGATCTTCGCCGTCTTCACCAAGTTCGGCGAGGTCGGAAACCTGCCGGCGGTGCTCGCCGCGTGGAGCGCCAACATCCTGTTCGCCCTCGCCGCGCTCTACATGTTTCTCCATGTCGAGACGTGAGGCCCCCGCCTGGCCGTGGTCCTGACCGGAGCGAACGTGGTGGACTACCTGCAGCTGATGGCGCGGTGAAGCCGGTGGAGGCCTGCTCCGGCCAGTCTCGCCCAACTCGTGGAATCGGCCGGGACTAGAACCACTCGGTCTTGCCGCGCGCGGTCAACGGGACATTCGTCGTGGCGTCGAGATCCGTCAGGGCGAAGCCCGCCGTGTGGGACAGCCGGTCCAGGGCGCCGACGGCGATCGTGTTCTTTCCCCTCTCCACCACCAGCTGGACGCTGCAGAGCGAGACCAGGCAGTCTACGTGTCTCACATCGGAGAGTTCGCCTTTGGGCCCGGCCACAGCGAAGGACAGCCGGCTGGGCGAGACGGTCTCGGGAAGCTGGACGGCGAGAGCGACGACGCAGTTGTGCGCGTCGCAGGTGATCTGACCGGCGCTGACCGCAACCTCGAAATCGCTGCGGGCGGCCATCGCAAAGAGGCTGGCCAGAACCCTCGAGTCGACATCTGCGGTCACCGCTCGCCGCGGCTGCCGTCGAATGGAGTGTGTGGAGATCCGTGGTTCCCGCGCGATCGCAGGCGAATGGTCCGGCACCGCGGGCGGATTGGGCAACATCGGCCCGCCGAACGAGGTCGTGGCGATGAGCAACGCGCATGGGAGAAGAGCAATGACTCGCATTCGACCGTCCTCCGCCTGAATCGATGCCATCAGGGTACACGAAAGCGGGCCCCGAGGCTCCCGATGGCGCTCCCGATGGCGCTGCTCGCCGGGTTCGCGGTGCGCGCCGTTTGGACGCCCCGGTCGCGAAAAAGACTCCGGCTCAGATCGCGTTCACGATCCGCTCGTCCAGGCCCTTCCACTTGTGCAGATACTCGCGGCGATCCCCGTTGTATTTCTCCACGAGCTGGCGGTATTCGTCGGAACGTCCTTGCCGCTCGTACATTTTCCTCGGCTGCAGGTAGTCAGGGTCATCGATCCCGGGAACCGAGGTCGCCACCAGATACCCGAAATCGGGATCTTGCTGCCATTGGATGGTTCCCTCAGCGATGGCTTTCACGGTCGCCGAAGAGTGCTGGATCTTGACCTTCTTGGAACGCTCGTCCTTCTCGTCGCCGCCGATGCGCCCGGTGTTCATCAGGTAGACGTCCATGGGGCTCTCGTCCATCAACTGGAGCATCCGGTTGCCTTGAAACGCGTGGAGAAGCGGAAAGAAGGGATTGGTGCCGGGAACGCGCAGCGACTTGCCGGCCTCCGAGGCGCCGCCCGCGCTGGTACCCTTGGTCTCGCCGAGCATGAAGTAGGCCGCGGCGAGCGGACCCTCCAGCTTGACCACGGCGGGGATGATGTTCTCGTTGCGGTTCAGGATCAGGAGGAAGTCGACCTTGCTGATCTGCCGCGCGTCGAAAGCGCCGGCGACGTCCTCCATCCGGATGACCGCTCGCCCGTTCTGCGTGTAAGACGTGTCGAAGTAATCGATCTTGCCCCCGTCGGTCTGGGAGACGTTCTCGAGGTAGGCATGCGGCGATGCGCAGGCGTGATAAATCGTCGGCTCGTCATTTGGATTCAGGCCGAAGGTCTTGGCGAAACAGCCGTTCTCGGTCGCGTACACCTTGCCGCCCGGCATCAGCGCGCAGAAGTCGTCCTGCACCGGCTGCGATTCGTTCTGCTTGGTGAAGGTGGTGGTGGTTTTTCCCGTTCCGGACAGTCCGACGATCAGTCCGACGCGGTTCCTGCCGGCCACCGGGATCACCTTGCATCCGGCGTGAAGGGCCAGACCTCCCTTTTCGTAGACCAGCTTGTTCCACATGCGCAGCCCACCCTTCTTGGACTCGCCGAAATAGTCGGAGTGGAAGACCCGCGTCACATAGCTCTCCAGGTCGACTGCAATGAGCCGCTCCTCCGGATAGCCCTCGGCTTTCAGGTTGGGGGTGTAGATGACCGTCAGAGTCGGCTGGAACGTCTCGAGTTCCGCCTGCGACGCCGGGTAGAACAGGTGCTGCTGCATGCCGGCGATGTTGGCGTTCGACTTCTCGATGATCAGCCGGGAGGCCACCCGGAATGCAGAATCGTTCCCGATGTACCCGTCGATGACCAGCATGTCGCGCGTCCGGATGTAGGCATCCTGCAGCGCGGCCATGCGCTGGTACTCCGAGCGGCTGATGGTCTGGTCGGAATGCTGCTCAGGGGTGTCCGTGGCGATGAAGGTGGAGAGCTTGGAGCGGGAGACGACCCGCGTGCCCACGTTCACATTGCCGAACTCGGTTTTCCGGGCGTTGGGCATCTCCTCGGTGAATTTGCGCAGTTGTTCCGGAGAGGGATTCCAGGTCACGGATTTCGGCTGGACCGGCAGGGTCTTCGGCGAATGGGCCGCTCTCGGGCTTCGCGGCTGCTCCATGGACGATGCGTCTGGCTGAAGAGTCTCGGTCATGCAGTGGTCCTCGCTCTGGCTGTGGATTTCTTCTCTGGTCCGACGCAAAGATTGCGCCGAAGGATCGGCGCTGGGCTGGCTTTTTCGCGTGAGTGGCCGGCCTGCAACGATCGCCGGGAAAGCGACCGGATTGTATCCGAGTCATAGAATGCGACGCATGGCTGATCTCGCTTCGCAGACCCTGGCCGCCCTCAGGATTCGCATCACTCGCGTTTTTCCGGCGCAGCTGCGCGCCGCGCTCCTCGCACTGGACGACGAGCAGATCTGGTTCCGGCCCAACCAGTCCTCGAACTCCATCGGCAACCTCGTCCTGCACCTCAACGGTTCGCTCGATCTCTATCTCAATCGCAACATGGGCGGGATCCCATTCCAGCGCGATCGTCCCGGCGAGTTTGCGGATCGCCGCCTGCTTCCTCGGGCGGAGTTGCTGCAGGCGTTCGATTCGATGATGGAGCGGGCGGAAAGGACCTTTGACCGGCTGGACGGCGCCAGTCTCAGTGGCCCCTCTCCCGAGCCGGAGAAGTATCAGCTACTGGTGGAGGATCTGATCTCGGTTGCCGTTCACCTTGCCACCCATACCGGCCAGATCGTGTGGATCGCAAAGATGCTTCGCGAGGGCGCCATCGACGAGGTCTGGATCCGCTCTCACCGCGAGCACGGAGGCTGGCCGGCGAAGTGAGGTCTGCATCGTTGCGTCTCCCCCTCCGCTCCCGTACCATCCCGGCCCATGGCCAAGGGACGAAAGAGCGCCACCCTGCATGAAGCGAACGTGCATCCGGCGCTGGCGGAGGCAAAACGGGTGCTGGAGGTCGAGGCGGCGGCGATCCTCGGGATCATCGAGCACCTCGATCACCACTTCGTGGAGGTCGTCGAGCTGATCAACGCCTCGTCCGGGCGCGTGGTCACCATGGGCCTCGGCAAGTCGGGGATCATCTGCAAGAAGATCAGCGCCACGCTCGCCTCCACCGGAACCCCGTCCTTTTTCCTTCATCCCGCCGAAGCCATCCATGGTGACCTGGGCATGATCGTGCCGGGTGACATCGTGCTGGCCATCTCGAACTCGGGCGAGACCGAGGAACTGGTCCGGCTGGTGCCGTCCATCAAGCGCATCGGCGCGGAGATCGTGGCCATCACCGGAAACCCGCAGTCGTCGCTCGCTCGCGGTGCGGATCATCACCTCTCCGCAGCCATCTCCAAAGAAGCCTGTCCGCTCGGCCTGGCGCCCACCGCATCCACCACCGCGACGCTGGCCCTGGGTGACGCGCTGGCCATGGCGCTTCTGCAACGCAAAGGGTTCCGAGAGGAGGATTTCGCCTTCCTCCATCCCGGTGGAAAGTTGGGCAAGCGGTTCTTGCGCGTCAGCGATCTGATGCATCGTGGCGATCAGGTTCCCGCCGTCAAGCCCACCACCTCCATGCACGACGTGATCTATGAGATGTCGAAGAAGGGCTTCGGGATCACCGCGGTGCTCTCCGAGGACGGCTCCCTGGCCGGAGTCATCTCCGACGGAGACCTGCGACGCCTGCTGCAGCGCGACGAGCAGATCCTGCGAAAGACCGCGGCGGACTGCATGAAGGACCATCCCGCGACGATCTCCGCGACGGAGCTCGCATCCGCCGCGCTGCAGATGATGGAAGAGAAGAAAATCACTTCCCTGTTTGTGGCCGAGCCTCAGGAATCGGTGGAAGGTATCATTCACCTTCACGACCTCTGGGGTCTGGAGCTCTTCTGATGGATTCGCCTTCCGTGATTCTCCGATACCGCGATGGCCACACCGAGCGCGCTGCGACGGCGCAGACCGATGTGGAACTGCAGATCGTCCGCGTGCAGCGGGACGGTGAAAGCCCATCGGAGGTCCCGTTCTCTTCACTGAAAGCCCTGTTTTTTCCGAGGATCGATCCTGATCAACCGCTGGAAGAGGCGGTGGGCAGCACCATCGCGGTGGAGTTCGCGGACGGCGAGGTCATCCGTGGAACCGCGCACTACAACCCGGCAAGCACGGGGTTCACCCTCTTTCCTCAGGATCGGAGCAAAAACGAACGCATGTTTGTTGTCACTTCTGCGATCGTTTCGATCGAAGTGGAAAAACTCTGATCGCATCCGACGACCGCCGGAAACACCCGGCGATTCGAGAGAGCAAGGGACCCCCGTGCGACTGACAACGATTCTTGCCACCCTCCTTCTATGGTCTGCCCTCGGTCAGGCGTCCGAGCTCGATCGCGTCGTGGCCATGCTTCCGGGCAGCCAGGCGCAGTTCACCCAGCGATTCACTCCCAAGGGATTCCGGACCGGCCAGATGGAGAGCGGCACCGTGACTTTCGGGGCACTCCCGCTGATGCGCTGGAGTTACGCCAGACCGGAGGAAAAACTCTTCGTGTTCGATGGTGCGCACTCATGGTTCTATGTGCCCTCCGAGAAGCAGGCCACGGTGACCACCCTCGACGAGTCTCGGCGCAGCGAGCTCCCCTTCCTGGTTCTCGGTGACCCGGCAGCCCGAGCCCGTGGCTATGTGATGAAAGAGAGCAGGCGGGGGCGGTCGATCATCACCACGCTCCAGCCGAAAGCAACGGGAGCGACCATCAGGAGCATCGCTGTGACGACCGATCCCGCCTCCCACCTTCTCCAGAGCGTCGAGTACACCGATCGCGATGGGAATCAGACAGCCTTTGTGTTCACGTTGTTTCAGAAGTCTCGTCTGTCGGCGGAGACTTTTCGCTTCTCCGCTCCGGCCGGGGTTCACGTCGTTCAGCAATGAATTCGAGTGGCCCTCGAGGCGCTCGCAGGAAAGAGGAACTGGATGGCTCAGGAGTTTTCGTTCGACATCGTTTCCAAGACGGACATGCAGGAAGTCAGCAACGCAATCCAGCAGGCCCAGAAAGAGCTGGCCCAGCGCTTCGATTTCAAAGGCAGCAAGAGCTCCATCGAGCTGGAGGCTGAAGAGATCGTGCTGGTCTCGGACGACGAGGGGAAGCTGATCAGCGTGAAGGACATCCTGACGACCAAACTGGTCAAGCGGAACGTTTCCCTGAAGGCTTTGGACTACGCAACTCTCGAGCAGGCGGCGGGCGGAACCGTCCGTCAACGCGTCAAGATCGTCCAGGGCATCGAGATCGACAAGGCCAAGGCCGTGGTCAAGGACATCAAGGAAGCGAAGGTCAAAGTGCAGGCCTCCATCCAGTCCGACCAGGTGCGGGTTACAGGCAAGAGCAAGGACGACCTGCAGAAAGCGATGACGCTGGTGAAGGCGAAGGACTACGGCATCCCCCTGCAGTTCACGAACTACCGCGGTTGAGACGGAGTAACCGATCGTTTATTCTGACGCTGTGACTTCGCCCAACACCACCCCCCTGCAGGATCAGCTTTCGCGCTCGGAGCGTCTTCTCGACGTCGTCGCGCCGAAGCTCGTGCTGGTGGAAGAAGAGTTGCGGCGGAACTTTCAGTCGTCCGTGGCCACCATCCATGACGTCGGGAAGCACATCCTGGCCGGAGGGGGGAAGCGTCTCCGCCCCGCCCTGCTGCTGCTGGTGTCGAAGATGCTGCGATACGAAGGCGTCCGCGACGTGGTCTATGCGGCGGTCATCGAGTTCATCCACACCGCCACCCTGGTTCACGACGACATCATCGACGAGGCGGCGATCCGCCGCGGCCGCACCTCCATCAACTACCGATGGGGGAACAACCTTACCGTCCTGGTTGGTGATTATCTCTACACCCACTCCATGAGCATGGCTCTGGCCGAAGGGAACCTCGACATCCTGCGGCTCCTGTCCAACGTGACCATTCGCATGATCGAAGGAGAGATCCTCGGCCTCGAGGAAAACGGGAAGTCCGATCTCACCCTGGACGATTACTTCGAGATCGTCGGTCGGAAGACGGCGGCCCTCTTCGGAGCCTGTTGTCGCATCCCGGCCTACCTGGTCGACGCCCCCGAGGCATCGGCCACCTCCCTCTACAACTACGGGTTCAACCTGGGGGTCTGCTTCCAGGTCATCGACGACCTTCTGGATTTCACCTCGAGCACGGAGGTTCTGGGCAAACCGGCTCTGTCCGATTTGAAAGAGGGGAAGCTCACCCTGCCGCTGATCCTCGCTCTCCCCCGAGCGACCGAAGCGGAACGCGCCACCATCGCCCGGATCGCCTCCAGCAAGACCTTCGACGCGGCCGACTCCGCCGACATGCTGCAGCTGGTGAACAAATACGACACCCTGGAAGAGACGCGCGCCATCGCCCGGGAGTACGCCGATCGGGCGCGGTCGTCGCTAGCACCTTTCCCCGACTCACCGGCACGGGAAGCGCTCGAACTGGCGCTCGATTTCGTGCTGGACCGCGACCGTTAGCAGGCCTCGCGCGTGTCGTGCGGCCGTCCTCGGCCGCATTGGGGGCTTTCGAGCGGGCTTGTGAGGGGAATCAGAGAAGCGGCCGGGGACGGCCGCTCCACACGTGCTACGAGAGCATCTCCATGATCTCGGCCATCGCCGTCTTGGCCTGGAGATGGACGGTTTCGCTTCCGTGCGCTGCGGCTCGGAGCACCTTGTTGTACTGCTCGATGGCCTTGCCGAAGTCCTGCAGGTTGTGATGGTAGATGTCGCCTTTGCAGAGCTTGGCCTCGGCGTTCATGGGATCGAGCTCCAGGATCTTGTTGAGGAAGATCAGCGCGGTGTCGTACTTCTGCTCTTCCATCGCCATCTTGTAACGAAGGCGATAGAGGGACATGAGCTCGTTGTCACGGGGAACGATCCAGGCGCCGGGGAGGTAATGGCGGATCGTGGAGAGAAGACGGTTGTTGGTGACCGCAGGATTCGAGCGCTTGATCTCAAGTTGCTGCCGCATGGCCCCACACCCTCCCGTACTGACTCGAATTCCTCTTCATCTTAGGCCCGCCCGGGCCGATCGTCAAGACATTGACAATCTTTCCTTCCCGGAGCGTCTGGGGAAAGGCGGGCGCTGCAATGAGCATCGCCACCTGCTACCATTTCCATCGATGCGCACCGCTGTCTACCCCGGCTCATTCGATCCGCTCACCAACGGCCACCTCGACATCATCCGCAGGGCGACCCGTCTGTTCGACCGCGTCCTGGTGTCGGTGCTGGAGAACGAGGGCAAGTCTCCCCTCTTCAGCGTGGCCGAGCGGATGGAGCTGATCGCCCAGTGCACGTCGTCCATCCCGGGCGTGGAAGTCCACTCCTTCTCCGGGCTGCTGGTGGATTTCATGCGCCGCGCGGGGGCCACCGCCGTGGTACGAGGGATCCGCGCGGTGTCCGACTACGAGTACGAGTTGCAGATGGCGCTGATGAACCGCGAGCTCAGCTCCGAGGTCGAGACGATCTTCATGCTGCCCGCCGTCGAGTTCACCTACGTCTCGTCGCGCCTGGTCAAGGAAGTCTTCCGCCTGGGAGGCGATGTGGGGCGACTGGTCCCCCGCCCGGTGCTGGACTCGCTCAAGGCGCGCCTTCCGGTGAGTCCCGCAGCCGGCTAAAGCTTAGGCCGGCACGGCCGCGGCGGCGCTGGTTGCCCAAGGCTCCGCCAAGATCACGCTCCAAGAAGTTCTGCCGCAGCCGGCCTAACGCCGGGTCGGTCCGCACGGCGCATCGGCTGCGGCGCAGGGCGCCGAACTGCGCGGGCTGGGATCGCTGTTGGCGTTGAAGCACCAGTCGACCAGCTCCTTGCCGTGACGTTCCTCCACACTGGCGGGAACCGCCGCTCTCTCGATCTTCCGGAAGTCGAAATCGATGGAGCCGTCGTCACGGACCGAGGCGAGCAGGAACCCGTAGACATCCGTGCGGGCACGTTCCGGCGGGAATCCCAACGCTGTGTCCGGCAGTCTGTAGCGCACCGCGCCGGCCGTCCCGATGATGATGCCGGGCAGCACTCCTCCATGCGACCGCCAGTATTCGCTGTCGAAGATATCCCGCATCAGGAAATGAGAGTGGCTGGCCAGCACGTAGACTTTCTTCTTCGAGGCCTGGCGGAAATCGAGGAGTCTGCGATAGACGCGGCTGCCGCTTGATTCGCCCTGGGCCCACTCGTTCATGCTGTGATCACAACCTAGGCTGTGGGGAAGGGCGGCGTGCATGCCCAGGACGACCGTTTTGATCGCAGGATTCGTAGCGTCACGATCCAGCAGCCGATTGAGCCAGGCCATCTGCGCCTCGTCGAACATGTCGGTCGACGCATTGTCCAGCGACACGAAGTCGGTTCCCCCCTGGACCCAGTGGTAGTACGGCCGCACGATGTGATCGTTGGGGTCGTCGCTCAGGCGCTGCGTCTGGATGGCCGGCTGCGTGAGCCAGTCTGCGAACTGCGCGACGTAGTCCCCGCGGGTCTTCTGCACCAGTTCGTGATTGCCGATGCCGAGGTAAACCGGTGTTGGAGCGAACGGCGCGATCTGGCTGCGGAGGAAATCGGGCCAGGCCGCGGCGGCGTACGACAGGATGGTCATGGGCTTCTTCGCGGCGTGCTGCATGTCCTGATCGAAGTCAGAGAGTGCGCGGAAATCACCGAGATGCCAGTAAAACGCGGCTTTGGATCCGCGGACGGCTTCCGCGATCGCCGGCATCACCACGTCGCCGCAGTTGCGCGAATCGCCAGCGACGGCGAACTGCCAGGTCTCCGCAGAGAGGGGAAGCGAAAGAAGAACGAGAAGAGCGAGGGTCAGTCTGCGCATCGCCGGATTCTAGTGGAGTGTGTTGGTTGAAATCGATATCAGGCGGCACTGGGATCGGGGACGTGCGCTAAGGAGCCTGCGTCTTGGAGCGTGATCTCGGCGGAGTTTGGGCAACCAGCGCCGCCGGCCGTGCCGGCCTAGGAGCCTGCGCGGCAGAACGTCTTGGAGCGTGATCTTGGCGGAGCCTTGGGCAACCAGCGCTGCCGGCCGTGCCGGCCGGAGCCGGAACCACGGCGGGGAGGGAGGGTCACTCGCTGCGGGGATCGAGAGCATCACGAAAGCGGTCGCCGATGATGTTGAAGGCGGCGACGGTGAGAAAGATCGCTGCACCGGGAAACGTGACCAGCCACCAGGCGTGCTCGATGTGGTGCTCCGCGCTCGACAGAATGCTTCCCCAGGTGGCCGTGGGGATGGGAACGCCCAGCCCCAGAAAAGAGAGGGCCGACTCGGTCAGGATCGCGGAGGCCACGCCGAAACTTGCCGACACCAGCACGGGCGCCAGCGCATTCGGCAGCAGATGGCGAAAGATGATCCGGGCATCTCCTGCCCCGCTGGCCCGTGCCGCAATGGCGAACTCCTGCTCCCGGATGCGCAGGAACTCAGCACGGACGAAACGGGCCTCCGTGGTCCACGAGGTGACACCCAGCGCGATCATGATCGTGTACAACGAGGGGCCGAAGAGCGCGACGATCCCCAGCACCAGGAAGAGGAACGGGAAACAGAGGATGACCTCGATCAGGCGGGAGATGATCCAGTCGATGGCACCGCCGTAGTAGCCCGCCAGCGCTCCCAGCGTGGAGCCGATCAGGAGGGCGATTGCCGTGGCCAGAAATCCCACAGTCAGAGAGATCCGTGCGCCGTGCAGCATCCGCGCGAGCAGGTCACGACCGACGTCGTCGGTGCCCAGCCGGTGAGACCCGTCGGGCGGCTGCAGACGACTGGAGAGATCGACGTCGTCAGGACCATAAGAAATCGGAGCAGAACGTGAGGAGCTGGTCAGAAGCGGTGCCGCTGCAGCGAGAATGGAGATGCAGGCTACATACGCGAGAGCGGCCAGCGCCAGGCGGCTGCGGGCGAAGCGGCTCCAGCTCCTGCCCCACCCACGCTTTGCGGTGCTCATCGATTCTCTCCGCTCAGACGGATGCGCGGGTCGGCGGCTGCGTAGAGGAGATCGGCCACCACGCTGGCCAGCAGGGTCACCACGGCGGTGGCCACGGTCAGTCCGAGAACGGTGGGATAGTCGCGCGACAGGATGGAATCCAGGTACAGCCGCCCGATCCCATCCCACTGAAAGATCTGCTCCACAATCACGCTTCCGGAAATCAGGTACGGAATGGTCAGGCCGAGCAATGTGATCAGAGGAATCAGCGCGTTGCGGAATGCATGGCGCCACCAGAGCGAGCCTGAAGAGACTCCTTTTGCGCGCGCTGTGGTGATGTAGTCCTGGCGGATGACTTCGCTGACCGCGGATTTTGAGAAGCGCGCATAGATGGCCAGCTGGGCATAGGCAAGAGTGATCACTGGCAGCACCAGATGGGCCATTCGATCCCCCAGTCTGCCCGTGGCAGAGAGGAGCAGGTAATTCTCGGAGGTCATTCCGAACAGCGGCAGGACGCGCCAGCTCACCGAGAACCACCGCATCAGCAGCAGGGCCACCCAGAAACTGGGAAGTGAGTAGAGAAGAAAAAAGGCAACCGCCGACGCGCGCTCCGCCAGGCGGCCGGATTGCGAGGCACTCCACAGGCCGACGGGCACACCGATCGCTGCAGAAAGCAGGAACGCGATCAGATTCAGCAGAATCGTGTTGGGCAGTTTCTCCCCGATCCGGGCCATGACCGGGCGGTGGTCCACGAAGGAAGTGCCGAAGTCCAGGGTGAGGATTCCTCGCAACCACCAGCCGTACTGCACAGGCAGAGGCTCATCCAGGTGGTGAGCGTGCCGGATCGCGTTGATGGACGCCTGTGAGAGGTGGCTGGGCCCCTGCGTTCCGGCATAGAACGAGATGGGGTCGCCCGGCACGCTGTGGATCAGCGCGAAGACCACCGCGGTGATTCCAAAGAACGTCAGCGTCGCGTAGAGGAGCCGGCGAACGACGTAGACGAGCATGCGGCGAGTTTACCTGCTCGCGTGGAGCGCGGGGTCAGTGAGCAGCCACGTCGTGGGTGCGCTGGCTTTGGGGAATCCACCAGTCGCGCTCCCCGGGATACCAGCCGAACAGTCCCCAGCCCCTGCTGTCTTTCGCCCCATGCACGCGCTTGTTGATGGCCCACTTGGTGGACACCTCGACCGTCCATGAATACGGCTGATCCTCGGCGAGCAGGGCGTGGAGCTGGCGGTACAGGACCGTGCGTTTGCTGACATCGATCTCCCGATGAGCGTCGTCCATCAGCTTGTCGGCCACCGGGTTTTTGTAAAATACGAAGTTGTAGCCTCGGGGTGGAGTCTGCGAGGAGTGAAACAAGGGATAGGGATCGGGGTCCGGATCGAGGTCCCAGGAAAGATAGGCACTCTGGAAGTTGCCGGCAAGCACGCGCTGCATGGCGGCGCTGAAGTCGAGGGGCGTGACCTTGAGATCCACTCCGATCTTCCGAAGCTCCGCCTGATAGAGCTCGGCGAACGTTTTGGTGGCAATGCTGCCGGAGCCGATCAGCATCTCGAACTGAAGGGGCTTGTGGTTCCGGTCCAGCAGGCCGTCCTTGTCGGTGTCCAGCCAGCCGAGGGAGTTCAGGATCCTCTTTGCCTCCTGCGGGCTGTACTGGATCACCGGCACGTCGGGGTTGTAGGCCCACTGATCCGGGGTGAAGGGGCCGTTCATGGCCCTGGCTGTGCCGTGGTAGAGGTTGTTGATGATCGACTGGAGGTCGACGCACATGGCCAGCGCGCGACGCACGCGTTTGTCCGAGAGGATTGGATCGCGGGTGTTCCAGGGGATGTAGTTGTAGTTCAGGGGATAGAACCGCCGGAACTCGAGGAACTTCTGCAACTCAGGACGGCGGCTCTCGGTCAGCCACAGATCGGAGTTGATCATGGTCTCGTCGATCTCACCGACTTTGACCGCGTTCCACGCCGTGGCATCGTCGGCGATCACCTTGAACAGAATCGTCTGCAGATGCGGCTTGATGCCCCAGTAGTCAGACCTCCGTTCCAGCAGAATCTCTTTTCCGGGCACCCGTCTCACCAGACGGTAGGAACCGCTGCCCACGGCCGTGGAGGCGAAATCGGTCTTGAAGTCGCCCTTGCCGTAGACGTGTTCGGGCAGAGGTCGGAGGCTGTTGAACCAGCCCAGCTGCGGGGCCAGCACTTCCTTGAACGCGATGACGATGGTGTGTGGATCGAGGATGCGGGTGCGCGCCAGGTCCGCCTGCTCGAACTGGCCAGCGATCTGCGGTGCCTCCGTGAGCGGATCGACGATCTTTTTCAAAGTGAAGAGCACATCGCTGGCCAGCACTGGCGTGCCATCGGAAAAGGTGGCGTGCGGGTTCAGATGGAAGGTGTATTCCTTCCCGTCGGGGGAGATCTCCCACTTGTCTGCCACACCGTGAACGGGCTGCAGCGCAGCATCCAGCTCAACCAGCGGATCGAACAGCGAGGTGCTCAGGTAGTGCTCGTATCGCGACGTTGCCATCACCGGGTTGAGGGTGGCCACATCGGTCTCCAAGCGTCGGACCAGGGTGCCTCCATCCTGCGGTTTGCTGTCGTCCTCGGCGACCGGTGAGGGAAGAACGGGCGATGAGACTTCCCGCGAGCAGGCGGCGACCAGCAGGAGGAGGGGCCACACCAGCAGCAAGCGCGACCGGTTCACGGCTGGCGATTATAGGTTCGGTTGCGCATTCGCCTGCGAAATCCTTGATGGAGCCTGCGGCGAAGACCGGCTTGCTCCGGTGCAGTCAGACGCATTACGGCAAGGTGATCGCTTCCGTCGCGACGTTGTAGAACGCATCGACTGCTCGCACGATCACGAATTTACCGGCCACCGCGCTGCGGTCCAGACGATAGGTTTCGCTCGACGAGTCGGCGATTCCATCGACCGGGATCAGGCGGATCCATTTCTGTGCATCGGCGGAGTACTCAACTTTTCCGATGGCCGAGAGTCTGTCGGACACCTGGATGAGCACACTCCCAGTCTCCGAGGTGACCAGGATCGAAGGCGGGGTGTTGTCGATGCGGAACTCGTTTCCCTCTTTGACGCTCGTGAGCGGCATTTCCGGATTGTCGGTGAGGTCGCTGGCGGACAGGCGCAACTCGTACGGACCGTCGGGGAGCTGGGAGCTGTCGAAGTTGATGGAGCTCTCCTCGATATTTTCGCGAAGCCGCAACCAGGAACCGTTCCCCTTGGGCCGGAAGGAAAGTGTGTAGCGGAGCGAGTCGCCGTTGTCGTCATGAGCGCGCCAGGTGATGGTGCGGAATCCCTTCCGGAAGACTTTCTTGCCCGGTTCGTTCTTGTCGCGCGGAGTGTCCAGGCTGGTGAAGATTCCGTACTCGTCGGGGTTGGTGGCCTCCACGATCTGGGGCGACTGCGGGTAAGCACCGGTGATGAAGACCACGGCCGGATCCTGAACCATCACTGCATCGATGACTGGCGCGGTGTTCCGATTCAGAAACGAGACGGTGACCTCGTCCACGGAAACGTCGGGCGATGGCTTCGGCATGGTCAGCCGCCACTGCAGATAACGGGCGGCGGGGACGTCGACCTTTCCGTCGGGCGCCGCGGTCGTCCCGCTCCAGGGGCTCCAGGTGGCGTCGGGCGTGCGCGTGTTGCCCGAACGGAAAGCCATGGCCAGGTGTCCGTCGCCCACGTTGCGGCCGCTGATGCGGTAGTGGCCGAACCGGGAGAATCGCTCGACGTCTTTTGCTGCGGAGCGAAACTCCGCCTTCGAGGACAACCCGCTCTCCAGACGATAGACCGCGCCGCTGTTGGTCGTGGTGATCACAGTCTGGCCGTCATTGGTGGCGATGGAGACGATCTGCTTTTCCGGCACGGCCGCCAAAAGGGAAACCTCTCCTTCTTTGAGCTGGTAGATGCGTCCCTGGGGCCCCGTGGAAAGCAGGAGGGATCCGTTCGGCCCGCCGGTCAGTCCATACGTCAACTCGTGTTCGAACTTGCGCACCGTCTCCACGAAGCCGTCCGCATGGATGCGGTAGACCTCTCCATTGCCAGCCTGCGCCGAGGAAGGATTGCCCTCGTCGAAGGAAACGCTTCCCTCTGAGGCACCGGGAGTCTCCTCCTTTTTCTCTCCGACCGCTGCCGAGGCGGACGCTTGCGCTGAGAGCTTCGGCGTTTGCGCTTTGGCCGGAACAGAAGTGGGGAGAACATTGCTCGCGGCAGCGGCCCATCCGACACCGTTGTCGTCGACATACAACGCGGAGATTTCGCTGAGCGGTGAGTCGAACAGCGCGTGCGCGCCCCCGTCAGCGCGAATCTCGTAGATCCGTGCTTTGGCGGCGCCGCCAACCAGAATCGAGCCATCCTTCCGCACAGCCATCGATCGCAGGTGGGTTTCCGGCGAGTCGAAAAATACCTTGCCCTGGCCGGCGGACGTGATCCGGAAGAGCTTTCCTTCCACGCCGGTGGCCACCAGAAGATCGCCACCCGGCAGGGTGTCCATCGCCCAGATGTAGGCCTGCTTCGGATCGTAGAAGGCAGTCGCTTTTCCATCTGCCGGGTTGATCCGGTACACCTTGCCGTTGGGAGAGGAGCCGGCGTAGAGCGCGCCGTCATGAAAGGTGAGCGCGTAGATCTCCGGTTCCGGTGCTGTGTACAAGAGCTTCAGCTCCGTTCCGCGAAGGCGATAGACCTTGCCGTCGTTTCCAGTGCCGAAGAAACGATCGCCGCCGGGGGCGCTGGCCTGTGAAAGCACGAAGGGATCGGTGAACGTCGCCAGTTTCTTGAGCGAAGGGCCGGGACGCAGCTCGCCTCGGGAACTGATGGCGAAGCCTTCGATCTCCCCCGCCAGAAATTCTTCCGCATTGCGAACCCGCCAGAATTGCGGAGCCACCGCGTACACACTGCTCGTCACCAACATCAGAACGACCGCGAACGTCATGCGCATCAGAAAGGGCCTCTCCGGTCTCGCCGTCGTCTGAGCTGCGTGACGGCGAACGATCAAGATACTAAAGGCGGGTTGGAGTTCTCACGACATTTGCGGAAATCCTTGACTCGATTGTTTGTCATCCTGACCCGGTGACCGGCGCGAAGCACACGGAGCGCCGGCATAATCCCTTGTCCAGTTTTCGGGGCGCAGACCATCCAGCCGATGCTGTTCGGCGAGCTCCTGCGGGCAGGATGCCCGCGGACCGGCCGGCAGGATGCCGGCGCTCCGAAGGCGGCGAGATCTCCCGAGAGACTCCGTCGCTCCGCGCGAAACCCTGCGCTCCACATCGCGTACAATTCCTTCACTCCTCCATGCAAATCGGCGCAGAGTGGCTGGTCGAAGCGGCGGGATGCCGTGCGGATAGTCTGGCCAGCGTGGAGCAGATTCGGGCGCTGTTCGATCGGATCATCATCGAGATCGACCTCCATCCAGTGCAGGAACCGCTTTTCCACGCCTTTCCGTCGCCGGGCGGCATCACCGGCTTCGTGATCCTGAGCGAGTCGCACCTGGCCTGCCACAGCTATCCCGAGCACGGGATCCTCACCATCAATCTCTATTGCTGTCGCCCACGTGCGGAATGGCCGTGGCGGGAACGTCTGGCCGATCTTTTTGGAGCGACGCATGTCGAGGTTCGACTGCTGGATCGCGGCGTGGTGGTCGAGGCAGCGTCATGGCGGTAGCGAATTGCCCGGCCTGTGGCGGGCCGATCGAATTCTCCATCGGCTCCTCGATCGTGGTGATCTGCGACCACTGCCGCTCGGTGGTCGCGCGCACCGATCGAGCGCTCGTAGATCTGGGAAAGGTCGCCGCGCTGGTGGATACCGGATCGCCTTTCCGTCGCGATCTTCCCGGAAAGTTTCACGGCGTCGGCTTCCGCCTGGTCGGACGAACGCAGATGGAGCACGAGGCGGGTGGCCTGTGGGATGAGTGGTACGCGGCGTTCGACGATGGGCGCTGGGGATGGCTTGCCGAGGCTCAGGGGCGGTTCTACCTCACCTTCGCCACCCCCGTGGGAATCCTTCCTCCGGCCAATCAGATCGAGGTCGGCGGAACTCTCGGCGATTTCGTTGTCAACGAAGTAGGAAGTGCCAGGGTCGTAGGGGGAGAGGGCGAGATTCCCTGGAAGGTCCTCCCGGGAACCCTGTACGACTACGCCGATCTCTCCGGCCCGTCGGGGAAGTTCGGGACCATCGACTATGGCGACGACCAGCCGGCGCTCTTCACCGGAAGCGAGACCACGCTCCAAGAGCTCGGCGTCGAAGTGGATCCTGCGTTGACCAGCCCCGGGGCCGGAGGCGCGCAGATGCGGAAGCCGCGCGTCAGCGTCGAGAAACTGTCCTGCTCGAATTGCGGCGGACCGTTGACCCTGGTCGCTCCCGATCGCAGCGAACGGATCATCTGCCCCAACTGCGGCGGCATCCACGATGTCCTGGCCGGTGGCAATCTGCAGTTCCTCAAAGCGCTGAAGCTGCATGGTCCCAAGCCGGAGATCGATCTCGGATCGAAGGGGACCATCGACGGGGTCGAGTACGTGGTGGCCGGTTACATGCGCCGCAGCGTGACCTTCGACCAGAAGTACGAATGGGCCGAGTACCTCCTGTTCGAGCGTAAGAAAGGCTTTCGCTGGCTGGTGGAGAGCGATTCTCACTGGAGCTTCGTCTGGCCCATCGCGGCCGGCGACGTTCTTGACGGAACCCGCGGAACGGAGGGCGTTGCCAGGACCCTGGTGGTGGACAAGCGGACCTTCAGGATCTTTCAGGTGGCCATGGCCAAGGTGGAGAAGGTCCTCGGAGAGTTCTACTGGAAGGTCGCCGTTGGGGAGACGGTCCGCACCTTCGACTACGTCAGCCCGCCCATGGCCATCTCGAAGGAGATCGCCTCCTCGGCCGCCCCTCCGGATGCGAAGGCGGGAAGAAAGAAATCGGCCGAGGTGAACTACTCGCAGTCGCGCTACATGCCGGTCGATGAGGTGGAGAAGGCTTTCGGCATTGCCGGGTTGCGAAGGCCTGACACCGTGGGCATGCAGCAGCCTTACACCGGTGCATCGATCCTTCCCCTGTGGCTGAAATTCGTCGGCGCGTTGATGGTGATCGCAATTCTGCTGGCGCTTCGAGGGCCCTACGGGGACGTGCTCTCGGAGGCCTACTCCTTCGCCGCTCCCGCCGACTTCGGGGCCACCGGCGCGAGCTCCCCCTCGACCAGCTCCGCGGGTGCCGCGGATACAGCGTCCACGACGACCGCAACGGACACCGCCGGCGCGTCAGCGGCTCCTCCCAAAGCGGAGAACAGTCGCGTCATCTTCACGAAACCATTTCCGCTGAGTGGCGGACGAAACCTGAAGATCGACGGCTTTGCTCCGGTCGAGAACAGCTGGCTTTCGGTGAGCGGCGATGTGGTGAACGAAGAGACCGGGCTGGTCGAGCCCTTCGATCTCCCCATCGAGTACTACCACGGAGTGGATGGCGGCGAGTCGTGGTCGGAAGGCAGCAAGTCGGTGGTCCGGGTGGTGTCAGCGCTTCCCAAGGGACGCTATGTCATGCGCCTGGAAGCACAATGGCCGGAGAATACGGTTCCCCCCGCGCTGCAGATCCGGGTGCGCGAGGGAGCGTTCCTGTGGTCCCACTTCCTCCTGGCGTTCTTGGCCATCACCATCGCGGCGGCGCTGGCGGGCTATCGCGCCCTCGTTTTCGAGAATGCGCGCTGGCAGGAGGCCAGCTACACGCCGTTGGGTACGGAGCGGGAATGAGAGAGGATGGGCCGGCGTCATCCGCTTGCGTGCGCGGGCGCTCTGCCTTTAAGAAACAGGAGGTGCTGACATGATTCGAGGATTGTTCATGGTGGTGGGATTGATCGTTCTGTCCGGCTACGGTTACGCCGAGTGGCGTGGACTGTCGATGCATCGTTCCCAACGTACATTCATCCCGCACGGTCTGCGATCCGCCTCTCACGGCGGCTATCGCTCGTACTGGAACAGCGGATTTCACGGAGGAAAATGATGGACCTCACCCCTGCAGTGCGAGTGTTCCTGTCCACCGCCGGCTATACGGTCTTCGGCCTGATCATCTTCGGTCTGGCCTTCTGGATCATGACCAAAGCGCTTCCCTTCTCGATCCGCAAGGAGATTGAAGAAGACCAGAACACCTCGCTGGCCATCCTCATGGGCTCCGTGATCCTGGGGCTGGCCATCATCATCGCCTCCACGATTCACGGCTGATGAAGCGGACCCCGATCCTCTTTCTCAACGTCCTGGTCATCGCGGCGTGCGGGCTGGCCTACGAGCTGCTGGCAGGCACGGTGGCCAGCTACGTCATCGGCGACTCGGTCACCCAGTTCTCCCTCATCATCGGCCTCTACCTTTCCGCGCTTGGTGTGGGAGCGTGGCTTTCGCGATTCCTGGACACCGAGCTGGCACGGCGGTTCGTGGAGGTGGAGCTGGGAGTGGCGCTCATCGGAGGCCTCTCCGCGCCGCTGCTCTTCTTCGGCTTCGCCCGCCTGCAATGGTTCCAGCTGTTCCTGTTCCTGGTGGTGTTCGTGATCGGGACGCTGGTCGGACTGGAGCTGCCGATCCTGATGCGCATCCTGCAGCAGGAGCTCGAGTTCAAGGATCTCGTCTCCCGCGTTCTGAGCTTCGACTACCTCGGGTCGCTTTTCGCCGCGGTGCTCTTGCCGCTCTTTCTGGTTCCGCGAATCGGCATCGTGCGGACCTCGATCGCCTTTGGATTTCTCAACGCCTGCGTGGCGCTGTACGGCACCTGGCTGCTGGCACCGCTCATCCGCGATCGGGTGAAAGGGTTGCGCATCCGCTCCGCCCTGGTGATGGTGGTGCTGGGCATCGCGTTCCTCAATGCGAACCGTTTGACCTCGCTGGCAGAAGAGGAGCTGTTCGCGGACGAGATCGTGTACGCCACCAGCTCGCCGTACCAGCGCATCGTGGTCACCCGCGGCAAGTCGGGATTTCACCTCTTTCTGAACGGAAACCTGCAGTTCAGCAGCGCCGACGAATACCGCTATCACGAGGCACTCGTTCATCCCGCGTTGTCTTCGGTGGACGCGCCGCATCGCGTGCTCATCCTCGGCGGGGGAGACGGACTGGCCTTGCGCGAGGTGCTGAAGTACTCGACCGTGGAACAGGTCACTCTGGTCGATCTCGATCCGAAGATGACTGCGCTGTCGCGCGCCTTTCCTCCGCTGGCCGAATTGAACCGGCGATCGTTCAGCGACCGCCGCGTCACCGTCGTCAACGAGGACGCCATGATCTGGCTGGGCACCAACCGGAAGCGCTACGACGCCGCCATCATCGACTTTCCCGATCCCAACAACTTCGCTTTGGGAAAGCTCTACACCACGCGCTTCTACCGTCTGCTGCGCGCGAATCTGACCGCCGGCGCCTCGGTGGCCGTGCAATGCACCTCGCCACTGTTCGCCCGGCGGTCGTATTGGTGTGTGATCCGCACGATGGAGGCGGCAGGATTCTCAGTCCGCCCCTACCAGACCACGGTGCCGTCCTTCGGAGTGTGGGGTTTTGCCATGGCCCGGCTCCATCCGTTCGAGGTGCCGAACCGTGCGCCGCGCGACCTTCGCTATCTCGATCCGCCCACCCTCGCTGCGATGTTCGTGTTCCCGCCCGACATGACCTCCGTGCCGGTCGAGATCAACCGCCTCGACAACCAGATCCTGGTGCGTTACTACGAGGAAGAGTGGAAAAAGTGGTCCTAAATCTTTACGAATCCACTGTTTCTCGCACACCTCCAGCGGATTGCAGCCGGCGCAGCCGGCGAGAGACCGTAGCCCCCGGCTTCAGCCGGGGGAAACCGAGAGCGCACATCCGCGAGCCCGCTTCGGCGGGCGACAGAACAGCGGATGGACTCCTCGGTGGTTGGCCACTGGATGCGGCACCCCTTCTGTCGCCCGCTGAAGCGGGCTTCGCTGCATCGGGTGGCCGCGTGCCCCCGGCTGAAGCCGGGGGCTACTGTTCTTCTGCCGGCTTCGCCGGCTCCAGCCAGGCCCCAATGCACTCTGCATCGGAGAACGCGCGACCTAATTTTGACAGGGGTGTCTCGGTGCCACACCGGCTCGGCGTGGCCTCGATTGCGGATCATGCTGACCCGGCGTGATCTGCTCGCCGCGTTTCTCGGCGCACCCTTCGCCGCCATGGCCTGCCGGGAGAGAAGACAGACGCTGCCTCCCGGCTCGCTCGCCGGCGCCTCCGATTCCGTCGGTCATCGACTGCGATCCGCCTCCCGAGAACGCCCTGCGGCAGAGGCATGGGAGAGCCACGCCAACGTCATCGTAGGCGGCGGCATCGCCGGACTCTCGGCTGCCTGGCGCCTGGCCCACGAAGGTGTGAACGACTTTGTCGTGCTGGAACTCGAGCCGGCGCTCGGCGGCACCTCACGTTCGGGGAGCTCGCCAGTCACTGCGTATCCGTGGGGAGCGCATTACGTTCCGGCGCCGATGAAGGAGAATCCCGCTTTGGTGCGGCTGTTCCGCGAGATGAGCCTTCTCGACGGCACGGATGAGGATGGCCAGCCCGCGGTGGCCGAGCAGTTCCTCTGCCGCGATCCGGAAGAGCGCCTTTTTTATCGCGGCCGGTGGTACGAGGGTCTTTATCTCCGCGCCGGGGCGACCGACGACGACCTCCGGCAGCTCCACGCTTTCGAGACTGAAATCGCTCGATGGGCCGGATGGCGGGACGTGCGAGGCCGTCGCGCCTTCGCCATCCCTACCTCAGCCGGCTCCGATGACGCGGAGGTCATGGCCCTCGATCGGATCTCCGCGCGACAGTGGCTCGATCAGCACCGCTGGACGTCGTCGCGGCTTCACTGGTACGTCGAGTACGCCTGCCGCGACGACTACGGCACTCTGCTGGATGACACCAGCGCCTGGGCGGTCGTTTTCTATTTCGCTTCGCGGGTCGCAAACGCCGGATCGGCAGCACGCCCGCTCATCACCTGGCCCGAGGGGAACGATCGGATGGCAAAGCATCTGGCGCGATCGTCAGTGGGGCGCGCTCGGCCGGGCTGGCTGGTCACCGACCTGCAGCCGGTCGATGGGGGCGTCGACGTCGTGGCCATGTCCAGTGATGGCCGCGAGCTGCGCGGGCTCCACGCCCAGCGGGTGATTTTCGCGGCGCCGCAGTTTGTTGCCCGGCACGTGATCGCGCCGTATCGGGAGGCCCCGCCTCCACACATCGGCGCTTTCCAGTACGGTTCCTGGATGGTGGCGAATCTCACCGTCCGCGACCGCCCGCGCTCCGAAGGGTTTCCTCTAGCCTGGGACAACGTTCTCTACGACAGCCCGGCCCTCGGATATGTCGTGGCCACGCACCAGAGCGATGCCGACTTCGGTCCAACCGTACTGACCTATTACTACCCGCTTTGCGATGGCGATCCCCACGCCGGCCGCAAGCGGCTTCTGTCGGCAGGCCGTGATGAGTGGGCGGAGGTGGCCCTGTCCGATCTGTCGCGTGCGCATCCGGACCTTCGCGGGTTGACGGAAAGGTTGGATGTGATGCGGTGGGGGCATGCCATGGTCAGGCCGTATGTCGGATTCCACTCCGGCGACGCACGTCGCGCAGCGCAGCAACCGTTCCGTGGAATCCACTTCGCGCACTCCGATCTGAGCGGCGTGGCGCTGTTCGAGGAAGCCTTCGATCAAGGCCTTCGCGCCGCAGAGGAAGTGCTGGGGTTCACTCGTCCCGACCTGGTGAGCTTCCGGTCATGAGCGTGGCCATTCCATCGGCAGAGAACTCCCTGACAGGAGCGCAGGATCGCCCCTGGCTCTTTTCGCGGCCCCTCGACCTCGCGCTCTTCGGTGGCCCGACTGCCCTCTCCATGCTGGCGCTCCTGGCCGGGTGGCGTCTCGGTGTTCTCCACGGCGATACGCCATCCTGGGTCTGGTTGGCGGCGGTGCTGCTCGTGGACGTGGCCCACGTTCACGCCACGCTGTTCCGAACGTATCTCGATCGCCAGGAGTTGCAGCGACGGCCGCTGCTCTACACCTTCGCGCCACTGAGCGCATTCGCCATCGGCATCGTCCTCTACGACCAGGGTGCGATGGCTTTCTGGCGATGCGCCGCGTATCTGGCGATTTTCCACTTCGTGCGGCAGCAGTACGGATGGGTCGCGCTCTACCGGGCCAGGGGAGGGGAGCGCGACCGGACGGGCCGGTGGATCGACATCGCCGCGATCTACGCCTCCACGCTCTACCCGCTCCTTTGGTGGCATGCCCATCTGCCGCGACGATTCTCATGGTTCGTGGCGAACGATCTGGCCGGTCGCATTCCCGAGCCGATTGTCCAGGGAGCGGGCGTTCTCTACGTCGCCATCCTCGCCACCTACGCCGTGCGCTCGGCGATGGCCGGCTTTCCAAATCCGGGAAAGGATCTGGTGGTGGCCACGACCGCGCTCTGCTGGTACGTCGGCATCATCGCGTTGAACTCCGACTTCGCCTTCACCATGACCAACGTGTTGATCCACGGCGTGCCATATCTGGCGCTGGTCTATCTCTACGCGCGCCGCAACGCATCACCTGCCTCACTCGCCGCGCGCATGGTGCGAAGCGGCCCGGCATTGCTTCTCGGACTGGTCTGGGTGCTGGCCTTCGTGGAAGAAGCGGCGTGGGATCACACCGCGTGGCACGAGCACGCACAATATTTCGGGTCGGGTTGGGCGCTCGATCGCTTCGAGCTCTGGCTGGTCCCTCTCCTGGCGGTGCCACAGCTCACCCACTACATTCTGGATGGCTTCATCTGGCGAAGAGGCGCAACGAAGCCGATGTTCGGGTGAGTGGTAAGCACGCCGGTTTCGGAGCCTTCGATGGCCACGCACAAGCCGGTGGTGCGCCGCTACCCCGCCGGTGGTGGAAACCCGGCTGAGGCGAAGATCGTGGTGGACGCTGCGCGAACCAACGCCGCCGGCCGTGCCGGCCTACTTCGCTGGTGGTGGCGGTGGAGGCGCCACGGCAAGTTCGGTGATCTCGCTGACCGGTGACCATCCCGAGGAGCCTGGGCGCCAGGCATGGGCGTCCATCGGAATCTGCCCGCTCTGCAGCATGCCTTTGAGCGCGTCGTCGGTGTAGGGGCCGTACGTTTTTCCTTCCATGGCCACCGACCAGCGCGCGCCGCCGGCGCCGCCCGGCGGGGGAGGTGGGGCGGCGGAAAAGCCTCCCCCCTGGTTGCCGAAGCCCTGGCCCATGGCGTTGCCGATGGCGAGACCCGCTCCCATTCCGACGCCCGCTCCCGCCAGACCGCCGGGATTGGCTGCGGCGATCTTGATGGAGTCTGCGGTCTGCATCTGGGTGTACTGCTGCATCTTGTCGCCGAGGACGCCGAGCTTGGTCCGCTGGTCGATGGCAGCCTCGACTTCTTCGGGAAGGGAAATGTTCTCCACAAAGAATTTGGAGAGCTCCAGGCCGTATGAGGTGAATTCAGGGCCGACGCGGGCGATGGCCGCGGTGGCGATCTCATCGTACTTGGAGGCCATATCCAGCGCGGCCACGTTGGATTCCGCAATGGCGTCAGACAGGCGCGACAGGATGGTGGAGCGCAGCTGCCCGAGGATGTCGCTGGTGGTGGTCAGCTTCTGCGTGCCCACGATGGTGGCGAAGAACTTTTTGGCGTCGACGATTTTGGTGGCGTAGGTCCCGAACGCGCGCAGGCGAATCATCCCGAAGTCTTTGTCCCGCATCATCACGGGATTGGTGGTGCCCCACTTCAGGTCGCTGTACTGCCGGGTGTTGAAAAAGTAGACCTCCGCCTTGAACGGCGACTGGAAGCCGTACTTCCAGCCTCGGAGCGTGGTCATGATGGGGATGTTCTGCGTGGTCAATTCATAACGGCCGGGAGGAAAGAGGTCGGCGGCCACGCCTTCGTTGACGAAGAGGGCGAGCTGGTTCTCGCGCACGGTGAGCTGGGCGCCCATCTTGATTTCCTGGTTGTAGACGGGGAAGCGCCACACCAGCGTGTCGGCACTTTCATCCAGCCATTCGATGATCTCGATGAACTGGGAACTGACCTGATTCTTGAGGTTGTCGAGAAAGCTCACGGTCGGCCTCCTGATGCGTCCCGGTAATGGGCGGCGGCTCTGCGGCGAGCCGGTCGTCCTGTCGTGTTGATCAAACGGATTTCTGAGCTGGTTGTTTCAGCAGGAGCCCCGATTTCGAGCACTTTCCGCTGGTGGCGTCAGGTTCGTGCGGATCCCGGTTTGGAATGTTTTCGGAGTGTACACCGGGGGCCGCGGTCGGACGGAACTGCGGGGATTATGATGCGCTCCCGGACGGGTTCCTCTCCAAACGGGGCTCTGTCCCTCCGCTCGCATCAAAAAACCTCAACCACCCATCAGCAAGGAGAACGTGTGAGAAAACTGGCAATTGGAATCCTGAGTCTGGGCGCCGCGGTGTCGGCGATGGCCGGCGAAGGCATGTGGATGCCGCAGCAGATCCCGCAACTGGCCGCCGAGATGCGGAAAGCCGGATTGAAGATTGACCCCAGCCGCTTCGCCGACCTGACCGGTGATCCCATGGGTGCGGTGGTCTCTCTGGGCGGGTGCAGCGCGTCGTTCGTCTCCAAAGATGGCTTGGTGGTCACCAATCATCACTGCGGTTTCGGCGCCCTGCAGTTCAACTCGACGCCTCAGCGCGATCTGATCAACAACGGATTTCTGGCGCGCACGCGGGAGGAAGAGCTGCCTGCTGGACCGGGATCGAGAGTCTTCGTCACCACGAAGATCGAAGATGTCACGGCCAGGGTGAGCGGGGGGCTGAGCGACCAGCTCTCCGGGTTCGATCGCGAGAAGTCGATCGACCGCAACACCAAACAGCTGGTGGAAGAGTGCGAGAAACCGGGCGGCGTGCGCTGCCGGGTGGCCTCATTTTTCGAAGGGGCGCAATACCTGCGCACCACCCAGATGGAGATCCGCGACGTGCGCATGGTCTACGCGCCGGCGCTCGGCGTCGGCAACTTCGGCGGGGAAGCGGACAACTGGATGTGGCCGCGCCACACCGGCGACTGGTCCTACATGCGCGCCTACGTCGGCAAAGACGGCAAGCCTGCGGACTATTCGAAGGACAACGTTCCGTTTCATCCGGCCCACATTCTCAAAGTTGCCAGCGAGGGGATGAATCCCGGCGATTTCGTGCTGGTGGCCGGCTATCCCGGCCGCACCTTCCGCTACCGCACGGCGGGCGAAGTGTCGAACATGCAGAGCTATGCCTATCCGACCACCATCAAGTACGCCACCGATCTGAACAACATCCTGCGGGAGATGGGAAAGAACAACCGCGCGGTGGAGATCGCGAATGCGAACCGGATCAAGGGCAACGACAACGTCCTGAAAAACTACCAGGGCACGCTGACCGGCTTCAACAAATTCACCATCGTGGCGCAGCGGCAGAAGCGTGAGGCAGCGCTGGCGGCTTACATCGCCTCGCATCCGGAAGCTTCCAGATACTCCACAGTGATGAGCCAGATGAGCGCCTTGCAGCAGCGCAATCTGGTAACGCAGCAGCGCGACACGGTCCTGGCCTGGGTGTTTCGCAGCTCGCCCATGCTCTCTCAGGCCAGCGCCTTGTACCGCCTGTCGCTGGAGCGCCCGAAGGCAGACCTGGAGAGGGAATCGGGCTACCAGCAGCGCGACTTTCCCCGGATCACCGAGGGAGTCGTCCGGGCCCAGAAGTCGCTGGAGGCGCAGAGCGATCGAGCCGGGCTGAAATACTTTTTGAACGAAGCCTCGAAACTGCCGGCGGATCAGCACATCAAGGCTTTGGACGATGCGGTGAACGCAGCCGGTGGCATCGACCCCTTCCTCGACAAGCTATACGCCAGCACCAAGGTCGGCGATCTCGACGCGCGGAAAGCGATGCAGAACGAAGCCACGGCACAGCTGCTGGCGCGCCACGATTCGATGATCGATTTCGCAGCCGCCCTCAGCCCGCTGCAGCTCGAGAACGAACGAAGGGAGAAGGAGATCGGAGGCGAGATGTCGCGCGTCCGGCCGATGTACATGGAAGCGCTCAAAGCGACCAATGGCGGCCGCCTCTATCCCGACGCCAACGGCACCCTGCGCATCACGTTCGGCAACGTGGCCGGATATGTTCCGCGCGACGGAGTGATGTACGTGCCGCAGACGACCATCAGCGGCATCACCCAGAAGAACACCGGCTCCGGTGAGTTCGACGCGCCGAAAGCGGAGCTGGAGGCCATCAAGGCCAACCGCACGGCCGGGTACGTCGACCGGCAGCTCGGCGAGGTCCCGGTAAACTTCCTGTCGACCGTCGACACCACCGGCGGCAACTCCGGCTCTCCCACCCTCAACGCGAAGGGCGAGCTCTGCGGTCTGCTCTTCGACGGCACCTACGAATCCCTGGGATCGGACTTCGTGGTGGAACCCTCCATCACCCGCTCCATCCACGTCGATGCCGTCTACATGCTCTGGATGATGGACGCCGTCGATGGTGCCCACAATCTGCTCAAGGAAATGAACGTTCCGGTGCGATTCCCGAACACGCCCGCGCTGGGGATGGGCGGCGGCAGGTAACTCAGAATCGCTGACGTCTGCCCAGGCCCCGGAGCGCACGCGCGCCCCGGGGCCTTTATTTTCGGGCCTCTCCATGAGCCTTCGTAGCGCCGGGCCACCCTGAAGCTGGTCTACGACTCCATCGGTGCCCCGTCAGCTCTGCAATTCGAGCAGCTCGACGATCCCGTGACGCAGCCGCAATCGCACGGTGCGGTCCAGCGCGTCACGGATCCAGATGCGACTGGCCACATCGGTCGAGTCCACGGCGTCGATCTGCTCCAGTAACTCCTCCGGCGTTTCGATCACGGTGCACTCACCGTCATCGTGGATGATGCGAATAGGGAATTCGGGAGTCATCACCCCATCCTCTCATTCCTGTGGTCCTCAGCCGCGGCTGCGGCATCGCGGTGTTTTTCGGTCCGGCGCCGAGTCCGTACTCCCTGTGATCGCAGCCCGGTCGCTTCCCGCAGGCACCGGCGCCTCTGAGTGTTTTCATGAGTCCCCGAGTGGCCACCCTTCACTTCGCGGTACAATCCCGCCCCTCAAAATACGAGGCCTGTGGCGGTCGTTTCAGCCCGTCTCGTTCCGTCAGAAGGAGCAGCAATGTCCGGCCATAGCAAGTGGAGCACGATCAAGCACAAGAAAGGTGCTGCCGACGCCAAGCGCGGCAAGATCTTTACCCGCATCATCAAGGAAATGACGGTCGCCGCCCGCATGGGTGGAGGGGACGCCGACGGAAATCCCCGTCTGCGCGCGGCCGTGGTGGAAGCCAAGGCCGCCAACATGCCGAAGGACAACATCGACCGGGCCATCAAACGCGGCACCGGTGAGCTGGAAGGGGCGATCTACGAAGAGCTGGTCTATGAGGGCTACGGTCCTGGCGGCGTGGCGGTGATGGTGGAGACCATGACCGACAACACCAATCGCACCACTCCGGAGATTCGTCACATTTTCGAGAAGGCCGGCGGCAACATGGGAGCGCAGGGCTCGGTTCGTTTCCAGTTCGAACGCAAAGGCTACTTCGCCATCGAGAAGAGCGCGGCGGACGAAGACAAGCTGATGGAGCTGGCGCTGGAAGCAGGTGCGGACGACCTGCAGAGCAGCGACCCCGAGGTGTTCGAGCTGTACACCACGCCGGCGAACTTCGAAGCGGTGCGCCAGATGCTGGAGAAGAACAAGATCGAGACGCTGGAAGCCAAGCTGGGGCAGATCCCGGCGAACACGGTGAGCATCGATGAGGTCAAGGCCCGAGGCATGATGCGGCTGCTGGAGATGCTCGATGATCACGACGACGTCCAGAATGTCTGGTCCAATGCGGACATGCCTCACGAGATTGACGAGGAGTAGGCCATCCCCCTGACCGCTGACTCGGGGGCCCTCGAGGAGTCGGCGCTCCGCCGGTTCTGTTTTGAGGAGCTGACACGATGAGCGATCCGCTGGTGCTGTCGATCGGGGCCTACGATTACCTGGCTGACGACATCGTGGCCTGTTGCCCCAGTTCGCGAGGAGAGGTGGAGCGGAGCAGCTTCCCCGACGGCGAGCGTTATCGCCGCATCGTCACCGAGTGCAACGATCGCGATGTCGTCCTCATCGGAGGAACCATCGATGATTCCGCCACCCTGGAGCTGTACGACCTGGCCTGCGCCATCGTGGAAAACGGCGCGGCCACGCTGACGCTGATCGTTCCCTGGTTCGGCTACTCCACCATGGAGCGGGCCGTACTCCATGGGGAGGCGGTTACCGCCAAGACGCGGGCGCGGCTTTTCTCATCGATCCCCGACTCCAAGCTCGGCAACAGCATCCTCATGCTGGACCTGCACAGCGAGGGCATCCCGCACTACTTCGAAGGAACGATCCATCCCGTTCATGTCTACGCGAAAGCGCTGATCGAGGAGACCGCTCGCGAGCTGGGTGGCCCTTCGTTCGTCCTCGGATCGACCGACTCCGGGCGCGCCAAGTGGGTGGAATCGCTGGCCAACGACCTTGGCGTGCCCGCCGCCTTCGTCTACAAACGCCGCTCCGGTCCGACCACCACAGCGGTGACCGCGGTGAGCACCAGCCTCGATGGGGAGCACGTGATCATCTACGACGACATGATCCGCACCGGCGGGTCGCTGACGGGCGCCGCGCGCGCCTACAAGCAGGCGGGCGCAGGCACGATCACGGCGATCGCGACGCACGGCGTGTTTCCCGGCCACTCCCTCCAGCGCCTGCAGGACAGTGGCCTCTTCACCGCCATCGCCTGCACCGACAGCCACGCCAACGCGCGGCGGCTGGCGGGACCGGGACTGCTGGTCCGTTCGGTCGCGCCGCTGTTCGCGCCGTATCTGCGGCGGACGGAGAAGTAAAGGCCAGCCCTCTCATGAGTGCGTTACCATCTAGGAGCCTGCGCGGCAGAACTTCTTGGAGCGTGATCTTGGCGGAGCCTTGGGCGACCAGCGCCGCCGGCCGTGCCGGCTCGCCGCGGCCGAAGCGCAAACGCGATACTGTGAGATCCCATGTCCAGCCACGATGATTTCGCGAAAGATGTGATCAAGAGCTTCGAGTTTCTGGAATCGGAATACGGCCTGCGGCGTGAGCCCATGCACGTCGAAGGCGCCGGCGGCTGGATCGGATACGCCAACGCGACGATCCGGGTGATCATCGAGCACGAGCTGGGGAACTATTGCGGCGTGACCGTGCAGAACCTTCCGCACGTGAAGCGCGATCCGCAGGAGCGATCGGAGTTCGACCTCGACGAGATCGTTGCCGTCTCCGGCACCCGGCCGCAGCGACGTCAGGAACCGCGGTCGCTGAGCGAGGCCATCACTCGGGCCAGCGAGACCCTGCGCGCCGTGGGCGGGCCGGCGTTGAAAGGCGACTTCGAGGCGCTGCACGCCCGCCAGCTCAAACTGATCGAAGCGGTGCGCAAGGGCAACCAGAACCCGTTGGCGCCGACGAACTAGTGGAGTGTAATGACTGAATTGGGACCAGATGGCGCAGATATCAGCGGTGTGAGCAAGGCGCGCCGACGCAGGAATAGCGGGACTATTCTGAGGAGGCGCAACGCCGCTCACGCCGTTGAGATCAAGCCAGGTGGTCCTAATTTGGTCATTACACTCCACTAGGCGCACGTCGGCCGATGTCCTCCATGGCTCATATCGACATTGTGAGCAGTCCAGCGGAGATCGAGGTCGTTCGCGATCTCTTCCGCGAATACGCCTCTTCCCTGGAGGTCGATCTGGGTTACCAGAATTTTCCTTCCGAGCTGGCGGAGCTCCCCGGTGCCTACGCATCGCCGGACGGTCGTCTGCTTGTAGCGAATGTCGGCGACGATCGCGCTGGGTGCGTGGCCATCCGGCGGCTGAACGACGGGGTCTGTGAGATGAAGCGGCTCTACGTGAGGCCCGCACACCGGGGCGCTGCCATCGGCCGGCAGCTCGTGCTTGCGGCCATCGATGTGGCGCGGGGCCTGGGTTATCGGGAGATGTGGCTGGACACGCTGCCGACAATGAGCCGCGCGCAGAAGCTCTACGTGGAACTCGGGTTTCAGAAGATCGACTCCTACGGATCGGCCCACGCGCCGGGAACCCGCTTCTACGGATTGCGATTGGTCCCGTAGTCTCGCAGGGGCCCGGAGGCGTCCTAGAAGCGCCGGCAGGATGGTCCGCTCCCCGAGAACTGGACCACGGATTATGTCGGGGCGGTTTACCGTAAGAAGGAGCGACGGTATGGCCCGGAGGACCCACACGGTGATGCGGCCCGCCATGCGATCTTCCAAGAAACTCCCAGTTTTAGGGCAGGAACCTCAAATCTATCCGTGGTCAGCCCGCGTCAGCGGGCGCGAGAATGTAGCCCCCGGCGCCAGCCGGGGGATTGCGGAGCCCAGTCAGAA
>JBKJQB010000001.1:0-21023 GCA_046594105.1 Thermoanaerobaculia bacterium
AGCCCGAGTAGCGGGCGACAGGAACGCTGTGGAAGCCGCTACCGGCAAAATGCCTGGACCAGTTTTTGGGGGCAGACCAGGAAGCCGACGCCACGGCCGGCAAGGATGCCCGCGCTACGTTCGCTTCGCTCAGGACCACGGAGCTCGATGGGTTCAGCGGCCTGGGAGCCTGCGCGGAAGAACGTCTTGGAGCATGATCCTGGCGGAGCCTTGGACAACCCAGCGCCGCCGGCCGTGCCGGCCTAGAACGCGTAGCCCAGGGTGATGAAGTAGGCCAGCGGCTTCTCGTAAATTGGCTTTCCGATCTCGTCGAATCGCAGGATCCGGCGGTTCAGCTTGTATCCGAGGTCGAAGCGGACCGGGCCTACCGGTGAGAGATACCGCACGCCGGTCCCCACTCCATATCGCAGGTTTCCGAACTGGATTCTGGTCTCATCGAAAACGTTCCCGATATCGGTAAACAGCGTCCCGCCGAAAGTACCCGCCAGCGGGAACCGGTATTCGGCATTCATGATGAAGACCGAGCGGCCGCCGATGGGAGCGATGGTGTGCTTCCCATTCTCATCCACGATGTCGACCAGCGTCGCGCCGCGCAGCCGGCCCGCGGCGTCCACCGTGCAAAGCTCCGTGTCCCGGGGATCGGCGCAGGTGGTGCCGAGAAGATCCAGCGGAAAACCTCGATGCGAGGTGTCACCACCTGCCGTAAACCGCTCCGAAAGGGGAACACCGGTTTTGGCCAGTCCCTCGCTGGTGAACCCGCGATCGAGGTCCTTGATGAGGCCGACCCGTCCTGAGAGCGCGAGGACGCTGCGATTGCTCACCGGCACGTACCAGGATGCCTGCGTGAATTCCTTGAGGAAGCGGGCGTCGGCATTCAGAGCTTTGAACGCGTACTCCAGCGATGCGCTGGTAAAGAAACCGCGATGAGGATCGATGGAGTCGTCGCGCTTGTCCCAGAAGAACGTGGGCGTCAGGCTGGAAATCTTGATGTTGGCGAAGGTACGGTCGTAGCCGGGCAGAAGCGCGTTGGCCAGAAGGGAACAGACGTCTCCGGTGGGATTGTCGACGATGCACTGAGAGATCCGATACTCGTAACGCAGGGACCATCGCGTCCGGTAGCGCGCCACGCGAGTCGCTTCGATGAACGTTCCGCGCTGGCGGAGATGGGCACCGCGCCGCAGGGTATCGCTCTGGAACGCCGTCACCTGAATGGGGATGTTGAAGGGACCGACGTAAGGCTCGCGGTAGGTGAGAAACGCTTCCTGCCGGCCCCCGGTAGCGACCCTTCCCTTGCTGGGATTGAAGGTTCCGACGAGCTCCAGTCCGAGATAGCGACCGGTCCCGAACAGATTGCGATGGGCCACCGCCACCGATCCGAGAAGCGAGGGGCTGGTGTCGTTGCCACTGATGCCGGAGGTGATACCGACCGAGCCGGCGAAGCTGAGATCCTTTCCTTCTTCGACCGCGATGGTCACGCTGCGCTCTGCCACCGAGGTTCCGGTCTGTTCCGGCTGCACCTCGACGCGTTGGAAGATGCCCAGGCGATAAAGATTTCTCTGGGCCTCCAGCAGCGAGGTGTAGCTGAAGGGCTCACCCTTATCCAGTTGCGAAGTGCGCAGCACCACGCTCGGCTTCGTGTAGGTGTTCCCGCGCACCACGATGTCGCCGAACTTCGCGGTGGGCCCCTCAGCGACGACGTAGGTGATGCGCGCGGAGGTCTTGTCGGCGCTGATTTCTTCGCGCGCCTGGACCTGCGCTTCGACATTGCCGCGATCTGAATAGAAGCTCTGGAGGGCCACCACGTCCGCGTGCTCCCGTTGAGGATCAAGTGGCTGGCCCGCTTTCAGGGAGGGCTTCGGAAGTTTTCCAATCGAAACCTGCTCGGCTCCTTCCATCCGGACGTCGGCGACCATCGTCTGCGGCCCTTCGACGATCGGAAAGTCGATGAGCATCGTGCGCTTCGCCTGGTCCGTTTTCACAACCGCCGAAGCGACCGTCGCCTCGGAAAATCCCTGCAGCTTGTAATACGACTCGAGCGCGTCTCGATCGGAAGACAACTGCGACCGGGTCACTCCGGTGGCCCGCCGGAACAGAGTCGTAAACAACGAACGCACGAACCCGCTTGAGGCCGAGGTCTGGACGACCGGCGCCAACGTCTTGTCAGACACCTTCTGGTTCCCGGTGAAGGTCACCGCTGCCAGCTTGAACTGTTCGCCGGGGCTTACACGGAACGTCGTCGTCCAGACGTTGTCTTTCAGACTCTCTTCCGTATCCGCGGTGACGTTGTAAAACCCTCGCTGTTGCAGCAGGGTGACGATGTCGCCGGTGGCCTTGTCGATGACGTCCTCGCTGTACGCCTGGTTGCGACGGAACGGCAGGACGCCACGGATGCTCCGCCGCCCGATTCCAGCCACCTCGACCTTGACCACCGGCCCGGAGGTTGCGCTGTACTGGAGAGCGACCTGCTTCGTTGTGGCATCGTAGGTGTACTTCTCGAACAGAACGTTAGCCTTGCGGTAGTCACGGCGAATCAGCCAGGTGCGCATCCGTTCCGCGTCGCTCCGGGCCGCTGACAATTGAAACGATTTGCCCGGTCCTCGCTTCATTTGGTGCACCAGGTCGTCGGTCTTGAACGGCACGACGTTGCCGTCGATGGCCACGGTCCCGACCGTCGCTCGCGCGCCCCGGGCCACATGAAAGCTGACCTCCGCCCGTCCTTCGCCACGAGAGAATTTGGTTTCCGGATCGACCGCCGACTCCAGGTAGCCATCGCGATTCAGAAAGGACTGCAGAGCGACGGCACTGTGGTCCACCGCATTGAGGGAGAGGACGTCGCCGAGGTGGAAGGTGAGTGCACGCGATGCACGCTCCCGGTCACTGTTACTCAATCCATCGAAGCGGATCGCCGTGACCCTGAAGTTCGTGAACAGACCGAAGGTGATGGCCACGCCACCTGGCACCGCAGCCTCATTGACGCGGATGTCCCGGAAATCTCCCGTGGCGAACAGGCTGCGCACTGAGTTCTGGACCGCGCGGATGGTCAGCGGCTCGTTGGGGCGCACGGAAAGGTACTGCGTGAAGCGCGACGTATCGATCTGGGAGTCGGCGCGAAGGCTGACGCTGACGACTTGGGCGCCCTGTGGCGGCGCCACATCGGTGGTCGGAGCGATGGCGATCAATGCAGGAGCTGCCACTCCCGGCGCCCCGTCGCTGCTGCGCGCGCGCCGCAGTGGGTTCCGGCCGCGGGAACCCCACGTCCAATGGCCTTCGTACCGGCGTCGGAACCGCCCCTCCAGGCGCGCTTCTTTTTTCAGTTCGTCTGCGGTGGTCTGCACCAGCCACTCGGGATTGACCTGCCACTCCAGAACGATGCGCTTCTTGGAGTCTTTCGTGTTGTAAACGACCAGAACACGGACCTGATTCGACAGCCGCTTGGCGAATGACACTTTCGGACCGGGATCTCCGGTCTGCGAGATGTCCGAGGGATCGATGGTGAATGAGTCGGCGAACGAGAAGACCTTCGATCCCAGAAGACTGATCGACTGGAACAACAGCGACTTGCCCGCGCCCGTGGCGTCCTGGGGACCGCCGTTGCTTTTGCCGGCCAAGCCTCCGAGCCCCACCAGCGAGAACAGGGTGATGTCGCTGGCCGGCGGGTCGCTGGTGATGGAGGGAGTCATTCGATCGATGGTTCCGGTAAGCGTCACCGTGAGATCGATCGGCCCCGACTCCACTTCGGACAGCCCACCGTTGACGCGGGCCTCCAGCGTCACATCGAAGAAGGGATCGATGCGGAAGGGATTCTGGAAGTTGATCGACCCGCGCACCAGGCGATAGTCGATGGTCTGGAATCGAACCTTCCCGCCTTCGTCCAGGGACACCAGCCCGGTGACGGAAGGATTGGCCAGCGTCCCGGTGAGCTCGAGGTCACCGGATGCCGTGAGGTCGGCCAGATTGTTCTTGATGGCCAGGCTGCTGTCCGCTGCGACCAGATGCACGCGAAGGCTCACGTGATCCTGCCAGCTCGCTGGAGTAATCGGCGAGGGTCCCCGTCGCGACAAGACCGCAGTCAGCAGCGAGCTTCCGAGATCGAGGTCCCGGAAATAGAGGGCCCTGGTCACGTCCACGTCGCCCTGCAGCACAGCACGATCCGCGTCGCCGCTGAGCCGCAGAGTGAACGCGCCCTCGACGGTGATGCCATCGAAGTAACGGATGGCCACATCACTCCCGCGCTGCGTCTGCAACGTCACCTGGAAGCTCTTCGGCTTCAGACCCTGCAGGGCGATCGATCCGCCGGCTACAACGGTTCCTCCACCGAGATCGGCGTGAATGGAATCGATGTCGATGCGATCGCCGTGGAAGTCGAGCGTCCCGGTGATGTTGTCGATGAGCTGCGGGAACCCGGTGAACCGAACCTGTGCTTTGTGCAGCTCCGCGGTCCCTGTCAGCTTCGGTTCCGCGAGCGTGCCTCCCACGGTGCCCAGGATGTTGATATCCCCCTCGGCATGGAGGTCTGGAACAAAAAGCTGCAGCAGCAGTGCTTCGAGCGTGCCGCGCAAGTCGACCTTCAGCCGCTTCTCGCCTGTAACTTCCGCGAATCCAGCGACCGAAAAGGTGGACTCCCCCTTGCCCAGGGCCAGCTCGAAGTCCTCGAAGAGCACGCGTCCGTCGCGCAACGACAGCCGCAGCGGTCGCACCGGCGCGAATGCCCGCTCGGAGATGCGGAGATTGAACTCCGGGAACGTCGCGTCGATCTGAACCGCGTCGATCGACGAGAGTTTGCCTCCCAGTTGAAGATCGGCGATCAGATTTCCAGACGCGGGCAGGGAAGCCGTGGTTGGCGACATGGCCAGCGTGCGCGCGATGTCCTTGATCTGGACCCGCACCAGGCCACTCAGCGCTCCGTCGGTTCCCACTGCTCCCTGACCATCGATGGTGACCAGATCGGCAAGCGACCCCTTGATGATCAGCTGGCCGTTGCGGATAGCCAGGTAGACCTGCGGCGGCGCAGACCCCGCTGGAAGATTCAGTCCCCGGAGCGTGGCCTGATTCAGAGTCGCCTGCAGAACCACTTCCGGCTTGTCGATGGTGCCGGCGCCGGTGGAGGTCAGCGTCAGGTTGCCACCGAGGAGTCCAGCCAGCGCGGTGAGCGCCTTGACCCTCGAGAGATCGATGGAGCTCGACGCAACGGTGTAGGTGAACTGATTGGTGCTGGTGTTGAACTCCGCACTTCCGGTGATGGTGCCGGCGGGAGCGGCGATTTTGACATCGGTCGCCCGCAGCGTTCCCTCGTTGAAGACGATGTTTGCCGTCGCCGTATCCACCGGCTCTCCGTAGATCGATCCTCGTTTGATGGTGATGGCCCCCGCGCCGCCGAGCCGGCTTTTCGGTCCGCTCAGGTGCAGCGTTCCGCTGAGGTCTCCGGTCACCGGCAGAGTTCCCAGGTCGAGAAAGGTCACGATGTCGGCCACCGGGAAGTCGCGCGTGGTCACGTCGAGATCGAATTCGGTGTTTCCCTTGCCCGGAAGCCAGGCCACCGTTCCGTTCAATCGCAAGTCCCCGGCCGGCTGGCGCACCGTCAACCCGGCAAAGGTGGCCTTTCCTGAGTCGGGTGTGCCGGTGATGACCATGCGTCCCGTCGCGTTGCCTTTGATGGCCAGCTTGAGGTCGACGGTAGCCATGGCGCGGTCGATCGGGTAATCGCGCGCATCGAGCGCCAGATCAAAGCGTGGCGAAGGTCCGGAGTCGGGGAAGAAGAGCGAGCCGCTCATGGCCAGCTGCCCGTTCCCGTCGCGAAACGTCGCCCGCTCGAAGTGCAGCGCGTTGCGGGAGCCTTCGTACTTCAGATCGATGCTGGCGTCACCCAGCAGAACATTGTTGTACTTCGTGCCGCTGCTGATGATTTTCGCCACCACTTCAGGCGCCTTGATGCGGCCACGAACGCTGCCGGTGAGATCGCCCGCTCCTCCCAGACCGAGAAGCTCGTAGGTACGTTTTCCCGCAGAGCGCGCGAAGTTGTAGCCGATCCGATCGAGCTCCGCGAAATCGCTGCTGTGGATGTTCATCAGCAGGTCGGTCCAGGAGTCTTCAATGCGGAACTTGCCTGTGAGGCGAACCTTCGAGGCGGGCGTCGTCAGCTCGGCGGGACGAAAGGTGATCGTTCCGCGATCGAGTGCGAAATCCGCCGATCCGCCCAGTGCGATGGGATACTTTGCATCGGAGAACACGCTGGCAGTCCGCGACAGGGTCGCCTTTCCTTCACCACCACCTGCCAGGATCCGGTCCTTCTCCCAGTGATAGCCCAGCGTTCCCGTGGCACCACCACGCAGACCGGTATCGCGGATTCCCCAGTCGGCGAAGAGCTTCTCCAGCGAGACGCCGCGATAACGAAGGTCCACCGACATCGGATACGGCTCCGCGTATTGAGGCAACTCGTAGTGCGCGGAGATCGTGCCTCCGCCGTATCGCGCCGTGGCCACATCCACCCGCGCGCGATCGCCGGTGATGTCCAGTTTCCCGCGGGCATCCGCCAATTCGTAGACGTCCGCCTTCACACGAGGGGCGACCCACCCGCCGGCGAGCGTGAAGGTTCCCTGCCTTCCGCGCAGCGTCCCGTCGATGGCCATGATGCCCTCGAGCGTCTTGTCGACACGGAAGATGTCGCGCACCCGGTTCAGTCCAATCTGCGAAGTCACGTGCAGGTTGTAGACACCGTCCGCCAGGGGTGCGATAGGGCCTCGCAGAAAAATCCGCAGATCCGGTCCGCCTTCCAGCGCCAGCGACTGGAAGTCCAGCATGTTCGGTGCGTATCGAAACTCGCCTCGCATGGCCATCTTGAAAGGCTTGTAATCCTGGATGGTCACCTGCAGCTGGGGGCTCGAGGCCACTCCCTGATAGACATCCTTCGACGAGGTGGCCTGCAGCGCGGTGTTGAGATTCGTGGTGATGATGGACAGGTTGTTCCGCCGATCCAGCAGCTCCAGCAGGCCACCGGTAATCGCCATCTTTTTCAATCGGAGGTGATAGATCTCGTATCGCGAGGGTGGGCCTGAATCCCAATGCGGGAAGTTGTGAGCCAGCTTGGAGCCCGCCGGAAAGATTTCCACGGACAGATGAGGATCGACCACTTCGATGCCATCCACCACGATGCGACGACCCCAGAAGGAATCGATCCCGCCGGTGATGATCAACTGGCGAACTGTGGCGAAAAAGGGGCGCACGCCGCCGGGGACGTTGGCAATCCGGACATCATTGACGACGATGCGATTGATCCGGCCCCGCTGGATCTCCACCGGTCCGACGGTGACCGGTCGGCCCAGACGGGACTCCAGGGTTTTCTGGACGCGCAACCGCACCAGGTCGTCGAAGCTGGAGGTTCCCAGGTACCACCAGCCCCCGCCAATCACCAGCAGGCCAATCACCCCGAGGCCAATCACGCAGGCGAGCATCCAGCGCATGCAGCCCCACATCGGGCCCTTTCGCTGGCGCTCCCTGGCGGAGCGGTGATGGTGCTCCTCGACGGTGGGTTCGGTGGTCATGCAGGATGTTGGTTGCGGTGCCCTGACGGCGAGGCTAACTATGCGTCAAAAGATAGAGATCGCGGAGGTTATTGCCTGTCGGTGGGATTTTAATCGGCTCCCCCATCAACTCCGCGATTTCCATGCTGGCCGACCGCTCCAGCGCTTCGTCCACCCGCGCGCGATCCAACGTCACTGGAAGATGTGCCGCGACCCCGGCCGCTCCGCTATTGCCGTCCACTCCGTCGGAGCTGCCCATGAGAATCTCCAGCCCCTCGTTCCGGGGGAGCATGGCGAACCTCACGGCCAGTTCCATGCACCGTCCGCCGCGTCCCGATCCTCGCCGCTCCACCGTCGGCTCGCCGCCTGCGATCAGCACTTCCTGCGGCCTCAGTCGCGCAGCCAGATCGTGGAGTTGCACTGCAGCATCGGCGACGTCGGACTCCAGCTGTCGGGGGAAACGCACCGGATGCAAACCCTCGGATCGTGCAATGGATTCTGCCGCTGTGACCAGCGTGTCGTTGTCAGCAATCAGAGCAACCGTCGCTCCCTCGATTCGCCGCAGCGTCTCCGGACAATCGCCGCTGCGCAGCAACGCTGCGATGCCGTCGAACCCACCGATCCGATCGAGAACCTCCGCCGCTTGTTCATTCGTCGTGTCGTCCGCCACCGTCGGGCCCGACGCCACGTCGGCCCAGCGCCCGGTCGATACGTCCGACAAAATCAGGGTCGCGCTACGCCGGAGTCTCGAAGCCAGCCTGCCCCCTTTGATCGCAGAGAGATGTTTGCGCACGCAGTTGATGTCGGCGATCGGCGGCCCTGCAGCGACCAGACGGGCGTTGATCGCGGCCAGAACTCGCTCGTCGAACCAGGGTTCGAGGGGCGCTTCCACGCAGGCGGACCCGCCGCCGGAAATCAGAAAGAGAATCTCCTCCCGACGGGAGACGAACTCGCGCAAGCGCCGCCCCGCCTGGAACGAGGCTGTCGTCATCTCCGGATGTCCGCCCAGAAGAAGTTCGCAAGGACGGGCCGGCGACCGGTAACCCTCGGGGATGACGACCAGCGCGTCGCGCACATCGATGCGTGCGGCCACACCATCGAACAGCGACCCCGCGCACTTGCCGATTGCGACCACGTCCCGCGGCGAAGAGGGGTCGACCAGATCGCGGACCAGCGTCTCCGGAGCGCAGGCTTCCAGCGTCTTCCGGTAAATGCTTTTGAGCTGATCGAGGCGTGACATCTGGAGGCCGGCACGGCCGGCGGCGTTGGTTCGCACAGCGTCCGCCACGATTCTGGCCTCATCGCGTCTCCCTATCAATCGCTGCGCTCGCGCCCTCCCCATCGAGAGCCCTTCTCCCCGCACACGGGGAGAAGGTGCCGAAGGCGGATGAGGGGACATATACGCGACGAAGAGCAGGACCCCTCATCCCCGCTTCGCGGACCTTCTCCCCGCTGCGGCGGGGAGAAGGAACTCGGGTGGGAGGGCTTCCCGTTTCTCACGATCAATCGCTGCGCTCGCGCGTCCTCCCCATCGAGAGTCCTTCTCCCCGCACACGGGGAGAAGGTGCCGAAGGCGGATGAGGGGACATACACGCGACGAAGAGCAGGACCCTCATCTCCGCTCGCGGACCTTCTCCCCGCTGCGGCGGGCAGAAGGAACTCGGGCGGGAGGGCTTCCCGTTTCTCACCTATCAATCGCTGCGCTCGCGCAGTGCCCCAACTCACAATGGCGGGTAGGGGATTTCCATCGCCTCTGAGTGCGCACAGGCCCCATGCCGTATCCTCATGGCATGGCGCGCGATCTTCCGATCAGCAACGGCAACCTCCTGATCAATTTCGATCGCGAGTACAACATCCGCGACGTCTACTACCCTCATGTGGGACAGGACAACCAGACCGTCGGCGACGTTTCCTTCTTCGGGGTTTGGTGCGACGGGCAGTTCGCCTGGATCGGCCATCCGTCGTGGGAGAAGACTCTGGAGTACGACGACGACACGCTGGTCACGCGGGTGACGGCGCGCTCGTCCCTGATGCAGCTGGAGATGATCCTCAGCGATGCTGTCGATTTCGATCGCGACCTGTTCGTTCGTCGCGTTCAGCTTCGAAATCTCGCGGAAAAGCAGCGGCAGGTCCACCTCTACGTGCACTTCGATCCTCATCTCTGGGGCAACGCGATCGGCGACACGATTTTCTACGACCCGGAGTTTCACGGCCTGGTCGCCTACAAAGGCCAGCGCTATGTGCTGATCAACGCCTCGGTGGGCGACCACGTCGGCTTTCACTCCTTCGCCATCGGTGCGAAAGAGCGGGAGGGTTTTCAGGGAACCTGGCGCGATGCCGAAGATGGCAAGCTGCAGAAGAACCCCATCGCCCAGGGGTCCGTCGATGCAACGGGCATGATCGAGTTCCCCTTGCCTTCGCTGGCGACCCAGGACGCCTGGGTGTGGTGGGCCTTCGGTTCGCGGTATCGCGATGTGGAGATTCTCGATACCACCGTGCGCGAGCGCGGTCCTTCGTCGTTTCTGGAGCGAACGCGCGACTACTGGCGCCTCTGGCTGAAGAACGACACCGATCTCGGCGGCCTGCCGGATTCGGTACAGCGGCTCTACCGCCGCTCGCTGCTCATCATCCGCACCCACATCGACAACAACGGCGCGGTCATCGCGGCGACCGACTCCGACATCGTCCAGTTCGGAAAAGACACCTATACCTACATGTGGCCGCGGGACGGCGCCATCGTCACCACCGCTTTGGTGCAGGCGGGGTATCCGGAGATCACCCGGCGCTTCTTCGATTTCTGCGCGAAGATCGTCACCAAGGACGGGTTCCTGCTGCACAAGTACAACGCCGACGGATCGGTTGGGTCCTCCTGGCATCCCTGGGTGTCCATCGACGGCAAGCGCCAGCTTCCCATCCAGGAAGATGAGACGGCGCTGGTTCTGTGGTCTCTGTGGAATCACTTCGAAAAGTTCCACGACGTCGAGTTCATCAAGCCGCTCTACAAACCTCTGATCAAGGCCATGGGCGACTTCCTGGTGCGCTATCGCGATCCTCACACCCGACTGCCTGCGGCTTCGCATGACTTGTGGGAGGAGCGACGAGGGATTGCCGCTTTCACGGTGGGTGCGGTGTACGGCGGTTTGACCGCCGCGGCTCGCTTCACCGAGGCGTTCGGCGAGACCGATCAGGCCGCGAAGTACCTTCGTGCCGCCGAGGAGATTCGCGAGGCCACGGAGCGTGTGATGTTCTCATCGGAGCTGGGGCGCTTCCATCGCATGGTGCAGGTCGCCCATGGAGGCGAAGTCACCGTCGACTCCACGATCGACGCCTCGCTGGCAGGCTTGTGGCTGTTCGGAATGTTTTCGCCGGACGATCCGAAGATCATCTCCACCATGGAGCAGATGATCGAGCGGCTTACCGTGAAAACCGAGATCGGAGGGGTGGCCCGATACGAAAATGATTATTACTTCCAGGTCTCCAAAGATGTGGTGAACGTCCCGGGAAATCCCTGGGTGCTCTGTACGCTCTCGGTCGCCCACTGGCATGCCATCCGCGCCCAGGATGCGGTCGGATTGCAGAAAGCCATCGATCTTCTCCTGTGGGCTGTTGATTGCGCGATGCCCAGCGGCGTGCTTCCGGAGCAGGTCGATCCCTACACCGGCCGACCGCTGTCGGTATCGCCGCTGACCTGGAGCCACGCCGCGTTTGTCCTGGCCGTGCACCGGGTGGTCGTACGGATGAAGGAGCTGGGCCTCCGCGCGCCGGACATCGCTGTCCAGGAGACCCTCGTCTGAGCACGGTCCGACGCATTCATCTGCGATCTCGCGTACTCCTCCTGACCGGAGCGTTCGCCTGTGCCCTCTTCGCCATCACCTTCGGGTTGAGCTGGCGGGCGCATGCAGCGCAGGAGCGCTGGAACCGGCTGGTGGGAGTGGAGACCCGGGCGATCTCCCTGCTCGAAGAATTGATCCGATCGCAGAACTCCTTTCGAGTCCATGCACCGAGCGGCGACGTCTCGCGCTACGACGTCGTCGAGCAGTTGCTTTCCCAGCCGGCCCTGTCGCCAATCGACACCTCCGCGCTGCAGCGGCGCATGACCACGTTCCGCACCGTCGTCGCCGATCCCACGTCATCGCCGCAGGAGATCGACATCGAGTCGGGACGAGTGGTGAACGAGGCGCAGCGATTGATCGAGGCGCGCAAACGCGAAGTCTCGGAACAACTTCCCATGCTCGATCGGCAGAGCCGGGAGATGATGACCGCGGGACTGGCCATCGCCTGGATCGTGGTGATCGCCAGTTTCGCCGCGGTGACCGTCACCTTGCGCAAAGTGGTGCGCCCCCTCGAGGAGCTCGCCGCTGCCGCCGACCGCATCGCCTCGGGCGACCTCGCTGCCCGCGCCCCCGTGGCCGGCGACTTTGAAATTGCCCGCGTGGGAAACGCGGTCAACGGGATGGCCGACAAGCTGCGGGCACACGCGCGCACCGACGATCTCACCGGACTGCCGAACTTCCGGGCGTTCCGAGAGCGCATCGACGAGGAAGTCACCCGCGCTACGCGCTATCCCGAATCCTTCGGCGTGCTGGTGCTGGATCTCGATCACTTCAAGAAATACAACGACCGGCATGGGCATGCAGCAGGAAACGACGCACTGCAGCGAGTGGCCCGCGTCATCCACGAGACGGTTCGCGGCGCCGATTTTGCGGCGCGCTATGGCGGGGAGGAGTTCGCGGTGATCATGCCCCAAACCGATCCGGTGGCGCTCCGCACGGTGGCCGAGCGCATTCGCGCCGGCGTCGAAGCTCTGCCCGCACCGGCAGGCGGAACGACCGTGACCGTCAGCATCGGAGGAGCGCTTTTTCCGATGGACGCCCGCGATGTGGATGCGCTCTTCGCTGCGGCAGACACGAGGCTGTACGAAGCCAAGGCGCAGGGACGGAATCGCGTGGTCACGCCCGCCGGATCCGATCGCGTCGGTCGAAGTGCCTAGGCCGGCACGGCCGGCGGCGCTGGTTGCCCAAGGCTCCGCCAAGATCACGCTCCGAGACGTTCTGCCGCGCAGGCTCCTAGGCCGCTAGATTCGAACGATGCGCTCGTCGTTTTGAGACCGCCGCCCGTCACTCATCCTGCAGCATGACGATCAGCTGCTCGATCGCTCGTTCCAGTGCCGTGGCGTCGCGTTCCGAGAGCGTGGCCATCATCTGGTCACGCCACTGCTCGTAGAGAGGCCGCAGCTTCTCGACCGTGGCTCGTCCGCGGCGCGTCAGGGCCAGACGGGAGGATCGCAGGTCGCTCGGATCGTCGTGGCGCTCGGCCAGCCCGAGCTGCTCCAGCCTGGCGATCATCCCGGTCATGTTCTGCTTGGAGACCAGCATGACCCGAGCGACTCCCGCGAGGGTCAGCGGCTCTTCCGATGCGGCGAGGGTGGAGAGAATGGCCCACTGCTGCGGCGTGACCCGCGCCTTCTCAAACACCGGGCCGAGCCGGCGCGTCAGCAGGTTGGAGAGCTGGATGACGCCGGCGACCATATCGCGATGCGGCATGCGTGACCGTCAATATATTGACGAAGTGCGACTGGTGTCAACCGGAGGGCATTTTCGTGATTGCAGATCCTTCGTTTCCCGCCCGCCACCCAAGCGGCTTCTAAAATCCGTCGAAGGCCTTGCTTTCCATCGAGTGTCCTTCTCCCCGCACACGCGGAGAAGGTGCCGAAGGCGGATGAGGGGAGCTCACTCGACGAAGCAGGACCCCTCATCCCCGCTTCGCGGACCTTCTCCCCGTGTGCGGGGAGAAGGACACTCGATCGGGAGGCCCCGGCTCGCGGGATGAGGGGGTCGCGTTCTGCGCGCAGACCCTACAGCGATCGGAAAATGCCCTTGCCGGCAAAGATCGCTGCGTCGCCAAGCTCCTCTTCGATGCGCAGCAGCTGGTTGTACTTGGCCATCCGGTCGCTGCGTGACGCCGACCCGGTCTTGATCTGACCGGCGTTGGTGGCCACGCTGAGATCGGCGATGGTTGAGTCTTCCGTCTCTCCCGAACGATGCGAAACGATCGAACGATATCCGGCCCGTTTGGCCAGCTCGATGGTGTCCAGCGTCTCGGTCAGCGTGCCGATCTGATTCACCTTGATCAGAATGGCGTTGGCCACACCCTTCTCGATGCCCTCGCTGAAGATCGCCGGATTGGTCACGAAGACGTCGTCTCCGACCAGCTGCGTGTTTCCGCCCATCTCTTTGGTATGAGCCGTCCAGCCGTCCCAGTCCCCTTCGGCCATCCCGTCTTCGATGGAGATCAGGGGGAACCGTTTGCGAAGATCCTGATAGTAGGAGGTCATCTCGGCGCTGCTTCGTTTGGCGCCTTCGAAGTTGTATTTGCCCTTCTCATAGAACTCCGAGGCGGCCACATCGAGCCCGAGGTAAATCTGCTCGCCCGCCTTGTAGCCGGCTTTCTGGATCGCGGAGAGGATCAGCTCGATGGCCTCGACGTTCGACTTCAGGTCTGGCGCGAAACCTCCCTCGTCGCCGACGGCGGTGGTGAGCCCTCGATCGTGCAGGATCTTCTTGAGCGCGTGAAACGTCTCCACGCCGGCTCGCAAGGCATCCGAGAAGCTCTCGAAGCCTGCCGGGATGATCATGCATTCCTGGACGTCGAGATTGTTATCGGCGTGAGCGCCACCGTTGATCACGTTCATCATGGGAACCGGAAGCGTGCGAGCCCCTGGTCCACCGAGATACAGAAACAGCGGCAGGCCGGCACCTTCGGCGGCGGCGCGGGCCACGGCGAGCGACACTCCCAGCATGGCGTTCGCGCCCAGGTTGGCCTTGTTCTCGGTGCCATCCATCTGCTTCATGACCAGGTCGATCATGGCCTGCTCGCGGGCGTCCATCCCTTCGACTTCCCTGGCGATCAGCTCCACGTTCTCGACCGCATGGAGCACGCCTTTCCCTAGATAGCGCTTTTTCTGGCCATCGCGCAGTTCCAGTGCCTCGCGGGAACCGGTGGAAGCCCCCGAGGGAACGGCGGCGCGTCCCAGCGCCCCCGATTCCAGGAGACAGTCGACCTCTATGGTGGGATTGCCGCGAGAATCGAGGATCTCCCGTGCGAACAACTCGAGAACTTTGAACATGGGGGCGGATTATAAGGTCGGCCGTCTGGTCGGAGTCCTGGAGGGCCGGCCCCCGACCCCCTTCCAGGCACTCTGGCACCGCACTTTCATTACTCAATGGTCAATGGCTCAGAAAAACGATTCCGGCGTGAAGGCAACGATCACCATCCTCTATGACGCGGAAGAGGATCGCGTTCGTAAAGAGGCCCTTGATCAGGGCAAGAAGTTCCCCAACCTCGTCTCCCGGCAGATCGAAGAGGTACTCACTAAGCGCGGCTACGCCATCAAGCTGCTGGCCGCCGAGGCTCCTATCAAGAAGATGGTTCGCCAGATCGAAGACGACTCATCCGATCTGATCTTCAACGTCTGCGAGTCCCTTGGCGGCGAGGGAGGGGACGAACGCCGGATCGCCTCGCTCCTCGAGCTGCTCGATAAGCGTTTCACCGGATCGGGCTCCCTGGCGCTGACCATGGCCGGCGACAAGTCGCTCTCGAAGAAGCTGTTCGACTTTCACGGCGTCCGCTCGCCCGACTTCGCCATCGTGGGAGAGGGTCATGTGGAGGGAAAACCGAATCTGGCCACCTTCCCGCTGATCGTCAAGCCCATCGCCACCGACGCCTCGATCGGCATCACCGCAAAATCGGTTGTCAAAAGCGTTGAAGAACTGATGGCCCAGGTCTTCAGCATCCACCAGACCTTTCACACTCCTGCGCTGGTCGAGCAGTACATCGAAGGCCGCGAAATCTATGTAGGCGTGCTGGGCAATCCGCCGATGGTTCTGCCGCCGATCGAATGGGACCTTTCCAAACTCCCTCCGCACCTTCCTCGGATTGCCGGCACCGAGGCGAAATGGGAAAACGATTTCAAGGAAGCGAAGGAGTTCGTTCCCGAAGATGTGGTGAAAGACGCGCCGCTGATGGAGCGAATCCGACAGGCGGCCGTCGGGGCGTGCACCGCGCTGCTCATCCGTGACTACGCCCGCATCGACATGAGGCTTACGCCCGACGGGACGCCGTACGTCATCGAAGTGAATCCGAACCCCTGGCTGGACAGCCGAGCGGAATTCGCCATGGCCGCGCGCAAGGCAAAGCCGGAACTGTCGTATCCCGACCTCATCGAACGCATCGTGGAACTGGCCATGGCCCGGCCGATGCGCGACCGCCCGAAATAGGGAAGATGCATGGTCTCTTAGAAGCCGCGATCGAGAGTCCATCTTTCAGTCCCGTAGGGACGATTGAGCAGAAAAAATCCCCCACCGTCATCCTGAGCGGCGTGGGGGACGGGCGGGAAGCGAAGGATCTGCAATCACGACGATGCCGCATGCGACAGCTGCGTCGATGCAGATCCTTCGCCGTCTGCGCGGCTCAGGATGACGGGTGGTGAGTCAGCGCCAGTTTTCTAACCACGCACGCGCGTCATCTGCAAATCAAAGGCGGCCGAGCGAACGCGACGGAGGCGAAAATCGTGGCGGACGCTTTGCGAACCAACGCCGCCGGCCGTGCCGGCTCCCGTTACAAGCGCACCTGCTTCACTTCCTCCATCTCCTTGAAGGAGCGGAGGAAGCGCAGCGTCTCCGGATCGAGAGTGGTGTCGACGGTGATGACGGCCATGGCTTTTCCGCCCTGTGTGCGGGCGAGGTTGTATTCGGCGATGTTGATTTCGCGATCGCCGAGGAGCGAGCCGACCTTTCCCACCACCCCGGGCACGTCTTTGTTCACCACGTAGATCAGCGTTCCTTCCGGCTTGAACTCCACGCGGAAGTTGTTGACGGAGACGATGCGCTGGTTCTTTTCGCTGAACAGCGTCGCCGAGACGCAGGTTTCGCCCGTCGCGGACGACGCGCGGAAGGTAATGAGGTTCGTGTAGTCGCGGGGCGTGGGATGGGTGGTGGCGCTGATGGCGATCCCACGCTGCTGCGCGATCTGCTCGGCGTTGACGAAGTTGACCGACTCCGACAGATGCGGCGTCAGCATGCCCTTCAGGGCTGCCACCGAGAGAATGCGGGTCAGGCGCTCGTCGATCCCCCACAACTCCACCGCCGCGCGCGTGATCGGCCCGTTGATGATCTGTGCGGAGAACAAACCGATCTTTTCCGCGAGGTCGATGAGCGGCGCGGCGTCCGCATCGGAGAGCCCCTCGAAGGGCAGGTTCACCGCCGAGACGAAGATCGACCCGCGCAGCGCTTCGATCACCATCTCGGACGTCTGGACCGCCACGCGATCCTGAGCCTCGATGGTGTTGGCGCCGATGTGCGGCGACAGGATGATGTTCTTGGCGTGCAGGAAGGGGTGATCCTTCGACGGAGGCTCATCCTCGTAGACGTCGACCGCTGCTCCGGCCAGATGTCCGCTGTTCAAGGCATCGGCCAGCGCCTGCTCCTGGTAGATGCCGCCGCGCGCGCAGTTGACGAGAACGGCGCCTGCCTTCGTTTTCGCCAGCTCCACCGCGCCGATCATGCCGCGGGTCTCGTCAGTCAGGGGAGTGTGCACGGTGATGAAGTCGGCGCGGGAGAGGAGATCATCGAGCGAAACCTGTTCGGCACCGACCTTCTCGAACACGCTCGGAGCGATGTAAGGGTCATAGCCGATGACGGTCATGCCGAACGCGCGGGCCCGGATGGTCACCCGCGTCCCGATCCTGCCCATCCCGATCACGCCGAGAATCTTGCCGTTCAGCTCCACACCCATGAACTTCGATCGCGTCCACTCTCCCCGCTTCACGCTGGCATCCGCCTCGGGGATGTTGCGGCAGAGCGACAGCAGCATGGCCATGGTGTGCTCCGTGGCCGACATGATGTTTGCGGTCGGCGCATTGATCACCAGGATGCCGCGTTCGGTGCATGCATTGACGTCGACGTTGTCCAGACCGACGCCGGCGCGCCCGATGATGCGGAGCCGTTTGCCGGCGTTCACCAGCTCGCGCGTGACCGCCGTTCCACTCCGGGTGATCAGCGCGTCCGACTCCGCGACGGCGCGCAGCAGGTCCTCACCCTTCAAACCAGCCCGATAGTCGAGCTCCACATCGTCCGCAGCGCGCAGGATGGCCAGTCCGGAATCCGCCAGCGTATCGGTCACCAGAACCCGTTTCTTGCTCATGCTCCGGCTACCTCCTCGAGAACATCGAGCATCGAGGCTACGGCCTCAATGGGCATGTCGCCCATGTGTCCGATGCGGAAGGTCGACTGTTTCCAAACCCCGTAACCGCCGCCGATGGTGAAGCCACGCTTTTTCATCTCGCTCTTGATCTCCTCAACCGGCTTCTTCGGAATCAGGGCGCTCACCGTGGGCGACGCGCGCGACGGATCCGAAGCAAGACGAGCGTAACTGGCGGTGCGCTGGATGGTGAGATCGCGCATGGCCAGGTGACGGCGGAATCGCGCGTCGAGCGTCTCCTCGTGAATGATCTGTTCGAGCTGCGCTGCCAGTGCGTAGAAAAGCGGGAGCGCCGGCGTCGAGGGGACACTTCCGTCGTCTGCATGTTTCTTGTAGCTCAGGAAATCGAGGTAGGTACCACGGTGGGCGATCGACTTCGCTCTGGCCAGGGCCCGCGCCGAAACGGCGAACACCGTGATTCCCGGCGGCAGGGCCAGCCCTTTCTGCACGCTGGCCACGCAGAGATCGAGCGCCCATTCGTCGAACAGCAGCGGGATCCCGCCCAGCGATGAGACCGCGTCGACCAGGATCAACGATTCGGGTGCTTCCTCACGAATGACCTGGCTCAATGCGGCAACGTCATTGGTCAGGCCGGTGGATGTTTCGTTGTGCGTGAGAGTGACCACGTCGTAGTGATGGCCACGCGTTCGAAGATGCGTCCGCAGGACCTCCGGGGCGACCGCATTGCCCCAGCCGGCGTCGAGTTGATCCACTTCCAGACCGAGGCTCCGGGCGATGGAAAGCCAGCGCTCGGAGAACGCTCCGCAGGTGGTGACCAGAGCCCGCTTCTGCACGCTGTTGATGAGGGCGGCCTCCAGTAAGGCCGTCCCGGTGCAGGTGGCCACGAAAGTGTCCTGGGTTGTGGCGAACAGTGGCTTGAGATTCCGGATGATGCGCTCGAAGAGATCGCGAAACTCAGCGCTGCGGTGCCCGATCATCGGGCGCGTCATTTCCTGCAGCAGCTCCGGGCGAACCCACGTCGGCCCCGGAATGAAGTACTTGCAATCGCTCATCGGTCCCCATCCATCGCGCTGATTCTAGGCGTCCTGCAAGAACGGGAGCACAGCGGTCAGAGAAGGATTCTCCACAAAGACATCCGCCTGTTCTTTCACGCTGCTCCTGACCTGCACTCCTCCGAAACCGATGAACAGGTCGACTGCCGGCCTCGCTTCGAGGTCGCTCACCCCGTCCCCGATGAATGCGGCCCGTCCGTGAGTGCGTGCACGGATGTCGCGCACCACGATCTCCTTGCCACCGCCCTGGGTCAGGAGGGACCGGCGGTCGAAGTCGGCGTACTCACCGTTCTCGGAGAACATCACGGGCACGGCGTGCACCTGGCGTTCGGGAATCTTCAGCAGGGCGGCGAGAGGAAGGACCGCCTGCTCGATTCCGGCGGAAACGAGATGGACGATCGCTCCTCTTTCCAGCAGCGTGGCCACCGTCTCTGCTGCTCCGTCAACGAGCGATTGGCGATAGGTCTGGCCGAGCGACTCCACCTGTTGCCGCGATGGACGAATGCTCTCCAGCCGTCGCTGGTAGACCTGTTCCAGCGGGATCTGGCCGTTCATCGCAGCGGCAGTGAGTCGCGCCACTTCCGGATTCCCGCGCCCCAGCACGTCGATTCCCTCGACCTTGACCAGCGTCGAGTCGACATCGAAGAAGATGAGGCGATAGCGGAGGTAGATCACTTACTGGTCTCCGTTGCGCACGATCGTCAGCAGATCCGAAAAGCGCCGGAGGTAGTGATCCGCCCTGGCCGAACGAAGGGCGGCGGGCGTGCCCGAACCGGTAGAGACCACCGCCACGTCCATGCCGCTGTTTCGCGCAGCCTCCACATCGATCGGCATGTCCCCGACGAACAGTGCTTCGCTCGCGGTGCGGCCGGTCGTCTCCAGCGCATGGCGCACATGGCGCGGATCGGGTTTTCGCGCTCCGGCCAGATCGGGGCCGACGATTCCCTGGAAGTATCGGGACAGTTGCAGATACTCGAGGATCTTTCGCGAGAAGCCGGTGGGCTTGTTGGTGCAGACGGCCATCGAGACATTCAGACCATGCAGCGTTCGAATGGTCTCCTCAACCTCCCCCAGCACCAACGACTCCGAGCAGCAGATCGCGTCATAGCGCGACTCAAAGGACGCCACCACGCTGGCCGGCACATCCGGCTGGTCAAAGGCTCGCTGGAGCAAGCGATCCAGCCCGTCCCCGACGAACTCGCGGATGCGCGCCTCCGGCAAGGCACCGAGACCATGCTCCCGACGCGCGTAGTTCACCGACTCCGCAAGGGCAGCGTAGGAGTCGACCAGCGTACCGTCGAGATCGAAGACGATCGCTCCGTATCGCAGAGTGGTGGGCTGGGTCATGGACTGGTCATGCTGGATCGCGCTCGAGTCAGGACGCCTGAAGCCAGATTCTATCGAGAATCGAACGCGCCTCGGCACCACTCACGCGACGCGACGCGTCGAGCTCGATCCGAGGCCAGCCGGTGAAGCGGTGAAAACCTTCGACGAGAACCAGGTCGACATCCAGCTCTCGCAGAAGATCCGCCGGAAGGTCATAGTGAAAGCGCGTCGTCCCTTCCTCTGCGAATCGAATCGCTTCGGTCTCTGCCGCCAGAATCACCGGACCGGCGCCCGCCGTCCGAAACCGCGCGGTGTCTCCCCGGTCGCGAGGATCCAACGGATGATGCGTGTGTTTGATGGCGGCCACTCGTCGCCCTTCGCTGACGAACGCGGCAATGAGCAGGCAAAGGAGCGTGGTTTTACCAGATCCTGACGGCCCGACGACGGCGGCAACCTCCATCGAGAGGACAATAGCACCCCACATGAAACGTGCTCTTTTCCTCCTTCTCCTGCTCGCCGCGCCACTCCGCGCGGAGCCCGGCAAACTCGTCATCGGGCTCACGCCATTGGGAGACTCACCATCGGGAGTGGTCTGCCGTCTGTCCTGGACCTTCACCATTCCTTCGGACGTTCCCTCCGGCGTTCCGCTGGTCATCCACGGCTCCATCTCGCAGGCGGGCGCGGTCCTGAAGCGCTATCGCTATCCGGTGGATCTGGAGCATCCGGGCGGCATGACCTCCATCCAGACCTTCCCGCCGGGCGAGATCGAGATCGAGGCGCGGCTGGTGATCCCGCTCGAAGAGAACGCGCCGGTCATCGAGGCGAAAACGAGCGCGAAGTTCCCGATCGCGCTCACCGGGAAGACCTACATCGCCAACGAAAGCGAAGGCTCTGAGGCGATTCTTGCCGA
>JBKJQB010000366.1:0-11284 GCA_046594105.1 Thermoanaerobaculia bacterium
AGCAATAACCGGGAAGGCCACAGCGGCAAGCGTGGCGCCATCGTTGGCGGAATCGCCGGCACCGCTGCGGGGGCGATTGTCGGAGCAATGATGGACAAGCAGGAGCGCGAGCTTCGGCAGATCGACGGCGTCAACGTGACGCGCACCTCTGAGGATGAGCTGAAAGTCACGGTGCGCAACGAAGTGCTCTTCGACTTCAACTCTGCCGGCCTGCGGTCCGGATCGCGAGAATCCCTGCGCGAGATGGCCGGCGTCTTTGAGAAGTACTCCAGCACCCGGATCTCCGTCCAGGGCCACACCGACTCGGTGGGCTCAGCCTCGTACAACGAGCGACTCTCCGAGAGGCGTGCTGAGTCCGTCGAACGTTACCTGGAGGACATTGGCGTCAGTCGGTCGCGCGTCGAAGCCGTCGGCTATGGAGAATCCCAGCCGCGCGCGTCGAATCGCTCGTCGACCGGCCGCCAGAAGAACCGGCGCGTAGAGATTCACATCCGCGCGACTCAGGCTTAGTTGTCATGCGAACGGGCGCTCCCGGCGAGCGCTCGTTCCATTTCTACCGGTCTTTCGTCACTCGGTATGGAACCGGCAGTCACCATTCGCATTTACAGGAGGAAACACCGTGTACCGCAAATCAACCAGTCTTCTTCTCGTGACTCTTTTCGCCTTCGCCTGCGTCTCGGCGAGTGATCCAAACCAGCGCGCCAAGCGCGGCGCCGCAACCGGTGCGGCCGCAGGAGCCGTCGTCGGCGCAGTGGTCGGCAACCAGTCTGGAAACAATCGGACCGGAGCAGTGGTCGGCGGAACCGTGGGCGCAGTGATCGGAGCCGCCATCGGCCACCGCATGGACAAGCAGCAGCAGGAGCTGCAGCAGATCCCCGGCGTGGAAGTCACCCGCCCCGCGGAAAACGAAATTGCCGTACGGCTGACCAACGACATCCTGTTCGACGTCGATTCTTCGGCCCTGCGTGGAGAGTCACGCTCGACACTGCGCGACCTGGCGACGAACTTCCGCCAGTATCCGGATGAAGTCTTCGCCATCGAAGGTCACACCGACTCCACCGGAACGACCGACCACAACCAGTCGCTCTCCGAGCGCCGCGCCTACTCGGTGAAGGAGTACCTCCAGGAGCAGTCGGTTCCCTCCTCGCGCATCAGCGCGATCGGATTCGGGGAGAGCCGTCCGAAGTCTTCCAACAACACCGCGGAAGGCCGCCAGTTGAACCGCCGCGTCGAAATCCACATCACCGCCCGCAACAACTGATCGAGTCACCAAATATCACCAGAGGCTGGCAGAAGCCCCGCTCTCCGAACCGATCCCGGAACGGAAGCGGGGCTTCCGTTTGGTCGCACGAATCTGGCTTTCCGCAGGGCTGAACGAGGCAAGACAAACTGAGGAACTTCCGCTAAACTCCGCCGTCCATTACGTCCCGCCCCCAGAGCGGCGGGATCTCACCGGACATTCGGAGGATTTATGAAGTCATGGATCATGCGGACGCTGGTCCTGGCGACGCTACTTGTCTGCGTCACAGGCTCGCTGTTCGCCCAGAGCGCAATCGCCCACCCAGCGACCGGTCTCACGGTCGCGTCGAACGAATCGACACTGGCAGCCCACCCTGCAGAGCCGCAGACGGAGGCCAATCTGGTGTTGCCGGACCTCGGGAGCGTCACGTTCCTCGGGGGCATCAACGGCCGGAGCCTGCTCCTGTTCGGACTGGTGATCTGCGTGCTCGGACTCCTGTTCGGCTTCGTGATGTACGGCCAGCTCAAAAACCTGCCGGTCCACAGCTCCATGCGCGAGATCTCCGAACTGATCTACGAGACCTGCAAGACGTATCTGCAGACTCAGGGAAAGTTCATCCTGAAACTGGAAGTGATGATCGGGATCATCATGGTCTTCTACTTCGGCGTGCTCCGTCACTACGGGACTACGCGGACGACGATCATCATCATTTTCAGCCTGGTGGGCATCGCCGGCAGCTATGGAGTGGCCTGGTTCGGGATTCGGGTGAACACGTTCGCGAACTCGCGCGCCGCGTTCGCCTCGCTTCGGGGCAAGCCCTTCCCCACCTATGACATTCCGCTCAAGGCGGGCATGTCCATCGGCATGCTCCTCATCTCCACCGAACTGGTGCTGATGCTCTTCATCCTTCTCTTTGTCCCCCGCGACTACGCCGGCCCCTGTTTCATCGGGTTCGCCATCGGTGAGTCTCTCGGCGCGGCGGCCCTGCGCATCGCCGGCGGCATCTTCACCAAGATCGCCGACATCGGCTCCGACCTGATGAAGATCGTCTTCAACATCAAGGAAGACGACGCCCGGAACCCCGGCGTCATCGCCGACTGCACCGGAGACAACGCAGGCGACTCGGTCGGACCCACGGCCGATGGTTTCGAAACCTACGGCGTGACCGGCGTCGCGCTCATCACCTTCATCCTCCTGGCCGTCTCCTCACCGGTGGTCCAGGCCCAGCTCCTGGTCTGGCTCTTCGTGATGCGCGTTCTGATGATCGGCACGGCCGCTGTCTCGTACTTCGTCAATGGCGCGATCGCCTCTGCAAAATATCGCGACGCGGACACGATGAACTTCGAGGCGCCTCTTACCTCGCTGGTGTGGATCACCTCGATCTTTTCTGTGGCCGTCACCTACGTGGCCTCCTACCTGCTCATCCCCAACCTCGGCGGCGACGGCTCGATGTGGTGGAAGCTCTCCACGATCATCACCTGCGGAACCCTGGCCGGCGCGATCATTCCGGAGCTGGTCAAGGTATTCACCTCGACCGAGTCGCGGCATGTGCGCGAGGTGGTCACCGCCTCTCGTGAAGGCGGAGCGTCACTGAACATCCTGGCCGGACTGACCGCAGGCAACTTCAGCGCCTATTGGATGGGTCTGACCATCGCCGGCCTGATGGGCATCGGCGCCTGGATCAGCGGCATGTTCCCGATCGGTCCGGACGCGCTGATGATCGCACCGGCCATCTTCGCCTTCGGCCTCATCGCCTTTGGCTTCCTGGGCATGGGGCCGGTGACCATCGCCGTCGACTCTTACGGTCCGGTGACCGACAACGCCCAGTCCGTCTTCGAGCTCTCCACCATCGAGTCGATGCCGGGAATCGAAGCGGAGATCAAGCGCGACTTCGGCTTCGACCCCTCCTTCGCCAAGGGCAAGGACTTCCTGGAGGCCAACGATGGCGCCGGAAACACCTTCAAGGCAACGGCGAAGCCGGTGTTGATCGGAACCGCAGTGGTCGGCGCCACCACGATGATCTTCTCCATCATCGTGCTGCTGACGAACAAGCTCACGGTCGACACCGAAAAGCTTTCCCTGCTCCATCCGCAGTTTCTCCTGGGCCTGGTGGTTGGCGGCGCGGTGATCTACTGGTTCACCGGCGCCTCGACGCAGGCTGACTCCTCCGGTGCCTACCGCGCGGTCGAGTTCATCAAAGCCAACATGCATCTGGACGCCGGAGCGACGCGGGCTTCGGTAGAAGACTCCAAGAAGGTCGTGGCCATCTGCACCGAGTACGCGCAGAAAGGCATGTTCAACATCTTCCTGACCGTGTTCTTCTCCACGCTCGCCTTCGCCTGCTTCGAGCCGTTCTTCTTCATCGGCTACCTGATCTCCATCGCCCTCTTCGGCCTGTATCAGGCCATCTTCATGGCCAACGCCGGCGGCGCCTGGGACAACGCAAAGAAGATCGTGGAGGTCGAGCTGAAGGAAAAGGGAACACCGCTTCACTCTGCCTGTGTAGTAGGCGACACCGTCGGCGATCCGTTCAAGGACACCTCGTCGGTGGCCATGAATCCGGTGATCAAGTTCACCACGCTCTTCGGATTGCTGGCCGTCGAGCTGGCAGTGGAAATGACCAGGAACGGCCAGCAGGGATTGACCCGGATCCTCTCCGTGGTCTTCTTCATCATCTCGGCCTTCTTCGTGTACCGATCCTTCTACGGAATGCGGATCCAGAGCTCCGCCCCGGCCTCTCACTAGATTTCTTCAGCCTTCGATTCCCCGAACCCCGGCCTCGCGCCGGGGTTCGTATTTCTGGGGAGACTCTACGGTTGGACCACCTCCCCCATCGTCACCCTGAGAGGCGTGGGCGGCGGGCGAGAAGCGAAGGATCTTCAATCACGAGGAAGTTGCTGCGCCACTTGGGTCGATGCAGACTCCTTCGCCGTCTCCGCGGTGTTCATGGACCGGCGAGAACTCCAATTGCGTGTGTCCTTCTCCCCGCGCACGGGGAGAAGGTGCCGAAGGCTAATGAGGGGTCGCTCCGTGACTCAAGCGAGAGACTCCTCACCCCCGCTTCGCGGACCCTCTCCCCGCTACGGCGGGGAGAGGGGATACAACAGGGAGTGTTGAGCCTGCGCGGCAGAAAGTCTTGGGCGTGATCATGGCGGAGCCTTGGGCAACCAGCGCCGCCGGCCGTGCCGGCCTACGAAGATTTCCGCAGCTGCTCAAAGTAGGCGATGAGCTTGGGCGAGAATGACGATCGCTCGAGCTTCAGGGCTCGATTGAGTTTGAGCGCGGCGCGGAAGTCGTTTGCCGCTCCGGCCAGCAGCGCATCCCGTTCACGCGAAAGCATCGCGTGCGTGTAACGCGCACATCCCCGCAACAGGTAGGCTTCGGCGTTTTCGCTCGTTGCCAGGATCCGGGTGAACTGCTTTTCCGAACCGGCAAGATCACCCGCTGCGAAGGCGCGATAGGCTGACTGGAGCTGATCTCTTCCCTGGCCATCGAGACGGGAGGAGGTCACCTCGAGGATCTTCGACTTCGAGCCGCGAGCCAGTTCCCGCTCCTTGAGGGCGACCTTCTCCTGCACGTCGCGAATCGCCTTCCCGCCGGCATGAGCGGTCAGAGCGCGCTCCCATCTCGCCACCTCATCGGTCGGCCGATGCAGTTCGATCAGATGCCTTCGGTACTGCTGCAGCGCCATCCGCGCGCGGACCAGCTCTTCGCTCTCCACGGCCGCGACCGGAGGCGCCGGCGCGGCGGTGCCGGCTGGCTGCGTCGCGGCAGCCGGCGGAGCGGGAGGAGGTTGCACCTTCGCGACCACCGGCGCCGAGACCTGGGGCGCCGCGGCTGGCGGCGGCGGCGGATTCTGGCGAGCCACAGCCGGAGCTCTCGATGCACGCTGTTTTTTCGCTTCCTCCGCAGCGTTGATGAACAGATCCCGCGACTGCGCCGCCAGTTCGGCAACCTTCTGGAAAGCACGGATCTCTGTGCCGCCTTTGGCATTCGCGGACATGGCCTCCTGCAGCTTCCGCTGCGCAGCGCGATAGCCATCGCTGCGATCCGCCCCGGCGGCCACGGCATCCATCTGCGCGGACACCGCGCGGCCCACCGCGGCGTTCGCCTCACGCTTGCTGTCTCCCGCCGCCGTCTCCGACCGCCGCTGTTTCTCCGATCGCGCGCGCGCCTCCCAGTCGCGGAGCTGGGAGAAGTAGGGAGTGCTCTGCACCACTCCCTGGTCTTCTGAAGTCTTCCATTCCCGCAGCGCCCCATCGACATCACCAAGATTGAACCGTGCGATGCCCAGCCAGAAGTGCGGCACGTAGGTAATGATCTCGTTCTTCGCGCGCGCCGCGCCGTTCTCCACCGGCATTTCAGCCACCGCCCGCTGCAGCGCATCGGCCCCCGCGTCATAGTTTTTCGCACGGACCGCTGCCACACCTCGGTTGTAGCTTTCCCACCAGCGCTCCGCGGCGGAAACAGGCAACGCCGCTGCCGTGGCAACCACGAGGATCCCCACCGCTCTCGCCCAGCGTCTCACTGAGTGTTGCCTCCCAGTGCCGGCAGCCTTGCGGTGGAGGGGTCTACGAACTCGACTGTGAGCATCTGCTCTTCCCCCGATCGGATATCGACGGTCCTGGTGATCGGCAACTTGAATGCGGGATTTGACAGCGTGATCTCGTAGCGACCGGGCGCGAGATCCAGCGGCGTCGGCGTGACGGCGGGCGAGTCCATCGTCACCGCACGCCCATCCCCCACGTTCCGGATGCTGCGCACTTCCGCCCACGGATAGGCGTTGACTCCGATCCGCCCCGATGCCGTCCCCGTGCTCACCGGAGCCAGCTTCTCCGCCGTCACCGCGGTCGTGGCGGAGGAATGCGCTGGCTTGCGCAACACCATCGTAGAAACCACGCCGCCGATGACCAGCACCGCGACCGCTGCCATCAGACCGGTCCGCGAACGCCGCGGCTGCTCCTCAAAAGCCACAGTCTGCTCGACGCCGGCCGGCACGGACTGAGCGCTCAGCGTCTGCACCGTGGTGGCCTGCGAGTTCAGGTCGAGCGTGGCCAGGGTGACGCCGGGATCGGAGTTGACGGTCAACACATCCGCCGCCGAAACGCGGGTGGGGTCTTCTGTTACCGCCGCGTGCAGCGGAAGCGGAGGCGGCGCACCGGCCCGATCGTCGAGCGACGGCAGCAGCGCCTCGAGGGCTCGAGCGAACTCGCGCGCGGTCGGGAAGCGCTTGGCCCGATCCTTCTCCAGCGCGCGGAAGATCATCGCTTCCAGCTCCGGCGATGGAGTCACCGAGGGATTGACCTCGCGCAGTGCGCGCGGGCGCTCGTTTGCGTGAAGCACCAGAAATGCGTGCGGGGTGTCTGCCTGAAACGGCGGAACTCCCGTCAGCATCTCGTACAGGACGATTCCGAACGAATAAATGTCGGCACGCCCGTCGATCCGCTCTCCCTCGCCGAGCATCCCCAGATGTTCGGGCGAGCAGTATTTCCACTTGCCGACAAACATCCCCGTCTTGGTCTTGTTGTCGCCTTCCTCGCCCCCCTGCTTGGCGATGCCGAGGTCGATGATCTTGACGCGCTCGTCCCCCTCCGCTTCGCGGGCGATCATGATGTTCTCGGGGCTGACGTCGCGGTGGATGATTCCGGCGCGATGGATGGCATCCAGGCCGTGGAGCGCCTGGATGGCCAGCGTCGCGGCGTATCGCGGCGAAAGGGGGCCGCGCGCCTGAATCAGCTCGTGCAGGTTGATGCCTTCGATGTACTCCCACACCATGTACCGGGCGTCATCGCCGAGGGTCGAGAAATCGTAGAGGGCAGCAACGTGCGGGCTCTGGATGCGAGTGGCCAGCTGCGCTTCGCGGAGGAACCGCTCGTGTGCCCCGGGGTCGCTTTCGATGGCGGCGCGCATCAGTTTGATGACGCGGATCGAATTCAGGTGGAGGTGCAGCACCTTGTACACCTCGCCCATCCCTCCCACCCCCAGGCGGGAGAGAATCTGGTACTTGCCGTCGATCGGCGCCTCCAGATGCCGGCGCAGAAAATCGGTCACCGGCTCACCGCAGAAAGGACAAGCCTTGTATTTCGGGTCGATCTCCGACCTGCAGTGAATGCAGAAAAATGCCATGGGCCCCCGTTGGAAGCGACGATTATAAGATGCGCCGGTGCGCGAAGAGACCTTAACCGTCCAAACTTCGTCCCGGGAGCAGATCCTGCTCATCACCCCGCAGATCCAGCGGGCCCTGGCCGGGCTGACCAGCGGGGACGGAATCGCCACCCTGATCGTCCCGCACACCACCTGCGCCATCTCCGTCAACGAGAACGCCGATCCCGATGTCCCGGCTGATCTGACGCGCGCGCTGCGGGCCATCGTCCCCAATCTCGCCTTCCATCACGGTGAGGGCAACTCCGACGCCCACCTGCTCTCGATGATGATCGGGACTTCCCTCCAGTGGCCCTACCGCAACGGCTCCCTGGTGCTGGGAACGTGGCAGGGCATCTACTTCGTCGAGCTGGATGGCCCGCGCGAGCGGATGGTGACCGTCTACGTGACCGACTGAAACCGCCGGCCAGGCCCCGGCATCTGCTCCATCGATGACCGGCAGACTACCAATGGACTCCTCGCCCACCCAGACTGGCGCGGACTGCGCCCCCATCTCCGGCCACCGGAGACCCTCTTTTCGCAATTCCCCACCGCTGGCACGCCACGTCAGCCACTACAATCCCGCCCCATGAGCGAGTCTTTCGATGTCGTCGTGCTCGGTGGTGGAACTGCCGGATTGGTGACCGCCTCCGGATGCGCGCGGCTCGGTCGCAAGGTCGCATTGATCGAGCGGGAAGCGCTCGGCGGCGATTGCCTGTGGACCGGCTGCGTGCCGACCAAGGCTCTGGTGGCCACGGGAAAACTCATTCACCAGATGCGGCACGCCGACGCCTTCGGCCTGGAGCCGCATTCACCGAAGGTCTCGCCCGCGGCGATCATGGCCTCCATGCGGGAAGCCCGACAGGTGACTGCGAAACACGACGATCCCGCGAAGTTCCGCGCCCTGGGCATCGACGTCATCGAGGGCGTTGCCTCGATCACCGGGCCGCAGGAAGTCGCCGTCATCACCGCCGGCGGGCAGCAGCGCACCCTCACCGCGAAAGACATCGTCATCGCCACCGGGTCCCGCACCTCCGTCCCACCGGTGGAAGGGCTCCAGGAACATGGATTCCTCGATCACCGCACCTTTCTGGCGCAGGACGAGTTCCCCGCATCATTGATCGTTCTCGGCGGCGGGTACATCGGGATCGAGTTCGCCCAGCTCTTCCGCCGCTTCGGAAGCAAGGTGGTGGTCGTCGAGATGTTCGACGAGATCATCACGAAAGAGGACGCCGGCGTCATCGCTGCAGTCCGGAAGATCCTCACCGCGGAAGGCGTGGAGATCCGCACCGGGTGGGCCGCCAAATCCGTTCGCCTCGATGCCGGCGCGAAACTGCTGCGGATCGAGACCAAGGCCGGCCAGTCGGAAGAGATCCGCGCCGATGAGATCTTCGTCGCCTCCGGCCGGCGCGGCAACATCGAAGGCCTCGGCCTCGACGAGGTCGGCGTCAAGACGAACCGCACCTTCGTGACCGTCGACAAATACCTCCAGACCTCCGTTCCGCGCATCTGGGCCTGCGGCGACATCCACGGCGGCATGCAGTTCACTCACGTCGCCGCCTACGAAGCGGTCAAGCTCGTGCGCAACATGCTCTTCCCGGGGAAGTCCGCGGTCGATTACAGCAACGTGCCCTGGGCGCTGTACACCGATCCGGAGGTCGGCCACATCGGCATGACCGAAGAGGAAGCGGTGAAAGAGCATGGAGCGGATGGCGTCAAGACGTACCAGGTGGCCATGGCCGATGTCGATCGGGCGGTCATCGATCGCACCACCGCCGGCTTCGTCAAATTCGTCTGCGACACCAAAGGTCACATCCTCGGCGCGCACGCCCTCTGCGCCAACGCTTCCACCTTGATCGAGGAGGTCGTGCTGGCTCGCAAGAAGGGAGTCAGGATCGGTGAGCTGGCGCAGCTCATCTCGCCCTACCCTTCGCTGGCGGACGCCGTGCAGAAAACAGCGTCCCTCTATTTTCAGGATGTGGCGAAAGGCTGGCTCGGAAGCGCCGGAAAGCGCATCGCGAAGTGGTCGCAGTAACCGCGACTGACCCCATGCTATCGTTGCGATTCGACGAGACCTGGCAGCCGTTGAACGGTGATTCGGCTCGATCGAACAGCCTGGACGCATGAGTCGAAGAAACACCCTGGTGGAGGAAACATGAAGAAAACGGCAATCGTGATCACCGCTGCTCTCACCCTTCTCAGTCTCGCTGGCTGCAGCACATCCCGAGGACCGATGGCCATGGCCACGCTCTCGCCCACCACGGGTCAGACTGCGCGCGGCACGGTGCACTTCCAGAACGCCTCCGACGGAAACGTCGAAGTGGTCGTGGATCTCACCGGAGTTCCCGCCGGTACCCACGGCTTCCACATCCACGAGAAAGGCGACTGCGGCGACGACGCCAAGAACGCCGGCGGCCACTTCAATCCGATGAGCATGGTCCACGGCGCACCGGACGCCGTCTCCCATCACGCGGGCGATTTCGGCAACGTGACCGCCGACGCCAGCGGCGAGGTCCACACCCGCTTCATGACCCACGCGGTCATCCTGCATGACGGCATGAACTCCGCCATCGGCCACGCCGTCGTCCTGCACGCGAACGCTGATGACCTCGCCTCGCAGCCGGCCGGCAACGCCGGAGCGCGCATCGCCTGCGGAGTTGTTGAAGTGACCACCATGAAAGCCATGGCAGGCGGAATGCAGCACTAAAGGCGCATGAAGCCTCTTCTTGTTTTCGTCAGCACCCTAACCCTCACCGTCCTCACCGCTGCTTGCGCGACGCCTCGACCTGGGGCGTCGCGCACAGATTCTCAGCCCGGTCACGGCGCGGTCTCCATGCAGATCGTTCCCAATCCGATCGTGGCCACCCGCGTCAGCGGCACCACCTACGACTTCCCCTTCGACGTCGTGGTGCGCGAGACCGGAGGCCATCCGCTCACCGTCCAGCGCATCGTCCTCGACGTCTACGCCCTCGGCGGCCTGAAGGTCGCCTCGGAATCGTACGGTTCCGCGGAGATTGCCGCCCTCGGCTACCCCACCTCGATTGCCGCGAACGGCAACCTTCGCTACCACCTCGCCCCCCGCAAGGACGTGAGCGACGATCGCCTCTTCGGCAGCGTCACCGGCCAGGTGCGCATCGAAGCCACCGACGACACCGGCACGCCCACGATCGCCTCGACGACAGTGACGGTCACGCGATAGGCAGCAGAGCCGACCGCTTCGATCGCGCGCGGGCCTCGGGCGAGAAACGTTACGACCCTGCGTTGCGTCGATCCCGCTCTTCCTTGAGCGCGGAGAGAATCTCGACGGCGATCAGGTCCTTCGGTCGGCCTGCGGCACGCTTCATCCGGAGCAGGTCTTCAATCGAGGCGACCATGACGTGAAGGTCACCGTCAACGACGACTTCCGTCGCATTCTTCCTCAGATCAGCGTAACCATCGGTCCCGGCCGGCGTCCCCAGGCAATCGAGATCTCCGCTGCTCGTCTCGAAGGTGAATGAGTCGCCCATCTGCAGTGTCTTCGCATCGAGCTGAAACAGCAGCTGCGGCGGGGCGCCACGAAGAGTCGCCTTCAACTCCGTAAGCGCTCTTGCCAGACGCTCCAGATTTTCTCTGTCACGGTCGTAACAGAGATCGAGATCGAAGGTGAACGAGGGAGATCCGAGCAAAACACCGGCGATCCCGCCGATGATCACGAAGCGAACGTCGTGCGCCCGCAGCACTCGCAGAGGTGGACGCGGATCGAAAGCCGGGTTCATACCGGGTGCGCGCTCGCCACCAGCTCCGCAACATTTCGCGCGGAGGCGACGAACAGCTTCAAACGCTCGTCCGGAGTGAGATCCAGCAGCCGGCGGATCTGACTTCGATCCACTCCAGACCCAGGCTTCTGCTCAGGTTGCTCCACCT
>JBKJQB010000023.1:0-5031 GCA_046594105.1 Thermoanaerobaculia bacterium
GTCACGTGGAAATCGCCGACGCGCTCACCGCGGGGGTCGAAGAGTCCACCGCGCGAGCCACCACTTCCGAGATGAGTGTTCTGGCGGTCGGCCATGATCTCGAGCTTCATGCCGTTGCCGATAGGAATCCCGAAGTTCAGCCCAACATTCGCGGAGCTGGCCAGGTCGACATCCTGACCGAACAGCGAGGTCTGGTCCGCGCGGATCGTTCCGCCAAACGTGTATCCGACGAACGGAGTCAGCTCGAACAGATTCTCGTCGATCAACCGACCGCGGTCGTGGCGCCGATCGTGAGAGCGACGGTTCCGCCAGTCGTCATCCTGCGCAAGCAGCGATGCCGGAACGACGACGGCGAGCAGTGAAATGAGCAGCAACTTTTTCATGAGACCTCCACAACTGGATTTCTGGATTGAGAGTCTGACTGCAGACGCTGGCCAACCTGCAGAAACGGCGCCGCGGGATGAGCGGATTTCGCGGGAGGGACGCCGGGATCGCAGTGCAGGGGCGTCCGCGTGCGATGACAAGGTGACGCGCGGAACGGACAGCGCCGCCTGGCGACCGAAGCCTGTATACAATCGCCCGCCGATGAGAGTCGCTACCTGGAACGTCAATGGGATTCGTGCCCGTCACCAGCAGTTTCTCGACTTCGTGGTTGCGGAGAAACCCGATGTCCTCTGTCTCCAGGAGATCAAAGCAACCCTGGCGCAGGTCCCGGAGTCCGTCTGTGACCTCGGCGACTACTGGTGTTACTGGCATGGCGCAGGAGGCTATTCCGGGGTGGCCCTGCATCTGCGCCGCGACACCTTTCCTGCAAAGCCTTCCTTCACCCATCCCGATTTCGACCATGAGACGCGCATCGTGCAGGCTGAGATCGGGAACACCCTGTTCGCGTCGGTGTATGTGCCCAATGGCGGGAAGGACTACGAGGCGAAGATCCGATTCATGAAATCGCTGATCGGCTATGCCGCGGCGGCGCGCAAAGCGGGAAAACAGCTCGTCCTCTGCGGCGATCTCAACATCGCACGCACCGATCTCGACGTGCATCCAAAGGAACGAAAGCCGAACATCATCGGGCAGCGTCCGGAGGAGCGGGAACTTCTCGAAGCGCTCATCGCCGAGGGGCTGGCGGACGTGGGACGCGATCTCCATCCGGACGACGAGGAGTACTTCACCTGGTGGGCGCCATGGCGGAACATGCGCGCGCGCAACATCGGCTGGCGCCTCGACTACGTGCTGGCCGCGCAGTCACTGGCAAAGAGTGCGATCTCCTGCCCCGCTCCCCGCGAAGTGGGTACCAGCGATCACGGCCCGGTCATCGCAACGTTCGGGTGAACGCCTGCCCTTTCGTAGCGCCGGCATCCCTGCCGGCCGTGTCGCGGGCATCCTGCCCGCGGGAGTTCGCCCCGCGTTCCCTCTCCCCGCCGCACGCAGCGGGGAGAGGAAGAAGAAGGCTGAATGAGGACGATCCTCAGCAACTACTCGAGTACGACGATGACCACTCGTCGATTCTGCGTGCGGCCGGCTCTGGTCTTGTTCGGTGCCGCCGGCAGTGTGTCGCCGTACGAAATCGTCGACATCCGGTTCAGCGGGATGGCCTGCTGGCGGGAAAGGTAACGGCGGACTTCGTCGGCGCGGCGCTGACCCAGCTCGTCGTTCGCCCTCGACCCGCCGGTGTCATCGGTGTGCCCCTGAACCTCGATGAAATACGCCTCGTTGAGCGCCTTGACCTTGCCGGCGAAATCGTCGAGCGCCGTTTTCGCATCCTTGTTCAGCTCGTACTTGTTGAGAGCGAAACGAATCCGGTCTTCCGAGAAAGTCTGCTGGAAGACCACTTTGCCTTTGGCCAGCACTCCCGCTTCCTGCGCCCGCTTGAGGGCGTCCTTGGCTTCCTGGCTGAGCTGATCGAGACGGATGTCCGTGGTCTTCTGTTTCTGCTGGAGATCTTCGACCTGTCCCTCCACCGACTCAATCTTTTTGTTCGTCTGCGATTGCGCCGCGGCGATCTTCTGATCGACCGACGACGAGCTCGCGCAAGCCGCGAGCGTCATCGACGCCACCGCTGCTGCCACCCATTGCAATCCCCTGGATCTGTTCATCATTTCTCCTTTTTTTTCCTGTTCCTTCATCGGGTCGTCAGCGCGGGAGGCTCCGTACCGAGGTATCCCGCACGGACGCGCACGTTGCGGCCGCGCGAGGCAACTTTGAGGGAGATGGTCCGGTATTTGACGGCGCCCTTTCCTGTCGGCGCAAAGCCGATCAGGTACTGCGCCCGAAGATCATGTTCAACGTTGGCGATGGCCTGAGCGATCTGCTGCGGAGTGTTGCCCAGATAGAGTTTCCCGCCGGTGAGCCGGGCCACCTCATCAAGCAGGCCCACATCGGAAAGCTGCTCCTGCGAGGCTCGTGAAACCTGCTTCGGCGTTTCTTCCGGCTCCCGAAGTCCGAGCGGATAGATGGGAACGGAGACGCCCTCCAGTCTTCTGGCAAGGTCTCCACGGGTAAGGGAGGAGGCGTTGTCGATGCCGTCGCTGAGCAGGATGATCGCACGCGTGGGATTCTTGCCCAGGGCGCTCCGTCCCGGCATCCTGGCCAGCGCATCGAAGAAAGCGGTTTTTCCAAACGGAGTGACTTTTCCCAGGGCGTTGGAGATGTCCGCAGGGTTCTCGGTGAAAGGGACCAGCTCCGTGGCTTCCGATTCGGCGAAGACGAACAGCGCGAAATCGTCGCCAGCCTGACGGTGGGCCAGCAGCGCGCCGATCGCGGCACGCGCCGAGTCCATCTTCCCGGCCAGACCCATGGAGCCGGAACCGTCCAGCAGAATGGTGAAGGAGACGGGAGCGTTCTGCGATTTCTCGAAGAGGTCGCTGCGAACCGAGGAGCCGTCGACGAAGAGCCGGACCTCCCGTTCGCGCAGGTCGGTGATGGGCTTGCCCTTGGTGCCCAGCACGGTGAAGGGGATCATCACATAGCCGACGGAGACGGTCTCGCGAATCGGCTCCGGTCCGCCTGGAGTGGCGCCCGCTACTTGAGCGGAGAGCTGCCCGGCAACGAGCCCGACCCCGAGCCCAACACCGAGCAGGGCGATGGCGATGATCTTCTTCATCGCGTCAAATAACCATCACCGCGAGGGTCAGCATTTCCTCAGCAGCGATCTCGTCTATTCCGAACGGGCGGGGATTGCGGAATTCAGGGCTCAATCGTTCGAGAGGGGGATGAATTTCTCGTCGTCCTGATGGCGGCGCTCCCACTTGAGGAAGTCGAAATAGCCGCAGTGGGGACGGTCGGGATACTCATGGCATACCGCCGGACGCGCTTCATAAACCGTGCACTGCCGCTTCGTGGTGTCGAAGAACATGCAGATGCTGTCGTAGATCTTGTCCTTCTGATGCCGGAGCACCTGCTCGCCGTCGGCGACTTTGGTGAAGCGCTTTTGCGCGACCTCGGGAGCGATGCCAAAGTGCTTGGCCAGCCGGTTGATGTCGCGCTTCTCCACCACGATGCGGTCGTAGCTGCAGCAATACCCGGGGCACTGCGAGCAGTCATAAAAAAGAGCCATGGTCAAAGTGTACGCGATGGCACTCCGTTGGCTACAGCGATCGCATGAGAAAGTTCGGGAAAGCGCCATCAACGGAAATTGGAACAGCGGAAGCGGCCGGCGCCGCAAGAGAAAGAGAGTCGGCCGTTTCCTCGCCGGGAACGAGGGAAACGAGAGGGAGCACGATGAGGTGCGCTCCGCTTCTGCTGGCGTTTGCGGCCTCTTCGTGTTGCGTGCCGATGAAGCAGCTCGTTGATCCGGCGCGAGCGATCGCCCCGTCGTCTGCGCATGCCGGTCTGCTGCGGCCGGTTGCCGTCGATGTGCGCGTGGAGCGCACGGTGTGGCGTGACGCAGCGCGCGATCGCGACGTACCGGCAACGTTGTACATTCCGGTCTCCTCGTCTCCGTCTCCTGCGCCGGTGGTGATCTTCTCTCACGGGATCGGGGAAGACCGCGACGCCTATGAATACATCGGTCGAGGGCTGGCCCGGCGGGGTTACCTCACGGTGGCGCTGACCCATTTCGGAACCGACAAGTCTGTCCTCAAGCGGGGATACCTCCACCTGTATCGGGCCACGAAGGATCCGCGCAACTGGGAGAACCGGCCGCTGGATGTGCGATTCGCCATCGACCAGTTGCAGTCGCGGAAGGACGCGGACCGGCAACGGATTGCGGTGGTCGGTCACTCCGCGGGGGCGTTCACAGCGCTGACCGTCGCCGGCATGCGCACGCGATCGCCTCAATCGCTGGAGGACCGGCGAGTGCGCGCCGTGGTGGCCATGTCCACGCCGCGCCTGGACGGGTTGCCGGAGGGGGCGTACGAAACGTTGGGGACGCCGGTGCTGCACATCACCGGGACCTGCGACAACAGCCTGGTCTTCCGCACCTTCCCGCGGCATCGCCGAATTCCCTTCGAACAGACGCACGCGGCGCAGCAGTATCTGGTCACGCTCGAAGGGGTTACGCACTACACGTTCTCCAACGCCGAGGATCCGGGTCATGACCAGATCGTGGAGATCACCGCAGCGTTCCTCGACGGCTGGCTCCGAGGCGACGCGGCGGCGAAGTCCTGGTTCGACGATGGCGGGCTGGCCGCTCGCGCGGGAGTGACGGTGGAACGGAAGTAAAGGAGGGCTGCCTTTCGTAGCGCCGGTATCCTGCCCGGGGGAGCTCGGCCCATTCGCGCTGGCTGGATGGTCTGCTCCCCAAAAACTGGACCACGGATTATGTCGGGGCGGTTTACCGTAAAGAAGGAGCGACGGTATGGCCCGGAACACCCACACGGGATGCGGCCCCGCCATGCGATCTTCCAAGAAACTCCAGTTTTATGCAGGGTTGCGAGCGCGCCCGCTGATGGAATCAACGGGCAGGAACCTCAAATCAGCCCGCGTCAGCGGGCGCAAGAATGTAGCCCCCGGCGCCAGCCGGGGGATTGCGGAGCCCAGTCAGAAGGGAGCCCGAGTAGCGGGCGACAGAAAAGCAACAAAATCGGTCCG
>JBKJQB010000028.1:0-7182 GCA_046594105.1 Thermoanaerobaculia bacterium
CCGCCCGGCCCTGCAGGCTGCCGGGAGAGAAGACCCATTGCCTGGCCGCCTCGACAGCTGGCTGATCGAAGGCCGCAAAGGTGCTGCGGACGACGCGTGTGTCGCGCTCTTGCCCACTGCGATCGATGATGCATTGAACGACCACGGTCCCGTTCATCCGGCCCATCAGCGCGACTCTCGGATACACCGGCTGCACGCGACGAATGACGATCGGTGCCTTGACGTCACCGGTGACCGGCAATGGCGCGGCGGGCGTCTGCTCGATCCCTCCCGCTGGAGGCCCATCGACTCCCACGCCATCCGTCGAGCCCCAGGGTACGCCGCGCTGCCCGCCTGACGCTGGAGAAGCGCCATCGGGCCCATCGTTTCCCGACACGACGGTCGCGGTCGGCCCCGGCGCGGGCTGCACGTTCTCGGGGATCAACTGCGGGGCCGTTGGCTGAAGTGGCATTGCGGCCGTGGGCGCCTTCGGAGCAGGCGCGGCCCGATGCTGCGGCGCGTCGGGCGTCCCCAGCGCGGCGGGAATGCTCACAGGAACAGGCAGCAGCGGGTACGACATCTCCTTCGGTGCGTGATCGGGAAAGCTGGTGGAATGGAGGCCGGCCAGCAGCACGGCAGCGATCACCGTCCCGTGAGCGACCAGAGAAATCGTCAGGACCCCCGCCTTCCGCTCTCCCCCGTGAACTTGAGCATGAATCACCGATGTCTCGAACATGCGCTCCTCCTCACCTGTTCGAGCGCGGGGCCTGCGGCGAAGAAACCAGACCCTGCAACGTTCCTGTGAACAGGTTCGGATTGATGACGACCTTCGGGTCATGAGCGAGGGTTCGCCGGGCCTCGCACCGAACCGGCAGGCCCTCGCTTCCGTCTGATCTCAAGGCGCGAACCTGTGGCACGATGGTTTCAAGCTCCGACGCGATGACCAAGCTCACTCCCGATCCCGATCTCGACCAGCTGGTGCGGCAGCTCAACGAGGGGCAGCCGGCGTCCCATGAGGCCGGTCCTTCCTGGCCGGTGGCAGAGGTTCCCAGCGGCAATCCGCTGGAGGAGTTGCTGATCGAGGCCGCCCGTCGAGGGGCCAGCGATCTGCTGATCCTCAGCGGCTCGCCAGCGATCTTCCGGGTCGGAGGCCGGCTGGTGCGATCGGAGCGGCCGCCGCTGGCAGCGGATGAAGTGACCGACCTTCTGGGATCGTTCCTCACGCCGCGCGTCCGCGAACGGATCGAAGCAACGGGAGCTGCCGACTTCTCGCTCCGCCTGTCGAAGCCTCCCGCCTCCGAGGACCGGCGGGCATGGCGGTTTCGCGTCAACGTGCATCGGCAACGGGGGACGCTGGCTGCGGCCATCCGTTCTCTGCCAACCACGATTCCTACGCTGGCGGAGCTCGACCTTCCGCCCGCGCTGTCCGAACTGGTCAAGCCGACGCGCGGGCTGGTGCTGGTGTGCGGCCCCACCGGCTCCGGAAAAACGACGACCCTGGCCGCACTGGTCGGCGAGATCAACCGGAGCGAGTCGCGGCACATCATCACCATCGAGGACCCCATCGAATTCGAGCACCGCAATGGCGAAGCGGTGATCGAACAGGTGGAGATCGGCCGCGACTCGCCGTCCTTCGCTGCGGCGTTGCGTGCCGCGCTCCGACAGGATCCCGATGTGATCCTGGTGGGCGAGATGCGCGATCTGGAGACCGTCTCCATCGCCCTCACCGCAGCGGAGACCGGCCATCTGATCCTCTCCACCCTCCACACCAGCGATGCACCCTCTGCCATCCATCGCATGGTCGATGTCTTTCCTCCCGCGCAGCAGACGCAGATCAAGCAGCAACTCGCCCTCTGCCTGAACGCCATCATCTGCCAGCATCTGATCCCTGTTTCCTCCTCCAGCGGAGGCCGGTCCGTGGCCATCGAAGTGCTGCTGGCCAATCAGGCGGTCCGCAATCACATCCGCAACGACAAGCTCCAGAATCTCCTCAGCGAGATCACCCTGGGAAAGCGTCAGGGCATGATCTCGCTGGAAGACTCGCTCGCCGCGATGGTGCGCAAAGGGCTGATCACGCCGGACGAGGCGCGTGCGCGTTCGTCAAGGCCGGACGAGCTCGAGAGCCTGACCCGCTCGAAGTAGAAAACGGAGCCGGACACTCCGCGCACCCTTCCTCACCGATAATCGAGGGAATGCTGGATTCCAGGCGACAGGCATGGATGGATGCGGCGATCGTCGCCGCCATCGCACTGGCGACCAACCTCCTGTATCTCCGCTGCAGCTCGGGAGACTATTTCTTCCCCGACTCGAGCACGTACCTTCTTCCCGCCCGCAACCTTCTGGCGGGTTTCGGATTCGTCAACAGAACCGGCGCCGCCGAAACGATTCGCACCCCGGGCTATCCGCTGCTGCTCGCCGCGATGGGCGTGCGGATTCTGCCCATCATTCTTCTGCAGCACTTCCTCAACGCGGCGATCGCCGCGGGGTCGTACCTGTGCGCACGACGGATCACCGGTACCAGGCTGGCGGCCTTTTCCGCGGGCCTCCTCGTTGCGCTGGATACACCCTCCATTCATTACGCAAACAAGATCCTGAGCGAGACGTTGTTTGCCGGCGCGCTGCTACTCGTTTTTCTGGTGCTGCTTTCTCTGCCGGTCCGGGACAGGGAGAGCGTTCGCGTGGGAACGCAGGCCGGAAACCGCTGGATTGCCCGCGTCCTCGTCGCCGGACTGGGCGCCGGCAGTCTGGTGCTGATCCGGCCGGTCGCCATCCTGGCGTTTCTCGTGTTTGCTGTGTGGATGCTCCTCTGCCGCATCCCCCTCCGCTGGGTGCTTCTCTTCGGAGTCACCGCACTGGTGATTCCCGGAGCCTGGGCGCTGCGGAATCTGCGAGAGACCGGCGTATTCACCGTCTCGTCCATCGGAGGCACGAATCTCCTGATCTTCCGGGCCGCCGGCGCGATCGTGCTCGAGGAGGGAACGACCGACTTTCGTACCGACCTCCTGCGCGTGCAGACCGCGCTGCTTGCAGATGCTGAGGCGGAGATCGAGGACAACCTGGGGATCCCCGATGCCGAAGAGCTGCCGCACGCAGTCCTCAGCCGCCAATTCTCCCGGATCGCGGTCCGGACGCTCCGCGAGCATCCCAAAGGACTTCTGCTGCTGACACTGCGGGGACTGGCCATCAACCTCTTCGACAGCCGTTCGGAGGCTATGGAGAAAGTCAGTTCACTCCCTCAGTCCCTGGTGCGATTCGCAATTCGCACCGGGACGGGAGCGATCGCTCTCCTCGCGCTCGCGGGGATCATCAGCCTGTGGATCGGTCATCGCCGTGCGGAAGCGACGCTGATCGCCCTGACCGTCGCCTATTTCCTGCTGATCTCGGCGGGAGCGGAATCAGAATCGCGTTTCCGCGTGCCGGTCATCCCTGAAGAGGCCATCGCCGCGGGAGCAGGCCTCCAGATGCTCGTGGTGATGACGCAGAACCGGGGCGCCGCGCGGGCGACGCCCCGGCTCTGACACTCAGCGCTGGAAGGCGTAACTCAGTTTCATGAACAGCTGACGATTGGACTTCAACGAAGAGCTTCGTACTTGTGTCACGGAGCCGTGAATGTTGAAGAAGCGGCCCCCGAAATCAGGCCGCTTTCTTTGCGGAGTGCTGGGGGTCGCCGAACAGCTGCAAGGCCTTGTTCAGGATGACATCCTCGCGTGGCTTCTGGGTGCGATCCTTCTCCGCGTTACGATCGCGAAGACCCTGGGAAGTCAGGTCGACCACGACGTCGGGCTTCACGCCCCCATCCTTGATCGGCTTCAGGTCGGGCATGGTGTAGTGACCGATGGTCATGAACACGCCGCCTCCGCTGGGAAGAGGGATGAACTTCTGGATCAGGGACTTGCCGTAGGTGGTCAACCCCACCGTTTTTCCGCGTGCGTTGCCGTGGACTGCAGCGGCGAAAATCTCGGCGCCGGACGCGGTCGAGCTATCGGTGAGAACCTCCAGGTCGCCGTCGTACTCGGTGTTCCGATCTGCCTGCCAGCGCCGCGCTTCCGCCTTGCGGCCTTCCACCGACGTGATCAGGCCACTGGTCAGCAGCTGATCGGCACAGGCGATCGCTTCCTCGACGTCGCCTCCGGCGTTCCCGCGGACATCGATGATCAGCTTCCGGGTCCCTGCGGTATGGATCTTCTCCAGCGCCGCCTTCAACTGCGCTGCGGTCCCCTTCTCGAAGAACGGAATCTTCACGTACGCCACGCCGCCCATCTGCTGGGAACTGATGGCCACGGGATGGAAGGTCGCCGGCTGGATGCTGAAATCATCCCGCTTGGTCTGCCCGCCGCGAAGGACCTGGACATGGATCGGTTTGCTGCTGCGCAGCAAGTTGCGGATTTGCCAGACAGTCATCTTGGCGGTGGGCTGGCCATCGATCTTCTCGATGAAATCGCCACGCTCCAGCCCTGCTTTTGCTGCCGGTGATCCATCCACGGGAGCGATGACATAGCCGTAACCGAAGCGCTTGGTCACGATCACGCCGATCCCGTTGTCCTCGACGTCGGTGAAGTTGCGATAGGCGGCCATCTGGGCGGGCGGAACGTAGTAGCTGAACTCATCGACCGCGTCGGTGACGCCGGCGAACGCCCCGTCGAGCAACTGCTCGGGCGGTACCTGCTCCACATAGTTGTTCCGCACCAGGTCGAAGACCTCGGTGAAGATGCTGAGGTATCGAAAGACGTTGTTCTTCTGCGAAGCCTGTCCGAAGACCGCGCCGCCCAGCAGCGAGATCAGCAAAGCAACCGAGACCGCGAGAAACACCACTTTTTTCTTGCTCATCAGATTTCAGGTCGCTCCGAGGTTTTGAGTTGCTCCGTGATGGTGTGGCCAAGGCACTCTGGTCTGTGCTTCATTTCGAACTCTGGCATCATCGCAACCATTTTTGAGGATCTTCCGGTTTGTTGTCCTGACGAATCTCGAAATAAAGGTAGCCGGAACGGGCATCTTCCGACTCCCCCACCCCTGCAAGCGCTTGACCACCGGAGACGTGATCGCCGGGCGAGACGGCCGGTGCTTTGAGGTTCCCGTAAAGGGAGAAGATGCGATAGCCATGGTCGAGAATGATCAGGTTTCCGTATCCCTTGAACCATTGCGAAAATAGAACTGTTCCCGCAAACACGGCGTGGACCGCAGTTCCGGGCGCCGCCCCAATCTTCAAACCGTTATTGAAGGTGACCGTGGAGAACTTCCGGTTTCTCTGCACCCCGAAACGCTCGAACACCTTTCCCTGCGCCGGCCAGTCCAGCGCCCCCTGCACCGCCCGGATGTCCGTCGGCGCGGGACCACCTGCCTTCTGACGGGCCAGCACGTCGAGAAGATGCTCCAGGCGACGGGCCTTCTCCTGCAGCTCGCTGAGCTGCCGTTGGGACTGGCTGTCTTCGCCGCGCAACGAGGCCAGCACACGCTGCTGCTGGTCCCTCGCCGCGGCCACTGATCGCCGCCGCTCCTCCACCACCCTGCGCATCTGCAACAGTCTCCCTCGGCGATCGGCCAGGTCGGCCAGTCGCAGCCTGAGACTCTCCCGGCTGGCCTGGAACCGCGTCACCGCGCGGGAGTCCCGCGACACCAGATAGCTCAACATCGACATGGCCTCCACCGGATTGCGGCGGTCGTCGATGGACATCAGCATGCGCACGTAGCTCAGCCCTCCCAGCCGGTACAGGGCATCGAGACGCCTGCGCAGGAACTGTTTCTGCCGCTGGATGCGAGGGCCGATCTCCGCCACCTGTGTCTCGGCGACGTTCTGCTGCTGTTCGATCTGGGACTGAAGGTTCACCGCGATCTGCAGTTCCCGATCGCGGATGTCCAGCTCCAGGCCGGCCTCCTCCAGCGCGCGCTGCGCGGAGGCCGTCTGCGCGTGCACGTCCTCGAGCTTCCGGCGGAGCCGCACGATCTCTCCACGCATCCGATCCAGATCGGCATTGCCGGAATTCTCGGAACGAGCCGACGACAGCCCGATCAGCGCCACCAGCGCGAGGGCCACTCCCCGCTTAACCGTCGGAATTCTCGAGCAATGCATGCATGGCCGCCTGCTGCTGCGCTTCCTTCTTCGAGGTTCCTTCGCCCGTCGCCGTGTGGCTTCCGATGCGGACCTCCACCACAAATCGTTTCTCGTGGTCCGGCCCCACTTCTGCTGTGACCACGTACTCGGGAAGCGGGAGTCCTTTTCCCTGGGCTACTTCCTGAAGGGCGGTCTTGTAGTCGTGGAACAGAAGATCCTGCTCGTCGATGGTGGAGAGGTCATGGACAAACGTCCGTTCGATGAGGTGCCGCACCGATTCGATCCCGCCGTCGAGGTAGACCGCTGCGAGCATGGCCTCGAACAGATTGGCCAGCAGCGAGTCCTTCTTCCGCCCGCCGGACTTTTCCTCTCCCACCCCGAGGAGAATCACCTCCCCCATGCCGAAGAGACGCGCCTTCGCCGCCAGGCTGGTCGAGCTCACCAGGTACGCTTTGATTTTCGAGAGCGCGCCCTCATCGACGGCAGGGAATCGGTGGAAGAGCAGGTCGCCGATGACAAAGCCGAGAACCGAGTCTCCCAGAAACTCGAGGGTCTCATTGTCGACCGCGCCCTGCAGCTTCGATTCGTGGGAGAAAGACTTGTGGCTCAGCGCCCGCGTAAGGAGCTCGCGACGCTGAAACGAGTAACCGATTCTCTGTTCAAAGTCGGACAGCGGATCGTCATTCGGCACGTGGAAAGCCAGTATAACGAAGAGGGGGACGGCCCCTGCGCAATCGGGAGCGGCAACGGCGCGGTGCACCATGTGCGCGTGAGCAAGTCGTGGTTCTGATCGAAGCGAACGTTGCACCGGCATCCCTGCCGGCCGTGGCGTCGGCTTCCTGGTCTGCTCCCCGAAAACTAGGCCACGGATTATGTCGGGGCGGTTTACCGTAAAGAAGGAGCGACGGTATGGCCCGGAAGGCCCACACGGTGATGCGGCCCGCCATGCGATCTTCCAAGAAACTCCCAGTTTTATGCAGGGTTGCGAGAGCGCCCGCTGATGGAATCAAAGGGCAGGAACCTCAAATCTCTCCGTGATCAGCCCGCGTCAGCGGGCGCAAGAATGTAGCCCCCGGCGCCAGCCGGGGGATTGCGGAGCCCAGTCAGAAGGGAGCCCGAGTAGCGGGCGACAGAAAAGCAACAAAATCGGTCCG
>JBKJQB010000052.1:0-7330 GCA_046594105.1 Thermoanaerobaculia bacterium
GCCGCTCCACGGCTTCGTAGACCTGGCCCCGACCGAATCCCAGCGCTGACGCGCTGGGCTACGGAGATTCCGCCGCTCCGCGGCTCTCCGCATCGTCCAGATCGAGCGCCCCAGGCCGGCACGGCAGAAAGTCCTGGAGCGCGATCTTCGCGGAGCCTTGGGCAACCAACGCCGCCGGCCGTGCCGGCCCGGCTAGGCGATCTTCTGCAGCAGGGCCATGGCCTGCGGCTTCTTGTCGTACTTCACTTCGGTCGCGGCGATCTTCTCGAGGTAGGGGCGAGCGCGCACCGAATCGTTGCGCTTGAGATGGGCCCGGGCGATCCAGAACCAGGTGTCGACCAGATACTCGTTCTCGCCGAAGCGGTGGGTCTGCACGGCCTTCTCGAAGGATTCCACAGCCTGCTCGTAGCGCTCCTGGGCGTAAGCGATGCGCCCGAGGTGCGTCAGTGCATCGAAGGAATCGTAGGAATTCGGCTCCACATGTTCCAGCACTTTCCGGTAGAACGAGTCTGCATTCGCATAATCGTGCCGGTCGAAATGGATGGCTCCGCAGAACAGCAGCGCGTTGCGGAAAAAGTATGAATTGAAAAACGGCTCGTTGGAGTCGAACAGTTTCAGGGACTCCTCGAACAGTCGAAGCGCCTCGTCCTGATCGGCCAGGGCATAGGAGTTCAGGGCCTTGAGAGCCAGGGCCTGGGCCGTCACGTTGTTGTTCTGTGAGTAGCGCATCGACTGCTCATGCAGATCCTTCGCTTTCACGAAGTCCTTCTCGTCGTGCGAGAGATGGCCCAGGATCACATACGACTTGTACTTGATGTCGTTGGCCTCGTCGGATTCCTCGGAGGCACAGGCTTCGCTGAATCCGGTGCGGGCCGTGGCGGCGTCTCCAGCATGCAGAGCGGCGACCGCGCGGTAGTAGGTCGCCTCCAGCTTGGTCAGCACGTTGCTGCCGTCGGCGGCCAGCTGGTCGATGAACTGCGTCACCAGCTGGGCCAGGATGCGGCTGTCCGAGGTGGCGTCCACGGTGAAGTTCTGCAGGTAGACCAGCCGGTTCTCCAGGATACGCATGAGCTCCAGCATCATGGTGACCCGTTGCGAGTCTTCTGTGGTCTGTCTGAACAGGGTGGCCAGCTTGCGCTGGATGGCGTCGTACTCCTGCTCGTAGGAGCGCGATTGGGCTTCGGAGATCTCCCCCCGCTCGTTCTGCAGTTTCGTCTCGAGGGCTACACGCTGATCGACGAGAACTCGGATCTGCGCGGCCACTTCATTTCGATCGGGCATCGATGCGTCTTTCGCCTCCTGAGAATGGTACACCGCAGGTCTGCAGACGTTGGAAGAACTCCGGAGTCGCCGCGCCTGCCTGCCCGGGGGAATCAACGTTCGCGTTGTGCAATGGGCGATCCACCGATTTCCAGCAGCCGGAATTCCAGCTGGTGCCGGTCCTCGTCGATCGATTTGACCTCGATGCGCACGTGATCGCCGAGGCGCATCTCGCGGGCGCTCGACTCGCCGCGCAGCCGGTGCTCCCGCTCCCGGAACTGCCAGAAATCGCCGCCGATGGTAGCGACCGGAACCATGCCCTGGACGAAAATCTCGTCCAGCTCCACGAAGAGGCCGAACGGCGCCACGCCTGCGACGATCCCGGTGAACTGGAGGCCCACCTTGTCGCGCATGAAGATCACTTTCTTCCACTCCAGGACCTCACGCTCCGCCTCATCCGCTCGCCGCTCGCGCTCGCTGGCCTGAGCTGCGTACAGCGGATGGGCGCGCTCGACCTGCTCCAGCCTCGGCCCGTACAGCGCTCCGCTCTCGATCAACTCCGCCAGCCGCCGATGGACGATCAGATCGGGGTAGCGGCGGATCGGCGAGGTGAAATGGCAGTAGTGCTGAAGGCCCAGGGCGAAGTGCCCGATGTCCTCATCGGCGTAGGAAGCCCGCTTCATGGAGCGCAGGACGATGTTCGAGAGAAACCGCTCTTCCGGCGTGCCGGCCACCAGCTTCATGACGCGCTGCAGCTCGCCGGGGCGGATGTCTTCCACGTCTCCCCGCAAGGTCAGCTTGAATTCCTTGAGGATGTCCCGAAGATCCTGCAGCTTCTGGGGGTCGGGTTGCTGATGGACCCTGAAGATCCCCGGCTGGCTGGCGAACACGAGCTCCTGGGCCACCACTTCGTTGGCGGAGAGCATGAACTCTTCAATGAGCCGGTGCGCCACATTGCGCTCGGTCGGCTTGATCGCTTCGATGGCCCCCGCCGCATCGAGCATGACCTCCGCTTCCGGCAGATCGAAGTCGATGGAGCCGCGCTTCTCCCGTCGTATCCGCAGCACGTCATACAGCTCGTGCATGCGCCGGAATTCAGGCAGCAGACTGCCGTAGCGCTGGCGCAGCTCTTCGATGGGCGGCACCACCACGCCAGTGGGAGGAGGACCGCTGGGCTCGGCGATTCCTTCGCCCACCAGAATGGCATTGACGTTGGTGTAGGTCATCCGCTCGCGGGTGCGGATCACCGATTTGTAGACTTTGCGTTGGACGAACCGTCCGCGCCGGTCGATCTCCATGTCCACGGAGAACGTCAGCCGGTCGACGCGGGGATTGAGCGAGCAGATTCCGTTGGAGAGCCGCTCCGGAAGCATGGGCACGGCGCGGCCCGGGAAGTAAACGGAGGTCCCGCGCTCGAACGCTTCCTCATCGAGCTGGCTCCCCTCGCGAACGTAATGCGCGACATCGGCGATGTGTACGCCGAGGAGAAAGTTGCCGTTGGGCAGAACCTGGACCTCCACCGCGTCGTCGAAGTCTTTCGCCGTCTCCCCATCGATGGTCACGATGTTGTGATCGCGGAGATCGGTACGTCCCTTCAACGCCTCGGCCGGCACTTCGGTGGGGATGGCCTCGGCCTCGCGCAGGACTTCGCCAGGGAAGGCGTGCGGGATGTGAAACTTCCGGATGACCAGCTCGATGTCCACGCCGGGATCGCCCAGAAAGCCGATGACCTCCACCACCCGTCCTCGAGCCACGATGCTGGTGCGGTCGGGATAGCGATCGATCTCCACGTTGACCATCACGCCATCGGGCGCGCCCATGGTGGCGTCGGGATCGATGACGATGTCGTGATCGAGGCGGGAGTCAAACGGGGTGACCAGCGGACGGTCCTGGTTCTGATGGAATCGACCGACCACGGTGCGGTGGGCCCGTCGCAGCACCGTGGTCACCTCGCCGACGATGAGCTTGCGGTTGCGCAGCTTGTGGAACTGCGGCCTCTGCTTGTCGACCCGCACGATCACCAGGTCGCCATTCATGGCACCCTTCATGGACTTGCGGTCGACATAGATATCGGACTCTTCGCTGCCGCCGAAGATGGTGCCATAGCCGTCGGGATGCACGCGGACGCTGCCGGAGTGATAGGGGGTGAACTCCAGCAGGGAGTAGCGCTTACCGCGGACGGCGACGATGGCACCGTTCTGTTCGAGCTGTTCGACGGCGAGGGCGACTTGCTCGGGCGTGGCGTCGCTTTCCGTGAGGCGGCCGGCGATGTCCGCGACTGCCAGCAGACGGTTCCCACGCTGGCGGAGGAGCGTGACGATGGCAGCCTGAAGATCGTTCGGTGCAGGGATGGGAGAGGGAGACAACGGACGCTTCGGACTAGCGCGAGGTGCGCGAGGCCTTTCCGTCGCGCGGCTTCGGCGCGGTCACCCGCTTCGCAGAAATGCGGCGGCGCATCGGACGCACGGAGTCGGCGAAGCCGTTGAGCATCGTCTGGGAACGCAGCTTGTTGTGAAGCGTGTTCCGGTGCACGCCGAGCGCCTTGGACGCCTGCGTCACGTTTCCGCGAGTGGCCGACATGGCGGCCACGATGTACTTGCCTTCGAACGCCTCGACAGCCTGCTCGAGAGTGATTCCGCTGGCAATCAATTCGCGGATGATTTGGTTCAAACGATCGTCAATGCTGACCATCAATGCGGCCTCAGGAATTCAACTTTTGGAGGAGCGGATTCTATACCGCGCTCTTCTCGAAATGGATCGCATTTTTTTCTTCACCAGCAAACGTCTTTCCATCGCGGCGATGCTTGACAAACGCTCGTGAAAGGAGCAGGAGCAGCCCTCCTGTGATGGTGATGAACGATCCTGCAATGAGCGATGCAGGACGATAGCGCCAGATGATGGTGTGATGGCCCGCACGCGTTCGCACCGCGCGAAAGAGGCCCACCGCCACCGGCTCCGCTGCGATGCCGTCGACGGTGACGGACCAGCCACGATCGAGTTGCTGGGTCAGCACCACCAGACCGTCGGTGGGAGCATCGACGGTGATGTGCGCAGCGCTGGTGGTGAACGCCAGCGACGAGGCTGCGACCACCGGCCGCTCATTCGCTGCCGCGCGGAAATAGGCCATCGGCCACCCGCCGCGGTTCCGGTACACCCGCACTCCCTCCACCTGTCCAACCACCGGCAGGGCGATCACCGAGCGGGAGGTCAGCAGGTAGCCCACCGCCATCGCATCGAGCAGGTCGGGACGAGGGCCGGTCACCGCGCGCTCGTACCCTTTCGAGTATTCCGCGGAGGAAAGAGGCGCGGCAGTCCAGGCGTCGAAGCGCCGGTCGAACAGGTTGAGGTATCCGGCCACCCACGCTCCGCGTTGCATCAGCGTGGAGCGGTCCATCCCCAGGCGGACCATCTTCGCATCCCGGCCCATGCCGCGCGCATGCGGCACCGGATGGAGATCGAAGGGCACGCTGGCCAGCAGTGTGCTGCTGTGCACCAGCACGTCCATGGCCACCACTACGGCGATGGCCAGATGCCATCGCGCCGGCACCACCCGATCGCACCCGATGGCTGCCAGAAGACAGAGACCGATCACCACCAGCGGCACCAGCCGCGCCGGGTAACGAAAGATCGTGAGCGGAAGGTGCGCCAGCATCGCCGCCATCGGCCGGAGATGGCCGCCCGACGCCACCGCGGCGCAGACGGCGATCGCAGCGAGCGTCCAGCGAACCACCGGGCGTCTCCATCCGAGCACCAGCCCGATCGCTGCGAGGATCGACGTCAGCAGACCGAGATAGATGATGGGGATGAACTGCTCCGACAATCGTTGATCGATCGGAGCGCTTCCGATGCTCGGTGGGAGCGCCAGGAACATCCAGTCCCTCCACGACACGGAGTCGCGAAGGATGTCCGCCGCCACGATGCCTCCTCCGGCGCGATCACTGGTGCGCACCATGGCCAGAAACGGCAGGAGTTGAATCGCGGATAGCGCAACCGTAGCCAGGGCGATGCGAAGAATGCCGCGGCGCCGGATCAGCGCGAACATCAGCGCTCCGCACGCCGCAAAGAACGGCTCTCCCGCCAGAAAGGACATGGCCATGGCCAGCGCCGAGAGATCGCCGTCCACCTGCGTCAGCGCGCACCACAGCACCAGTGGGAGCCAGGCGAACGCGGTCAGGTTGTTGCCGACATCGAGAAGCGAAAGCGAGGGACCGCAGAACATCAGCGCCAGCGCCGCGGCGAGCGCGGCCCCGGGCGCGGCGAACCGCGAGAACAGCAGGAAGCCGCCGGCACCGAGCAGCATCACGTGAAGACAGAGGAACAGCACGTACGCCGCGGGAAAGGGAAGGATCAGGAACAGCCACGCCGGCGGGTAGAACACGGCGGTCTGCGGATTGGCCAGCCACGGCTCGCCCGAAGCGCTGTAGGGATTCCACAGTGGGAGGCGGCCATGGCTCAACTCCTGCGCGGTGAACCATCGCAGTGGTTGGAAGTAGTCGGCGTGATCGCGGAACGAGAACACCTCGCCGCGAAGGAGCGGACGGGCGAACAGCAGGAGTGCACCGGCAACGACGATGGCCAGAGCGACGCGACGGCCCATGAGGGTCATGGACTACCGCGGCGCGCGCAGAACCCGCTGACGATGGCGCGGGTCAGCCTCACTCCTTCCGAGAAAAAGCGCGCGCGAATCCGTTCGTCGTTTCCGTGCACCGTATCGGCGTCGTAGTAGTTCACCTTGAACGGCGCGATGCCATAGGCCACGATGCCCCGGGCGCGAAAATAACGGCTGTCGGATGTTCCCGGACTGACGAACGCAGCAACCGCCGATCCCGGCTCCGCCGCGCGCATCGTCTCTGAAAGCACGCGGAACAACTCGGTGTCCGTCCGGCTCTCCGGAACCGGCTGGGCGGCCAGCAGAACCTCCAGAGCGGCTCCCTTTCCAGCGGGTATCAATGCCCTGATTCTCTCCAGCAAAGGCTCGGCGCGCTCATCATCGAGCAGGCGAATGTCCAGGTCCGCCGTGGCCCGCGACGGAAGACAATTCGTGCAGCTGCCTCCCTCGATCCTGGTGATGGCGATGGTGTTGTGAAGCAGCGAGCGGTATCCGGACGGCAGGACCCGCTCGACGCGCTCCACGTCGACCGGCTCGTGGATCTCGCGCATCAGCGCGCCCTTCTCATCTGCTTTCAGCTTTCCCGCTGCTCGGAAGTAGCGCTCCACCGATGGAGTCAAACGATAGGGAGTGGGAATCCTGGCGATCTGGTCCAGGCAGTGAACCAGCCGCGCCAGCATCCCACCGTCCTCAGGCGGCGAGGCGGAGTGCCCGCTCTGCCCCTCAAAGGTGATGCGCAGCCAGAGCGGAACCTTCTCCTGCGTCTCGATCCCCCAGATGGTGACTTTGTCGACCACGGTCTCGCTGGATCCACCTTCATTGAGAACGTAGCCGACGTTCGCGAACAACTCCGGATGTTTCTCCAGCAGTTCGCGACACCCGGCCGCCCCACCCATCTCTTCATCTGCCACGCCGAGGTACACAATGTCCCGCCGCAGGGGAACGCGACGGCGTTGGAGATCGGCGATGGCCATCAGCTGCGCGATTCCCAGCGACTTGACGTCGAGAGCGCCGCGGCCCCAGAGATACCCGTTGACGCGCAGACCGGCGAAGGGCGGTCGGGTCCACTGCGACGCCACTGCTGGCACCACGTCGATGTGATGGAGCAGCAGCAGTGCCGGCTCTGTGGAGCCCGAGCGGATGCGGGCGTAAACCGACTGCCGATCGGGATTGGAGCCCACCAGGCTTGCTTCGATTCCTTCCTTCAGCAACAGCTGCTGGAGGAAGCGCGCACCCATCGTCTCGTTCCCGGGAGGATTCGATGTGTCGATGCGCAGGTACGCGAGCAACGCCGCTTCCGCCTCGCGCTCCACGGGATCCCGAGCCACCCCGGACGCCTGGCGGCAATGCAGGGAGGAAACCAACAGGCCGGCGAACGAGAGGACCAGCGCGAAGCGACTGCGTGAGGCGGCCATGCGATCGGTTGAGTATACGGGGGCCGGCACGGCCGGCGGCGTTGGT
>JBKJQB010000272.1:0-5696 GCA_046594105.1 Thermoanaerobaculia bacterium
AAAGCGAACCGCGACGGCCACCACGGACATGGCTCCGCGCGACATCGCCGCATCGTGGGAGGCGAAATAGGCGGCCTGCTTCGTCTCGCTGATGTGGTTCCTCCCACTGGTGGATGCGGCGGGAGGCCTGAAAGCCGTGCTGGCCTATGAGACGAAGCAGGCCGCCTATTTCGCCTCCCACGATGCGGCGATGTCGCGCGGAGCCATGTCCGTGGTGGCCGTCGCGGTTCGCTTTCTGCTCCACCCCTGGGGCTCGAAGTACCTGACGCTGCCGTTGATTGTGATGGTGGCGCTGGGAATCGGCGAAGCGTTCCGGCGATGGAAGTTGCTTCTCCCGCTGCTGCTGTTCACCTTTGTGCAGTTGTGGTTCGAGCTCGGCTGGATGGATCCGGCCGACGGCGCTCGGTACAGCCTGCCGTCCATGGTTTTCGTCGCGCTGCAGGCTTCCTACGGACTCCGCGCGCTTCGGGACAACGCGCACATCCGGGCGTTGCCTGTGGTGGTGACGGTGGTGTTTGTGGCGATCACCATCGGCTACGTCCATCCGCTCCTGGCGCAGCGCCGGACCATCCCTTCGCCGCCTGCTGCTGCCGCGGCGTTCATCGAACAGAGCGCTCCTTCTTCCACGACCGTTCTCTACGATCCCTCAACCCGTCCCCACGTCGAGTACCTGCTCCCCCGGTTTCGTTCCGTGATCATCGAGCAGGGTCTGCGCGAGGCGTACGCGCGGCCGGATGCCCGGCTGGTCATGTTCGTGGACGGTGGCTCGCACGCTCGCGACACACGCGTGTTCTCCTGGCCGCCGAGCGACGCCTACGGAAAGCTGACGCGGAACTTCTACCGACAGATCAGCGTCGATCCGATCATGCCGGAGGAACGATACCTGCCGGTTTCCGGGGTCTATGCGCTGGAGCGGACCATCGAGGGCGACGAGTGGCGGTGGCTGGAGCGCGAGGCGACGATTCGCGTGGCCCGTCACCGTCCAACCCTGGCCTTGTCCTTCCGCATCTCGAACGACTCGCCCTATGAGACCTCGCCGGTCACGGTCACCATCGCCGGGCAGCCGCCACTCTCGGTAGTGGCGCAGAAACACCATGCGGTCACCATGATCGTTCCGCTGCCGCCCGTGAGCCAGGTCGATGTGCGCATCCATTCCGATCAGTCCTTCGCGCCGGCGACGGTGCTGCACAATCAGGATCCGCGGCTGCTGGCCGTGCAGCTCACCGGCGTGGAACAGCGATAATGGCCGCCGAGAATGCGATCGCCGCTGCGCAGCGAAATGACGCCGCTCCTTCCGCAGACCGGCGGCCCCAGGCATTGCCAGCTCGCGGTCACGCTGCTGATCCCGGCCAAAGGTGCCGCACACTGGCTGCAGGCGACCGTCCAGACAGCGGACAGTTTTCTCCGCGAGCGTTTCGGTGAGTCCTACGAGATCGTTCTCATCGTGACTCCCTCCTCCAGCGATGACCCCTCTGCCGCGCTGGCCGCGGAACTGGCCACAGAATTTCCACGAGTGCGCCCGCTGACCCACACCGGGGTGATCGGAAAAGGGGCCGCCTTACGTACCGGCTTCAATGAAGCTCGGGGAGAGTGGATTTTCTTTGTCGACGCGGACCTTCCCTACGACCTCGACTTCTTCGACCGCGCGGCGACCCAATTGCGCGACGGCGCCGATTTCGTGACGGCGAACCGGCGTCTCCTGGTCAGCGAGTTTGATATCCCGGTGCGCCTTTTGCCGATCGCCTACCGTCGTCATCGTCTGGGCCTGTTGTTCAATCGGATCACTCGGATGATGTTTCCCATCCGCACCACCGACACCCAGGCCGGCCTCAAGTGCATGAGCGGCCGCATGGCGGAGGCGGCCTTCGCGCGGCAGAGCTGTCCCGGATTTCTCTTCGATCTGGAGTTTTTCCTGACCGCGCTGCGCCGAGGATTCCGGGTCGCCGAACTGCCGGTGACGCTGTACCTGAACAGTGAGAAGAGCACGGTGCGGCTTGCTCGCGACCTCCTGCTGGCCATCGTGTGGCTCTTCCGGATCCGGGCCCAGGATCGCCGCGGTTTCTACGGAGAAGCGACGTGAGCGCCATCCTCCGGCAGTTCCGTTCCGCCCCCGCGGCGACGAGATGGTTCCTGTGGCTGCGCTGGTGGCTCACTCCCTATCGCAAGATGACCTCGCATCTCCCGGCCGTCGGCTCGGTGCTCGACCTGGGGTGCGGTCATGGACTGTTTGCGTTCGCGGCGGCGGAGACTTCGCCGGCGCGAGTGGTGCTGGGCATCGATCACGATGCCGCCCGCATTGCCCTGGCTCGCCAGGCCGCTCGCGACCTGCCCCGGGTGAGCTTCGCCACCGGCGACATCCTGCAGCCGCCGGACGGAACGTATGCGGCTGTGGCCCTCATCGATCTGATGCACTACTTCACGCCGCTCGATCAGGAGCGGCTGATCCGCAATGCCTTCGACCGGCTGGAATCCGGCGGTCGCCTGATCCTGAGAGAAGTGGATCCGGAGCATGGGCCTTCGTCGCTGTTGAATCGCACCTACGAACGGATCGTGACCACCATTGGATTCACCCGCACGCGCCAGGAAGGATTTCACTTCCGGACGCGGAGAGAGTGGGAAGCGCTGCTGGAGCGTTGCGGCTTCCGGGCGACCTCGATGCCGCTCAGCTTTTTCCTTTTCGCCGATGTCCTCTTCGTGGGCGAGAAGCCTTGACGGCGATGGATCCCGCGAAGCCTGCTTCCGGTCTCGGTTGGGTCGCTGCCGGCTGGTCGATCGCCCCCTGGGCGACCCTGCCCTCGGCGGTGTTCACGCTGGAAGTCTCATTGCTCGTGCCGGTGCATGTTCCGCGGCCGGTCGAGTCGGTGCGGCGGGCCATGGCGCCAACCATCGCTTTTCTCCGCGAACGGTGGGGCGCCTCCTTCGAAGTGATCCTTGCTCCGTGCGGTCCCGTGGGCGTTGGTGACGACCTGGGCTACTCCCTCGGGAATCTGGCCGCTCCGGGAACTCCGCTGCAACTCCTTCCGACGATTCCTGCTGGTGGTGATGTGCACGGCCTGGCACTCCGTGCAGCGTTCCTGAAGTCGCGCGGCAGAGTTCTGTTCACCCTCAACCTGGAGCAGCCGTGCGATCCGGCGTTTTTCCAGCGCGCCTTCGACGAGGTGTCGAAGGGCATCGATCTCGTTCATGCCAATCGGCGCATGCCGGAGAGCCGATTCCGCATTCCGGTCCGCGTCCTTCCCTTCGTCTATGCCCGCCACCGTCTCGGACTGGCCTTCAACCGGCTGGTGAAACTGCTGCTGCCGGTGGCCACCACCGACACGCACGCCGGGAATCTGGCCATGAGCCGTCGCATGGCCACCGAGGGATTCGCCTTGCAGCGTTTCCCCGGATTCCTGTTCGACGTGGAGCTTTCGGTGATTGCCTCCACTCTGTCCATGGGGCAGAAGGATCTGCCGGAGCGGCTGTACCTGTCCGAAGAAAAGCCGTCCAGCCGGGTGTTCCGCGAGACCGTCACCATCGCCTGGCGTCTGCCGATTCTGTGGTGGCGTTTTCTGCGCGGGCTCTACGCGCCGATGGGACGCGCGCCGGAGGCGATCACCGCGGACGACTGGGGAATCTCGCCGGCGGTCAACGAAGGGATTCTCGAACTGGCAAAGCAGGGCGTCGTCAGGCGCGTCTCGATCCTCGCGGACAGCGAGCATCTGCGGCACCAGCTTGCGCCGCTGCTGGCCCTGGCTTCGGAAGGGCGCGTCGCGCTCGGCCTGCACTTCAATCTCACATACGGAAGCGCAATCGCTGAGGGTCCGGGCTCCTTAATCCGCAGATGGATGATGACGCGAGGAGAGCGAAAGATGCAGCTGAAGGCGGAGGTGCGCGGCGAGCTGCAGCGGCAGCTCGGCGTGCTCCACGCCGCGGGTGTAAGGGCCACCTATCTTGACGGGCATCATCACGCCCACATCGTCCCCGGGGTGCTCGAAACAATCGCCGATCTGCTGCAAGGCGTGGGAATCAAGGAAGTGCGTCTTCCCTATGACACGTCGCTCTGGTTCAGCCGTCTCGCACCGCTGAATGTCCTGGCGATCCTGTCGCGCGGGACGCTTCGACGGCATGGATTCCGGTTCCGACCGGTGGTCTATCCGCAGCGAAAACACTTCCTCGACCAGGGACGACTTCGCGCTCTCCTCGCGCGGAATCCCAGGGCGGAAGTGATCGTGCACCCCGCGGTGGCCGACGACTTTGCCGCGTTCGGCGTCTCCGATCCCTATTCCGGCGGGAGGGTCACGGAATATCGCGCGCTGCAGATGCTGGGGACCGCAACTTCCGGAGAGCAACCACTGGTGCCGAAGCGTGATTGACCTTCGCGCCTGAGTCGGCCTTTCGGAGCGCCGGCATCCTTGCCGGCCGGTCCGCCGGCTTCCAGCCGGCGCTGTTCAGCGAGCTCTTGCGGGCAGGATGCCCGCGGACCGGCCGGCAGGATGCCGGCGTTACGAAAGGCAGTGATTCCGATACGGAGAAAAAGCTCCCCGAATTGATTTCAATTTTCCCGCGCGGCCTCGACCGTATAATCCGCGGCGGTCATGACTTCGAAAAAAATTGCTGTCGTTCCCGGAGACGGGATCGGCCCGGAAGTGATCGCCAGCGGGATGCGGGTGCTGGAGCAGGTGAACCAGTCGCGCAGGCTGGGACTGGAGTTCGTTCCCTTCGGCTGGAACGCCGACGAGTACCTGCGCACCGGCATCTCCATGCCGCCGGGCGCGATGGACGACATCCGCACCCACTACGACGCTGTCTACCTCGGCGCATTCGGCGATCCCCGGGTTCCCGACATGAAGCACGCCGCCGACATCCTCCTGGGTATGCGCTTTCAGCTCGACCTCTACGTGAACTACCGGCCGGTCAAGCTGCTCAACGAACGGCTCTCGCCGCTGAAGAGCACCAGGAAGATCGACTTCGTGATCTTCCGCGAGAACACCGAAGGCGCATACGTCGGCATGGGGGGCAACTTCAAGAAGGGCACCTCTGAGGAGATCGCCATTCAGGAAGACGTCTCCACGCGCAGGGGCGTGGAGCGCATCATCCGCTACGCCTTCCAGTTCGCGAAGAAGACCGGCCGCAAGTCGGTGTGCATGTCCGACAAGAACAACGTGATGCGCTTCGGCGGCGATCTCTGGTTGCGCACGTTCGAAGAAGTGGCCAGGGAGTATCCGGAGATCGAGCATTTCCACATGTTCGTGGACGCTCTCACGATGCAGATGGTCCGGGCGCCGGAGATGTTCGACGTCATCGTTACCAACAACATGTTCGGCGACATCGTCACCGACCTCGGCGCGGCGCTTCAGGGTGGCCTGGGCATCGCCGCCAGCGGCAACATCCATCCCGGCCGCGTGTCGCTCTTCGAGCCGATCCACGGCAGCGCTCCCAAGTACGCCGGGAAAGACGTGGCCAATCCGATCGGGGCCATCCTCACCGCGGGGATGATGCTCGAGTACCTCGGGTTCGCCGAGGAAGGGGAGCGCATCGAGCGCGCCGTGGTTGCCGCGATCGCGGCAGGGGAGACCACCGCGGACATCGGCGGCTCGCTGGGAACGAAGGCGGCCGGTGAAGCGGTGCTGAAGCGGCTGGAGACTTAGGAGCCGGGCGGGATCCTTCGAACCGTCATCCTGAGCCGCACAGACGGCGAAGGATCTGCAATCACG
>JBKJQB010000010.1:0-78280 GCA_046594105.1 Thermoanaerobaculia bacterium
CGAGGTCTCCATCGGGGACACCATCGGAGTGGGAACGCCGATGCAGGTCCAGGGAGTGATCGGGATGCTGCTGCAGGTGATTCCGGCCAGCAAACTGGCCATGCACTTCCACGACACACGGGGCACGGCGCTGGCGAACACGCTCGCGGCGCTGGAGATGGGAATCATCATCTTCGACGCATCTGCCGGCGGTCTCGGCGGATGTCCCTATGCGCCGGGGGCGTCCGGCAACATGGCCACGGAAGATCTCGTCTACATGCTCGACAAGATGGCCATCGATACGGGAGTCGATCTCAACCGCCTGGTCGCCGCATCTTCGGTCATCGCGCCGTATCTCGATCATCCGCTGCCCGGACGGTATCTGCAGGCCTGCACGCGGGGAGCGATGCCCTTCGCCACTCACACCTCTGCCGTACAATGACGGGGTGGCGTCGCCAGTGAAGACACGGGACGGCAGCACGATCGCAGAGGCCACAGTTTCCTCCAGCGCGCCGCGATGGGACCGAGGCTGGTTCGTGGTCCCCTGGCAGGTGATCTTCCGCGACGTCGACGCCTTCGGCCACGTCAACAACGCCGTCTACCTCACCTACTTCGAATGGGCGCGCGCGCAGCTCTGGTTCGATCTGACCGGAGGGAGTTCGCCGACCGACATCGGCTTCATCGTGGCCCGTGCGGAGTGCGACTTTCTCGCCCAGATCGCCATGGAGGCCATCGAGATTCGCGTTCGGGTGGGTGAGATGCGCAACACCTCATTCGACACCCACTACGAGATTCGCAAGCGTGCCGGCGACGTGCTCGCGGCGACCGGAAAAGTGATCGTGGTGCTCTTCGACTGGAAACTGCAGCGATCGATGCCCATCGCGGAATCGCTCCGGCAGCAGATCCGGGAACGACAGGGCGAAGCGGGAGGATGATCGTGCAATCGTCGCGACTTCTGACTCATCCGATGTATGCGCGGCAACGGTTCCTGGAGGTTGCAGCCCGCCCCGACGAGCTGGTGGATCTGGTGGAGGCTTCGCTGATCGTTGCTCTCGAGGATGATCCGGGCCTGAACATCGAGCCCTATCTGTCGGAAGTGGCGAACTGGAGCTCCTGCGTCCGCGAACGCCTGAGCGGCTCGCGAGACATCGATCGCATCGTGCAGACGATCAACCGAGTCCTTTTCGAGGAGCTGGGGTTTCACGGCCAGGACGAGGACTACTACGACCCTCGCAGCGCGCTGCTCAACGAGACTCTGGACAAGCATGCCGGCCTGCCCATCGCTCTTTCGATTCTCTACATCGAGATCGGGCGGCGCGTGGGGGTGGACGTGGCGGGAGTGGCCATCCCGGGACGGTTTCTGGTCAAGCTGAGCGGTCCATTCGGGCAAATTGTTGTGGACCCGTTTGAAGGCGGAAAAGTCCTTACCTCGCTGGAGTTGCAGGGGCTGCTGGACGACGTCTACGGCGGAGGGGTGAGACTCCGCGAGCATCATCTCCGCTCCTTTGCGCAGAAAGAGATCCTGGCCCGGGAGCTCGCTCATCTGAAATCGGCCTATCTTTCGCGGAACGACCTGGCGCATGCCGCGGCGTCCATCGACCGGCTGCTCATTCTCGACGCTGGCGATGCTTTCGAAGTCCGTGACCGCGCTGCCCTGGCTGCGCGGATGCATGCATATCAGGATGCCATCGACGGATTCGAGCGCTACCTGGCGCTGATGCCGCAAGCGGACGATGCCGCACGTGTGCGCGATCAAATCGATTCTCTGCGCGGGTGGTTCGAGCAGAACTGACCGGCTCTGCTACACTTCCGCTTCCAGTCGCAAGGCTGCGGAGCGTCGCCGGTGATCACCGGATTCAACACAGACATCAAGCATAACGACAAGGTCTACCACATCCAGACCGAGGACAAAGGGCTTCAAAACCCCTACATCGAGAGTCTGGTTTACGTCGGTGGCGAGATTCTGGCGTCCAAGAAAACCTCCTATGCCGAGCAGGTCAAGGCGGGAGTGGACGAGAAGTGGATCGCCAGCCTCATGGAGCAGCAGCATCGCACCATGATCGCGGCCATCAAGCGGGGCCGTCTCGATCACCCGGCCGACTCCACCAAGTTCGCGACCTCCCGCCCCACCGTCGCACAGGAGCTTCCTCCGGACGGGGAGACTGCTCCGGCCACTCCGCCTCTCGGCGTCTTTGACGACAAGACTCTCGACCAGGTCATCATTGACTACCTGGCTTCGGAGGCGGAGAGCGAGCATCTGGAGCTCTCCCTGCTGAATACAGTCGAATTCTTCGCAGGTTCAGCGGTGGAGATGCGGGTGGCCACGCGCAAGAGTCTTTCCCAGAATCCGATCCCTGCCGCAGCAGTGGAGGTCAAGGTGATCTCGACGGCCGAGCCGCCGCGAGTCATTTTCAGAGGGAAAACCACGGCGGACGGCACCGTCATCATCCGCTGCAGCATTCCCGCATTCCGGGAGGGGACGGCTGCCGTGATCATTTCCGCCCAGAGTCCCATCGGGAACGACGAGGTCAAGCAACTGGTCAAGCGGAAGAAGTAAGCGGCCACCGCCGTCGGCTCCGCTCGGGCCTTTCCAAACTGGCCCCCGCTCTGCATAGCGCTCTCAACGAATGCGCCGTCATCGGTTGCTCAATTTCCTGTCCCTGCTCGCCGGCCTGGGTGCGATCACCTACCTGCTGATCAGCCTTTATCTGCCCTCGTCCCGGTCGATCATCTTCGGCATCGACAAGCATTCCGGAAAGGTGCGGCTGGTTCAGCAGAACATCACCTATCTTCCTCCGCATCAGTTCTACCGGCTGCGTTTTGAGAAGCGTGACGGATTTGCGCAGCGCGACGGGCTGATCCGCATCAATTCGAAAGAAGGCGTTCCGGTGACCATGACGTACCGGCTTCGCTTCGGCATCGATGCCGGGCGGATCCCTGACTCCCGGCGGGTGATCGAACAGGGGTGGAACTCATGGATCCGGGCCCGCGTGGCGGAGGCGGTCTCTGCGGTCACCGCCCAGATCCCCATCGAGGACCTGCTCTCGCCAACTTCCCAATTCAACTCGCAGAGAGATCCGCTACGAAGGACCGTGACCAATCATCTCGCCCGCAGCGGATTGAAAGTGACCGCCTTCGAGGTGGCACGGTTCGAGGCCGACCGCGATGCGCTGCTGCATGCCAAACGCGTGGAACTGCGCCGCGATGCCCGCAGTGCGCCTTCGCGCGTCGCGGTCTTCGCCATCGACGGCGCCGACTGGGAGTTGCTGCACGAGCTTTCCGACGACGGTCGCATCCCCAATCTCAAAGCGCTATCCAACGGAGGGGTGACCGGATCGCTCCAGACCATCCAGCCCACCGTTTCTCCGATGCTGTGGACCACGGTGGCCACCGGACTGAGTCCCGATCGGCACGGCGTGATCGACTTCATGGATCACGCCCATCAGACTCCCATCAACTCCTACTCCCGCCGTGCGCCGGCCATCTGGGACATTGGAGATGCGTTCGGCCGCGAGGCCCTGGTGGCGAACTGGTGGACAGCATGGCCGCCATCGGCGCAGGACAGCGTGGTGTACGACGAGCCTGTGCAGCAGACTCCCACGGCGGTGTACCCCCCGTCCGCCGCGGCGCGGGCCGCCTCGCTCAATGTCGATGCCACAACGATCGGGTACGACCAGGCGCGCCGCTTCCTCAACATGACCTCTGCCGAGTGGGACGCCGGCGTCAACAGTGCCGAACCCAACGAGCCGGTCCGGACCTTCCGCTCCATCCTGGCCAAGACCTGGAGTGATCACCGGGTAGCCATCAACCTTTACAACGACGAGCGCAAGGCCGGCCGCGATCCGATGCTGGTCATGATGTCGTACGAGGGTGCCGACGCGGTCAATCACCTGTTTTCGCCGTTTCATCCCCCGTACCGCGAAGGCATCAGCGAAGAGCGCTACCGGAAGTTCTGGCCGGCCGTGGCGAACTATTACTCGGAGGTCGATCGTCTGATCGGCGAGTGGATGGCGGTCCTTCCGAAAGACACCACGGTCATCGTGCTTTCCGCGCACGGCTTCCGCTGGGGGAAAGCGCGGCCCCGGAATGTACCCAACGGTGGCACCGCTCTTTCCGATCACCGCAACCCCGGAGTGTTCGTCGCCTATGGACCGCATGTAGCGGCGTCGCGGGCATCACACCGCCTCTCGATCTATGACATCACCCCGACACTGCTGACGCTCCTCGGACTTCCGCAGTCGCTGGAGATGCCCGGTCACGTCGCTACCTGGGCATTCCGCGATGTTGCTCCCATCAACTCGGTGCGGGTCGTGAGCTACGGCGAGTTTGTCAGCCAGCGGCCGGTGGCCTCCAACGTCAAGCTCGACACCAAGGCTTATCAGGCTGCGCTGCAGGCAATCGGTCACTCCAGCGATCCAAATCGCAATCTCACCCCGGTGCTGGAGAACGACGACGAGCGGCATACGGCAGCGGCGCCGATCGCTCCTGAAAAATGGGGTTCTTACGCTTACTACAACAATCTCGGAGTCGACCTTCGATCGAAGGGCAAAACCAAGGAGGCCGTGGAGGCGTTCACCCAGGCGGTGGAGCTCAACCCCAACCGTCCCACGCCCTACTTGAACCTGGCCATGGCGCTGTTCGACCGGCAGCAGTACACCGGCGCGGATGAAGCCTTTCTGACCGCAGTGACCAAGGGTCTCCCCAATGCGGAGAGTTACATCGTCGACTTCGCTGCGCTGTATCGGGATCAGCAGCTGACCTCCCGCGCGATCGCGATTCTGTACAAAGGGAAGGCTCTGTTTCCGCAGTCGTACCTCATCGCAGCGAACCTCGGGTCAGCGCTGGTCTCGGCCAGTCGGAACACGGAAGGAGTGCCGGAACTGGAGCGGGCTCTGGGGCTGCAACCCTCTTCGACCCTGGTGCTCAATAACCTCGGCGTCTTCTTCGCGAAGACGAACGACTACGGACGTGCTCTCGACTACTGGAATCGCTCGCTCTCGATCGAGCCCCGCCAGCCGCAGATCCGGGAAGCAGCCGTGGCAGCGCAATCGCGGCTGTAAGCCGGCACGGCCGGCCGCGTTGGTTCGCAAAGCGTCCGCCACCACTTTCGCATCAGTCGGTTCACTCGGCCGCCTTTGGTGACACGCGAGCGCGATTTGACACCCCGACACCGGCCCGTTAGAATTCAGTCTGCAACTGAGACTCAGTCTCAATTCAAAACACACAATGCCTCCCGTTCAGCGCGAACTCAACAGGTTCCAGGACTTTCTTTCCGGTCAGGGGCTCAAGCTCACCCGCGAGCGGACCGCGCTGGTGCGCGAGATCTTCGGCACCCATTACCACTTCGAGGCCGATGAGCTGCTCTTCAAGATGAAGGGAAAGAGCCTGAAGATCTCCCGGGCCACCGTCTACCGGACCCTGGAGCTTCTGGTGAAGTCCGGGCTGGTACGGCGCGTCCACCTCGGCGAGGAGCACTACCACTACGAGCATGTCCGGGGCGATTCCCACCACGACCATCTCATCTGCACCACCTGCGGCACCGTGATCGAGTTTCAGGATCCGCAGATGCAGGCCCGGCAGCACGAAATCTGTCACCGCAGGAAGTTCATCGCTACGTCTCACAACCTGCAGATCCTGGGGATCTGTGAAGCGTGTCAAAAGAAAGGGGAGCGGCCGCACTCTCCCGATCGAGTCCAGTCGATCGGTCTCGACGCGATGCTGCTCCGCAAGTGATCCCATGCTCCCAGCACTGATCATCGTTTTTCGTGAAGGGTTCGAAGCGTTTCTGACGGTGGCCATCATCTTTGCGTTTCTTCGCAAGACCGGCCGCGACTGGCTTCGCCCGGCCGTGTACGCCGGAATCGCTGCCTCCGTCGTGGCCAGCTTTGCCCTGGGATACGCGCTCATGCGACTCAGCCAGTACCAGTCCGTCTGGGAAGGCATTCTCGGAGTGATCGCCGCGATCCTCGTCGCCTCGTTCGTCGTGCACGTCTGGCGAACCGCCCCCCGACTCAAAGGAAACATGGAGCGGCGGCTGGATGGCTACTCTTCGAAAGCGTCGCGGTTTCTGGCCATCACCGGCGTCTTCCTCTTCACCGTCCTGATGGTCACACGGGAGGGGATGGAAACGGCGCTGATGCTCATTCAGGTTCGCAACAGCCGCTTCCTCCTCGGCTCCCTTGTCGGGCTGGGGCTGGCTGCCGCGATGTCCTGGGCCTGGGCACATTACGGTCACCGCATCGACATCCGCCGCTTCTTTCAGGTGACCGGTCTGTTCTTGCTCCTGTTCGCCGTCCAGATCCTCTTCTACTCGATTCATGAATTCTCCGAGGCGGGCCTGCTTCCCGCCAGCGAGGCGATTCACAACGCCACGGAACCCTTTTCACCGATGGGGCTTTACGGAAAGTGGTTCTCCGTCGTGATGGTCGCGTTCTGCGCGATGTGGCTTCTAGCGGTCTCCATGAGGGATCGGTTTGAACGGTCACGAGTGCCGGCCGGACGCTGATGTTTCTGTCGTTTCTCCTTCTGACCGCAATCCCCATGGCCGCGCCAGGCCCGATCACGCGCGCGCGCTATGTGATGGGAACGGTGTGCGAAATCACGGCCTCCAGCGATCGGGAAATCGAAGCTGCGTTTGCTGAGGCGGTTCGTGTGGAGAAGGCACTTCTCTCCACATGGAGCAACGAAAGCGAGCTCGCTCGACTCAACGCGCGCGGAAAGGCGCAGGTCTCGCCAGAGCTCTGGAAGGTTCTGAGCGCCGCCCGCGAATGGAGCGAAAAGACCGACGGGGCGTTCAACCCTCTGGTTCGCCCCCTCATCGATCGCTGGAAGACTCGCGGGAGTGGTGCGGTCCCTGAACCGGACACACTGGCCCTTGCTCGAGCGCAAGCAGCGATCGGCAATCTGAGGTTTCGGCCCTCTCGCACGATCGAGTTGTCGAACGGCGCAGCCATCGAAGAGGGCGCCTTCGGCAAGGGCTACGCGCTGGATCGAGTGCTGTCGCTTTTCAGCGACGGCTCCGCAGCGGTTCTCAACTTCGGCGGTCAGCTCTCGGTGAAGGGGCGGGCCACCGTCACCGTGGCCGACCCGGAGAGGCGCGACCACCCCATCGCGGAATTCACGCTCGCGAACGCCTCGCTGTCAACGAGTTCCGGAAGCGAAAAGTCGTTCCTGGTCGGAGGTCGTCGCTTCTCGCACATTCTCGATCCGCGCAGCGGCGAAGCCCTCCCCCCGCGTGGTTCGGTCTCCGTCATCGCCGACAGCGGTCTGGAGGCGGACATCCTTTCCACGGCCTTGTACGTCATGGGGAGCACGGACGGGCTTCTCTGGTGCGAGGAGCACCAGGTCGCCGCAATGTTCATCAACACTGACAAATCCATTCAGTTCTCGCGGCAGTTCCGCCGAACTGCGGGCGGGCTGGCCATTCTCGACCCGCACTTTCAAATCAAGGAGCGGCACGAATGATTCGATCATGGATTCTGGCAGCAGCAGTTTTGGCAGTGGCGCACGCCGGTCTGGCGCAGGACACACAGGATCTGGAGCGTCGCATCCAGGCTCTGGAAAGCAAGATTGCGCAAATGCAGAAGTCCGCCCCATCGACCGAGCTTTCTGAAGTCCGGCGTGAGATCGACGTGCTCTCGCGCGAGATCGAGACGCTCAAGAACGGCCAGCTCCGGCAGGAGGTCCGGACCGATCCCGCCTCCGGGCAGTACGGTCTTGGCGCAGCCGCATCGAAGGTCTATCGCAGTGAGCCGGGGTTCTCCGTCGGCGGGTACGGCGACATGCTTTACCAGAACCACTCCTCGCACGAGGTCAGCTCCGCCGATCTGGTTCGTGCCGTCATCTACACCGGTTACAAGTTCAACCCTTCGGTGCTCTTCAACTCCGAGCTGGAGGTCGAGCATGGCTCCACCGAGCGCGGCGGCGCGGTCTCTATGGAGTTCGCCTACCTCGATTACCTGTTGCGACCGCAGGCCAACATTCGCGCGGGGGTCGTGCTCGTCCCGATGGGCTTCATCAACGAGCAACACGAGCCGACTTCATTCCTGGCGGCCCGCCGTCCAGCGGTGGAGGACCGGATCATTCCGACCACATGGAGCGAGATGGGTGCTGGCGTCTTTGGCGAGGCCGGCTCCCTGAGCTATCGCGCCTATCTGCTGACCGGGCTGGATAGCGCAGGCTTCACATCGGAGGAGGGACTGCACGAGGGCAAGCAATCGGGAGCGAAGGCCAAGGCGGAGGATCTGGCCGGTGTTCTGCGGGCCGACTGGCATCCGCTGGAGGGCACTCTTCTGGGCGGATCTGTCTACCGAGGCGGTTCGGGACAGGGGCGCGGCTTTACCGGCCGGGTCTCACTGGGCGAGGTCCACGTCGAGTCGAAGTTTCGAGGGTTGTCGTTGCGGGCCCTGGCTGCGCGGGGGTCGGTTGGTGATGCCGGTGCGATCAATCTGGCAAACGGCTTTGCAGGGGCGGAGTCGATCGGAAAGTCGTTTGGTGGCTGGTATGCGGAGGGAGGGTACGACATCGCCTCTGTGATCTCTCGACCAGGCATCTCGCTGATGCCGTACATTCGTTTCGAGCGATTCGACACGCAGCGCTCCGTTCCCCTCGGCTACGAGCGCAATCCGGAGAACGACGCGCGGATCCTGACGTTTGGCGCCGCGTTCAAACCGATCCCCCAGACGGTGATCAAGACTGACTGGCAGAAAATCACGAACCGCGCTGGTACCGGCGCGAGTCAATTCAATGTAGCGCTGGGATACATTTTTTGATCCTTCGCACTCCCGGCGTTCTCGTCGCCATGATCTCGATCGCGCTCGTAGCCTCCCTCGCCGAGCCGATGTTCGCCAGAACTCTCATGACGCGCGAGCAGGCGCTGGCATCCGCGTTCTCACCACCGATTCGTGTGGCGCGGCAGAAGTTCTTTCTCACCCCACAACAACTGGCAGCCGCCCGGCGGGAGTCGGGCGTCTCCTTCGACGACTCGTTGATCATCCGTTACGCAGCGAGCGACGGAAAGTTCGGCTATTTCGACACCCATCGCGTGCGCACGCTCCCGGAGACCATCCTGGTGGTGGTCCAGGCGGATGGATCGGTGGAGCGGGTGGACATCCTCTCGTTCGATGAACCGACGGACTATTTCCCCAGGCGCCGCTGGATCGATCAACTACTGGGGCGAAAACTGGATCGGGAACTGGCGCTCGATCGTGCCGTGCGCCCGCTCTCCGGGGCCAGCTTGACCGGTCGCGCCATCGTGAACGCCACAAGGAAAGTGCTCGCACTCCACCACGTGCTGGCCGGGGTCGTTCCCCGATGATGAGTCGCGCGCAGGTGCGCTACCTGCACGCCTCGGTCCTCGCCATCACCGCCACCGGCGCGGCATTCGCGTTCATGAAGTACACGATGACGTCGGACGACCCATTCGCCGTCATCAACCATCCCTGGCAGCCTGCCATGCTGTCGGCACACGTCATCGCCGCGCCGTTTGCGCTCTTTGCCTTCGGCTGGATCTTCGGCGATCACATCTGGCCCTCGTTCACCGGACGAGTGCCGAACCGGCCCACGGGAGTTGCTTCGATGCTGCTGATCGTGCCGATGACACTCACCGGCTATCTGCTGCAGGTGATCACCGACGAGCGCGCCCGTCACTGGGTGGCGGTGGCGCACTGGGTAACGTCAGCGCTCTTCGTGATCAGTTATGCCGCTCACTTGTTTCTCAAGCCCGCTGACGGGCGCCGAACCATCCCAGAGCGGCCTGCGGACTGACGACCCGGCAGAGCTCTTCAGGTCTCGGACAATTCCGGAAACCTTTCGATCAGGCATCGCAACCGCTGCAGGGACCGGTCCTTCCCGAGGAGCACGGCTACATCGAAAACCGGCGGAGAGGAACCCTTGCCGGTCAGTGCCAGACGCAGCGGGTGAATGAGTTTGCCTGCGCTGACTCCGCTCGATTCTGCGAGCGCCCGCAAGGCGGTCTCGCTGGTCTGCACGTCGAAGGACTCGACGGCAGAAAGCCGCATGTGCAACTCTTCCAGTTTGCTGCGGAGATCGTCGCCCTTGAGATGCTTCTTCACCGCTTCCGGCTCGTACTCCAGCGACTCATCGTTCACGAAGTAGATGGCCAGCTGCTCGGCCAGCTCCCGCAGCGTCCGCGCACGCATCTGGTGCAGCGCGATCATCGGAGCGATTTCCTCCAGCGCGGGCGCCGGTTCTCCCAGGAAGGGACGCAGGTGCGGGTAGAGGTCGGCGGGCGCCATGCGCGCGAGGTACTGCCCGTTCATCCAGATCAGCTTCTCGACGTCGAAGACCGCAGGTGCCTTGTTCACGTCAGCGAGATCGAACAGCGCGCCCGCCTCTGCGCTGGTGAAGATCTCCCGATCGTCGCCCGGCGACCACCCCAGCAGCATCAGGAAGTTCACCAGCGCCTCCGGCAGGATGCCCATCTCACGGTATTCCTCCGCGGAGGTGGCTCCCGTTCGCTTGCTCAGCCGCTTCTTGTCGCTTCCGAGGATCAGAGGGAGATGGGCGAAGGTGGGAACTGCCGCTTCGAACGCGCGGAAAAGAAGGATGTGCTTCGGTGTGTTCGAAAGGTGGTCGTCTCCTCGCGCCACATGCGTGATCTCCATGTCGATGTCGTCGACCACGACGGAGAGGTGGTAGGTGGGATTGCCATCGGATCGAATCAGAACGAAGTCGTCGATGAGATCGCCCTCGAAGCGGACGTCGTCTCGAATCAGATCGCAGAAGTCGATGTCTCCCGCCGGCACTTGAAAGCGGATGACATGAGTGGCGGCGGGATCAGCAGCTGAGCCTCGGCTCGAGGGTCGAGCGTCGGGCCTCGAGCCCCGCGAGCCTCCCGGGCGGCAACGTCCAGAGTAGCGATAGGACTTCCCTGTTTTCTCAGCGGTGGCCCGGTCCTCTTCCAACTCCTCAACGGTGCAGTAGCAGCGGTACGCCTTCCCGCGAAGGACCAGCTCATCGGCGCGCTCCCGGTATCGTTCCAGCCGATCACTTTGATAGACAGGACCTTCGTCCCAGTCGATCCCCAGCCATCGCAGTGAGCTGAGAATCTGCTCCGCGTGGTGCTGACGCGATCGCTCCACGTCGGTGTCTTCGATGCGAAGCAGCATGATGCCGCCGTGCCGGCGGGCGTGGAGAAGATTGAAGATTGCAGTGCGGGCGCCGCCGACATGGAGGAAGCCGGTGGGCGACGGAGCGAAGCGGAGCTTCATGGCGGCGGTGAAGTCTATCCCGGATGAGTACTCTCCTCGTGTGGCGCGGCCGTCCCGGCCGCACCGGCGCATCTTAGCGGCCGAGGACGGCCGCACCACACGGGCAGCCATGAGGAATTTCGAGGAGCGGCCGAGGACGGCCGCGCCACACGGGCAGCCATGAGGGGCGCGCGCGCAGCGAGTAGAATCGGGCCCGGATGAGGCGACCTCGAGGATTCAGTCTGATCGAAGTCGTCGTCGCGCTGGCCATCATGGCGGTGGTGATCACAACCACGATCGTCATGTTCGGGGAACGCCAGCACTACCTTCGCGAATCGAACGAGACCATCCTCGTCTGGCAGGCCTTGTGGAACGAGGCCGAGATCTGGCGCCGCATCGACTGGGCCCAGCTGGACTCCCAGGCTCCCGCGTTCCAGTCGGATATCAGCCTGCTTCAACCGCTCAAGCCATTCGCCACGGAAATCAAAGTCGAGCCGGCCAAGGACGATCCCCGAGTGAAGAGCGTCACCCTGACCGTTCACTGGGATGAAGATCCGAAACTCAAGAAGTACCGGCGTGAGGCGCATCTGTCGGTGCTTCGTGCGGACACCGGGGGGAGCGGGCTGTGGTGAAGCGATTTCCTCGGAGCCGCTCCAACGCCTTCGGCACCTTTTCTCTGTTGCGGTCGGGAGAAGGATCTCGCAACGTCCGGCCGAAGCCCGATCGAAGCGCTCGCGGCTTCAGCCTGGCGGAGATGCTGGTTGCCCTGGCCCTGTTCGGAGTGTTCGTAGCCATCGTGGGAATCGTGAATTACGAAATGTTCAAAGTTCAGCAGAAGTGGCCGGTCAACTACCTGACCCATCCGGAAGTGGGGGGGGTGGTGGCCCGGCTGCGCCGCGATGTTCTGGATTCGCTGTACTACCCGGCTGAGTTCAAGGGGTACACGCAAAGCAACCGGATGCTCCTCATCTACTCGCTCGGCCAGGACGGTTTCGCCAAAACCATCGTCTACGACTTCCGCAAAGAGGACGAGGTGCACCGGCTGGAATTCAAGGGCACGGAGCTGCTGGGGGACTGGATCGCTCGCGCGGTTCCGGCCTTTCGCATTTCCGGTTACACGCTCTCGACAGGTCAGGACGCGGTCCGGCTGACTGCAATGGATTCAGGAGGGAAGCTTGCCATCGATCAGATCTTCGTTCCGCGCGCGCACCAGTGAAAGCGGCTACGCGCTGATCTCGGCGATCGCGCTGGCCATCCTGTATTTCGCCGTCATGCAACTGATCATGATCGACTCGTCCCGCGCACTCCACGAAGCACAGCGATTCCGTTCCAAGATCATTGCGACCGCTCTCGCTGAAAACGCCGCGGAACTGGCGGCGGTGGACATGATCGAGCGAACAGCCGCCCAGGTGGAGGCAAAAAACGATCAGGGCGAGATGAAGGCGACATTGCGTCGTGGCGCGAGCGACTTCGAGCTGACCGCTCACGGGAAATCGTTCGGGGTCCAGCCGAAAGAGGCGGACGTCCGATTGCAGGGGCGGATCGTGGGCGCGCGCCTTCTAGTGGACTACTCCACTCACTCCCAATAACGAAAAACGCCGGCGGTTGCCGGCGCTGTTGCCTTTCACGGTTTGTCTTCAGTTGGACCGGCGGCGTAGCAACCCGATTCCGATCACCACAGCGGCCAGCCCCCCAAGGACCTTTCCTGGATTGACTCGGGCGTAGGCGCGAAGCCTTCCGATGGAGTGGTTCCAGTCGTAAGTCTTCACGGTTTCGGCGATCCGCTTCGGGTCGATTCCGACATTGGCAAGCATGCTGCTGACACCGGATGGTGGACGTTCGCTCACAGGGATTGCGGAAGGCGGTTCGTATGGGTGGAACTGGCTCGTGGGATTCGTGTTATCAACCATTGGCTCTCCTGTTTTCCTGCCCTTGTTATTGCCAATGCGATGCCATGAGAGCACCTCGAACGGGGGTTAGAATGCGCTCCTCGGGAGACAGGTCGATGTCGGGAAACCCACGCGAAAATGTGAAAGACAAAGGTTTCTGGGATGGCGGCGCCGCTGGTCATGGGACCAATAAAGAGACCGGCGGCCGTCCCAGCGGCACGCCGGGCAGCATCCTGGCCAATCGCACCGGCCACCGGATCGACCTCGAATTTCCGTCGGACAGCGACCTTCTGCCAGTAACCCCTAGCGTTCCGCATCCTCTCTGATGAATCCGCAGATCAAAGGTTCTCCACTCCTCGCGGAGGTCGCCAAGGGCGACGTATCGGCGTTCGAGGAGTTGTACGACCGGCATTCCGGCACTCTGTACGCCTTGCTTCTGCGGATCCTCAACAATGCCGACGATGCCCAGGAGGTGCTGCAGGAAGCGTTTGTGAAAGCGTGGACCGGCGCGTCGCAGTTCGACCCCTCCCGCGGCAGCGAGATTGCCTGGCTCATTTCCATCGCCCGCAGCCGGGGGATCGATCGTCTGCGGTCCCGGAATACGCGCTCCATTCGTGAAGATGAGGCTGGACGAGAAATCTCAACGCACTCGGGCTTCGTAGTAAAGAACACAGGGGCGGACCGCGCCATCCGTGCAGAGGAGGAACAGGCGGTCCGGGGTGCGTTGCTCGAGCTTCCCGAGGCGCAGCGCAGAGCTCTGGAACTGGCGTATTTCGAAGGGTTGTCGCAGTCGGAAATCGCTGAACGGCTTCAAGAACCACTTGGTACGATCAAAACGCGGATGCAGCTCGGAATGAAGAAACTCCGGGACCGTTTGCAGGCTTTCCGATAATGACCCACGAAGAACTCATTTCCATCGTCCCCCTCGAGGTCCTCGGCGCCGCAACGCCAGAGGAAGCGAGCGCGTTGGCCGGCCACTTGCCGGAGTGCGAGGAATGTTCGCGTGATCAGCAGGAGTACGCCGAGGCGGCCACGTTGCTGGCCATCGACCTTCAGCCAGTGAATCCACCGCCGGACCTCCGAGCGAGGGTACTGAGCGCCACCACCCGTGACGAGAGCATTGACGAGAGCAACCTGATCGAGTCAGCCCAGCGATTCCGGATGAAGCCCTGGTGGCTGGCCACCGCTGCAACCCTGTTCCTCGCCTTGTGGGGCTGGCGGGAACTGTCAGTGCGCGCCCTCCACGAGAAGGTGATCGAGCAGGATGCGGAGATCCGCCGCCTCAACGAGTCCAACGGCCGACTCTCCTCACACAACGAAAAGCTCAACTCGGAGATGTCCGAGATTGCTTCGCCGGAGACCAGAACGATTGCCTTGGCGGGACAGGAGGTTTCTCCCGCCGCCACCGCGCGTGTGTTCCTCGAGCCCGGTCGCCGCCGTGCCGTCGTGTTCTTTTACAACATGCCGGTGAACCCGGGCGATAAGAGCTACCAGCTCTGGATCCTCCGCTCCGACTCGCCGAAACCGCAAAGCGCAGGCGTGTTTGACGTCTCGCCCGCCGGCCAGGCCAGCATCACTGTAGAAAACCTGCCCGTCGACCTGCCGATCAAGGGGCTGGCGGTAACCATGGAGCCACGAGGCGGCGGCGAGCAGCCCACCAACAGCAACTATTACGTGATGGGCAAGAGCTGAACGCTCTTCAACGTTCGTCCACAGCATCGTTTCCGGTCACAACCCGACGATGCTGTAGCCGCAATCGACGTACATCACCTCTCCGGTGATCCCCGAGGACATCGGCGAGCACAGAAATAGCGCGGCGTTGCCGATCTCCTCGAGCTCCACATTGCGCCGCAAAGGGGCCTTCTCTGCGTGATGCTTGAGCATCGTGGTGAAGCCTTTGATCCCGCGCGCGGCCAGTGTGTTGACCGGTCCCGCGGAGATCGCATTCACCCGGACGTTCCTCGGTCCCAGGTTCGCCGCGAGGTACCGCACCGACGCCTCCAGCGAGGCTTTCGCCACACCCATGACGTTGTAGCCCTCGACCGCCTTCACCGCACCGTGATAGCTCATGGCCAGGACCGACCCTCCGCCTGATTTCTCCATCAGCGGGAGCGCCGCGCGGGTCAGGCCGATCAGGGAGTACGAAGAGATGTCGTGCGCAGTCTTGAATCCCTCGCGGCTGGTGCGGACGAACTCATTTTCCAGATCCTCACGGGGAGCGAAGGCCACCGAGTGCACCAGCGTATCCAGACGGCCAAACGATTCTTCGACTCCGCGAAACGCAGCGTCCATCTCGCCATCCACCGTGACGTCGCAGGGTAGAAGAACCGAGCCTTCGATCGTGCTGCTCAGGGCCTCGACACTCTCCTTCAGCCGCTCGCCCTGATAGGTGAACGCCAGCCGCATTCCTTCGCGGGAGAGCGCCTGCGCGATGGCCCAGGCAATGGACCGCTTGTTCGCCACGCCGAAGACGATTCCTGCTTTCCCCTCGAGCATGCCCATGCGGAAACTCCTTCTCGCGGATGATAGCAACCTTCGGCGCTACGGAATCGGTGTGGCGAGAGGCTCCTCGAGCCGGGGCGGCGTGTTGACGACGTAGCGCCGCACCTCAGTCTCCATCTTCCCGGCCATCATCAGGAAGAGCATCCGGTAATCCGCGACCAGCGAATACACCGGGTGACCAAAACTCGCTGGCTTGTTCCTCTCCACGAACCAGTGGGCGTACCAGGCGAAGGCATATCCGACCAGCGGCACGGCGATCAGAAACCACAAGCTCACCGCGAATGCGATTCCCAGCGTGACCACAGACAACACCGAGCCGATCGCGTGCAGAACCCTCGTTTTCTCCCGGGCATGGGCGCGGACGTACTGCGGCCAGAACTCTGCGAAACTCAGAATTTTCATGGGTTGATGGCTGAAATTCTCCCACGGACCCGCGTGGCACTTCAATTGCTCGGTTTTTCAAGCATGCCCAACGACTTCGAACAAACACTGAAAGACCTTTTCGGCGAGCCACTCAGCCGCCTTTCGCAGTTTCAGGGCGAGCAGATGCAGAAGCTGCAAACCAAGCTTCAGGAACTGGCGCGGGAAGCGATCAAGGAAGACCTCGGCAAGCTCCACACCGAGCTCAATGAGCTGCGGAGCCGGGTGGTCGTGCTGGAGTCCGAACGCCTCCAGAAGGCGGCAGACGGACTCCAGTCGTCGTTCTGAGACAGGAAAGGTAGCGGTGGCCTTTCCTAGCGCCGGCTGGAAGCCGACGCCACGGCCGGCAAGGATGCCGGCGCTACGATCGCTTCGCTCAGGAACCACGGAATGACGGATCGTTTACGACCGCACCGTTCACGCTCTCCAACTCAACCCTTTGCCAGTGCCGCCTTCAGTTTCTGTTCGTGAGCTCGTGCTCGATCCAGTGCCTGTTCGAGCGCTCTGACCATCTCGGAGGCACCTTCCAGCACGCCGCTCATGTCGGGGAGATCCGGGCTGGCGTCGTGGGTGTCCTCACGCGGCGCCGCGAAAGGATTTTCCGCGGAGCTGGCATGTCCACTGAGGTCCTCGGCCTCGCCGAATGGATCGTCCTCTTCCGGCTCGAAGGTTTGCGCCGGCGAGGGGGCAGCGGCCCGCGGCGGAGTGGGGACGTCGGTCAGCGTGCGCCGGGCAGGCTCTGGCGATGGCGCCGGAGTCGTCGGGACAGGTTCTGCTGCGCCGCCGAAAGTATTTTTCATGGAGAGCTTCGCACTGCCCGCCGAGGAGTTGGTCACTCCCGCCTTGACGCTCATGTCCGGTCGTTGCAGCTCCGGTTCGTCGTACAGAACGGTGTCGACGTTGTTCTTGAGGTTGTCGAGAATGCGGGTGACCGCGGCGCGCAGCGTGGCCGTGACCCCGACGCCGGTGATGGCCGAGGCTTCCACGACGGCGGCGTTGCCGGGATGCAGGTAGGCGGTCATCTCGTCGACCGAGTCGACATTGGGCAGATCGCGTTTGTTGTACTGGAACACCATGGCCACTTTCTGCGGGTCGATCCGGTTGAGTTTGAGGTTCGTCCGCAGATTCAGCAGGCTGTCGAGATTGGACTCATGCATGGACTGCTGCGAGTCCGCCACGAACACCACGCCGTCGGCGCCGCGCAGCACGAGCTTGCGTGTGGCGTCGTAGAAAACCTGGCCGGGAACGGTGTACAGCTGCACGCGAACTTTCTGTCCCGCGATCGTGCCCAGTTCCATCGGCATGAAGTCGAAGAAGAGGGTCCGATCGGTCTCCGTCGACATCGAGATCATCTTGCCCTTGTTGTCGAGTTTTGGGTTGGAGTAGATCTTCTCGAGATTGGTCGTCTTCCCGCACAAACCGGGGCCGTAATAGACCAGTTTGACCGTGATCTCGTTGATGGCCTTGTTGATCAGAACCATGAACCGACTCCTCCTGGGGGACCGGTCACAGATTAGCACTACGACTGGCGCGGACCAGCCGCCGGCCCGGCGGACAAACCTGTTCCCGGAAAATTGGAGGCGATCCCTGCGCCGAAAGTGGCGGGTCCGGCGATCGGGACCCTACTGTCGCGCGTCCGTGGCCGTCGAATCCGCCGCCAGCACCTTCACCGAACCACCGCGCGCGAAGAAGGTCGAGCGGGTCAGCCAGTTCTTGTCCGGGTAGTAGGCGAAGACCGCGGTGCCGCCGCGCAGCGTGTTGATCACCTTGTCGGCGATCTCCTGGCGTACCGCAGGGCATCCCCAGCTGCGCCCGAGCCGGCCGAGGGCCCGGATCGCCTCGCCGCTGACGTAGGAGGCGCCGTGCATGACGATGGCTCGGTCCCAGGCGCGGTCGTTGATTCCCGCCTCGAGGCCCTTCAGACGTAGCGAGTAACCGTTGTGCCCGAAGTAGGTGTCCGCCGTGACGAACAGACCGAAGCTCGTGGCCAGGCTGCCGGGATCGTTGGAGAAGAAGGAGGTGACGTTGCCGCCGCTGTTCTTCCCATGCGCCACCAGCTCGCGGAACAACAGCTTCCGCGTGGTCAGATCGAACACGAAGAGGCGAGGCTGAGACGAAGGCAGCGAGTAGTCGATCACCGCGAGAATGTTTCGGCGCGACACCAGGCCGCGTGCCCCGGCGCATCGAGTGGCATCGAGCGCCAGCGTGAGGACGTCGGCTCTCAAACCCGGGGCCTGATGGAGGAGCGTCGGAAGGATCGTCTCGGAGGATCCGTGCGTGCAGGCCGCAGCCGACGCCGTCTGGGGAACCAGCAACAAGGCCAGCGCCATCGCCGAAAAGAATCGTGTCAATCTCGAAAAAGCTCTCATTCTTGAAAGTGTCTGCGTCCGGGACCGACCGTCAACAGTCCGTGGATGATAGCAAATAACCTGGAAAAGGCGAGACGAGCTACAAGGCAGGACGGCCTGAGCCACTCCGGAAGCCAGATTGTGCCGCTCACTTGGGGTACCCGGCCCTCAGTCAGTCCGAGCCCTTCCTCATCACCCAGGTGGTCATGCATCGGCTGTCCTGGACGACGGTGGTCTTGATCGGATCGACGAGGGTCCCGCCCAGTCTGGAAGTCCACTGCAGCAGCATCGGCTCATCGACCAGAAACCTCTCCGAGCCATCGGGAAGCAGAAACCGGCGGCCGGATAGCAGACGACAGCGCGTCTCCATGCCGATGTTCGACGCGAGGCGGCAGAAGAAAAGACCATCGTCCGCAAGAAGACGCCACGTCCCCCGCAGCATCGCCTCGAAGTGCGCTTCATCTCTGGCAAAGTGCAGGACGGCGCTGCTGATCACGACATCGGCGATGCCATCCGGGAAGCTGTTGGATTCCAGAGGCTCCGCGCGGAAGTTCGTGGGAGGAAGTGTGGGGGCAAGTTCTGCCGCGAGCGCCTGCACGGCAGCGATCGCTCGCGCCTCGGAATCGATGGCCGAAACCTCAAAGCCCTCGCGCAGAAAAAAGGTCAGATTCCGCCCGCCGCCGCATCCCGCGTCCATCAGGCGCTGTCCCGGCTGGATGCGACCGCGCTGGATCTGATCGAACAGGTAGATGTCCATCTGCCCGAAAATCGCGGCGACGTCGGTCATGCCAAGCATTCTTGGTGGCCCGTGACCCTTCAGCGCCACCCACCGAGGATCAGCCCGGCCAGAACCGCCGACACCAGGTTGTAGCCGGCATCGATCAGCCACAGTCGCGACGGCCTGCTCGAAAACAACGAGGTCGTGAGACTGGTGGACGCCTGGAATCCGAGCCAGCACAACGCGCCGATCATTGCGCCCTTCATCGCATCCATGTAGCTGTAGTGATGCAGCACCACGGCAAGAGCGAGGGCCACCAGCAGGCCGCCGACAAACGAAATCAGCATCAACACCGGCATGGGAAGAGGGTTCGCCGCTTTCAGCTCTTCCGGGGTTCGGCCCTGCAGTGCGATCCACCGTTTCGCGAACATCACCGGCGAGTACCACAGCCCGCCCAGAATGAAGAGGACGACGGCCGTTACCAGCACTGCGAGGTAATTCATCTGGGGAAGATTCATGGAAGCCTCCTCGGGATCGGTTCGAGACTCCATCGTACTCTTCACCGGAAACTCGCTTCGACCCCGGTTTTGAGAAAAGCGGTGATTGTGTACCGGGCGGCAGACGCGCGGAACGCTGCGGTACGATCGCGCAGTCATGGAATTCGACGTCTTCTTCTCGATCAGCCAGACCGACGTTCGCGGATGGATTCCCAGCGAACGGGAGATGTTCGAGCATTTCTTCGAGCAGGTGGAGCTGGCCGACCGCCTCGGATTCGGCACCGCCTGGATCGCCGAGAGCCACCTGTCGAGCGAGGTGCAGAAGGGCAATCCGGGTGCGGTCATCCCGCATTTCGTCGGAGAGATCGGGCTGAACACCGACATCCTGCAGCTCGCCCATCGCATCTTCGCCAGAACCAAGCGCATCGGCGTCGGCTCAGCGATCCTCAACATTCTCTGTAACGGCGGACCGATCGCCGCGGCCGAACGGGTGAAGACGTTCCTCACCCTCCATGGCCTCAATCCAGCCGAGGAGCGTCTGCTGCACATCGGTTTCGCCTCGGGGCGCTTCCCGTTCATCAACATCCCTTACGGCATCGTTCCGAGGAATCCGGTGGAAGAGGCCGCGTGGCCGGTGGTGAAGAACAAGATCTTCGAAGAAGCCACGGAGATTTTCTTGCGGTTGCTCCGAGGTGAGACGCTCAGCTCCTCAGACATCCATTCGCAGACGCTTCGGCGCGAGGACTTTCGGAGCGATGCCGACTGGCAGCGCGTCGTCGACGCCGCTGGCCACACAGCAGTGTTGCCGCAAGGGATTCCGTTGGAACGGCGATGGATCTTTCCCAATTTGAAAATTGTGCCGCAGGAGCCGCGCCTGGAGCTGCTGCGGTTGCTGATCGGATCGCACGATCCGCAGGTGCAGGGCTTCGCGAACACGTGGATGCCGGTCGGCGTCTTCAATCTCTCGATCACGCCGGGCGGCGAGATCGAGAAAACGAACGCCTCGATGCAGACGGCCTATCACCCCAGCGGCGGCGGCTGGCATCGCCGCCTCATGCCGCGCACGGTGCTGGTGTTCATGAACGAAGATCCGGACAAGGCCGCGGCAGAAGCGCGCGAGGCGCTGGCGAACTACTGGAACGCTCTGGAAGGGACTCTGGATGAGGAGAAAGTGCGCAAGGCCACCGACAACGCGCTGATCGGCGACGGCCCGGCAATCCTCGAGCAGATGATGAAACGCTTCCACCCCGAAGACCGGCTGATGCTCTGGTTCGACTTCAACAACCACGACTCGCGGCGCGTGATGAAGAACATGGCCGATTTCATGGCCGCGGCGAAATCGCTGGCCTAGGCCGGCACGGCCGGCATCCTGAGCGAGGGCACCGTGTAGGAATCGCAGAGATTGATGGCGAGAAACGCGAACCTCCCGATCGAGCGTCCTTCTCCCCGCACACGGGGAGAAGGTCCGCGAAGCGGGGATGAGGGGTCCTGCTTCGTCGAGTGAGCGCCCCCTCATCCGGCCTTCGGCCACCTTCTCCCCGTTCGCGGGGAGAAGGAACTCTCGATGAAGATTGGTGGAAAGAAACCGAGTGCCATTGCGCCGCTCCGCTGATGGCCTGGATGACACGACCACCTCCCGTGCCTCACAATCGCGCAGCCATGATGATGACCTCCCTTCCCGATGATCTCCTGGACATCGCCACGCGCCTGATCGCGGCGACTGCGTGCGGCGGCGCCATCGGCTTCGATCGTGAGCTGCGGCACAAGCCCGCCGGTCTGCGGACGCACGCGCTGGTGTCCCTCGGCGCTTCGCTGGTCACCGTCCTCGTTCTCCGCACTGCTCCTGCCTTTGAGCACGTCGACGCAATCAGCCGGGTGATTCAGGGCGTGCTGGCCGGCGTCGGCTTTCTCGGCGCCGGAGCGATTCTGCGCAACACCGTCTCCACCCAGGAACAGGTCCACGGCCTGACCACCGCCGCCACCATCTGGGTCGTCGCTGCCCTCGGCATCGCCTGCGGTGTCGGCCAGTGGTCGGTCGCACTGATTGCGGTGGCCGTCGCGCTGTTCGTCCTGATCGCCGGCGGACCGTTCGAGCGTCTGCTGCATCGGATTTTCAAGAAGAAGGAACCGTAGAGCGGCCGGCATTGGCGGTGCACCGAGCCACCCATGCCCGTTCGCTTTCGAACCTCCGGTTGCCTCTTCAGCATCATCGCCTCGGTGGTTCTGACCATCGCGCTCAACCTGATGCAGCGCGGTTGTCGCTAACCCGCTCCGTCTGAGATCCACCGCAAGCCGTACCGTTGAGTCGCCGCCCGAAGTACCATCGCTCGTTTGAACTCCACGGGACAGCGTCGCAGGATCGCGCTCGTCGCTGCGGGGGCCGTCGCCCTTCTCGCGTGGTTTCTTTTCCTGCTCTCGCGAACCTCGATGGCTGCGGCCGGTCCGGACGGCTCGGGCTACATGAACGAAGCGCGCATGATCTCCGACGGCCGCCTTCGCATGGAGATCTCCCCACTGCGCACGCTGGGGCTGGATCGCAGCTTCGCGAACGTGTTCACCCCTCTCGGTTTCAACGTTGCTCCCGAGGGCACGATGGTCCCCACCTATCCCGCTGGGTTCCCGCTGCACATCGCGCTGGCGGCACGACTGGGCGGCTGGAAGACCGCGGCGTTTGCCATTCCGCCGCTCGCCTCCGCCGGGTGTCTGCTGATGATCTTCCTCGTCGCTTCCCAGCTCGGGCTGGGACGCGGCTGGGCCATCAGCGCGGCGCTCGCCCTCGCCGCCTGCCCGGTGTATCTGATGCATTCGCTCCAGCAGATGAGCGACGTGCTGGCCACGTTCTGGACGCTGGTGGCCCTCTGGTGCGCGCTCCGTGCGAACGAACGCGCTGACCGTCGCATGCTGCTCGCGGCGGGGGCGGCGTTCGCCATCGGTGTGTGGGTCAGACCGACCAACGTTCTGGTAGCCCTGCCGCTGGCCTTCGCGCTGCGATGGCGTCCCTCGCGACTGGCGATCGCGGCTGCCGCGGCGCTGCCGTTCGCTCTCGGATTGATGTGGTGGAACGCAGCGCTTTACGGCAGTCCGATTTCGACCGGCTACGGAGGGTTCGGCCAGGTCATCGACTGGTCGGCCCTGAGAACCTGCCCTCCGCGCTACGGCACCTGGCTGCTGGAGATGGTCACGCCGTTCATTTTTCCCACCGGCCTGCTCGTGGTATTCGATCGACGAGTCGGACGATGGAACCGCTCTCTGCTCGGTGTCTGGTTCCTCACCTACTTCGCCTTCTACTCGGTCTACAGCGTCTGCGACTCCTGGACGTACACACGATTCCTCCTTCCCGCTCTTCCCGCCTTGATCATCGGCGCACTGTTCGTGATGCGGGATCTCCTCGCTGCGCTGGCGGGAGTGCGGTGGATCGCGGTCGCCCGTGGAGTGGCCATCCTGCTGATCCTGGCCACCCTCACACTGCAGATTCGGAGTGATGATCGCCGCGACCTCCTGCACACCCGGCGCGGTGAAGCGATCTACCCCGACGTCGTGCATTTGACCGAAGCGACTGTTCCCCGCAATGCCATCGTCATCAGCGGCTTGATGAGTGGTTCGTTTCTCTACTACAAGGGCCGCTTCACGGTCCGATGGGATCAGATCGACAACGATCAGTTCCAGCTATTGAGAGCCTACGCCGCGAACGCCGGTCTGCGATGGTACGCAGCGTTGTCGGACGTGGAGTTGAGCCCGGAGGACCTGCCCAGGAGGTTCGACGCGCAGTGGAAGTCTCTCGGCAGAGTTCGTGACGTCACGCTATGGGAGCTGAAGGACTAGGCCGGGCCGGCACGGCCGGCGGCGTTGGTTGCCCAAGGCTCCGCCGTGATCACGCTCCAAGACGTTCTTCCGCGCAGGCCCTAGGAGAGAAGGAAACCAGAAAGCGGAAAGTGGAAGGCAGAAAGCCCTGAGCAATGGACAGCGCGCACGCTGCGCCTGAGAGAAAGAAACGGGCGCGGAGGCAGAGCGCCGGAGGCGCGATTGACCTTAGCCCAGGACTTCAGTCCTGGGACTTGAGGGGCTCCCCCAGACGAGTCCCGGAGGGACGATTGACGATGCTTCGTTGCGACATGTTCAATCGTCCCTACGGGACTTACTTTTTAGGGGCATCAAACCCAGGACTGAAGTCCTGGGCTAAGTTCAATCGTCCCTACGGGACTCGCAAATCCGCATAAAACCTGGCTGTTTCTGGGAAGCGGCGTGGGGTGGCGGGCGGGAAGCGAAGGATCTGCAATCACGCGAATGCCGCTTGCGACAGTCGGGGCGATGCAGATCCTTCGCCGTCTACGCGGGCTCTAATGAACTCTGGTCCGAGGCATCAAGAGGATCGAACTCACACCCGCGACGTTGCAGATCCTTCGCCGTCTTCGCGGCTCAGGATGACGGGAGGGATCTTGCAGCCGGCAGGATTACCTTCTGATTTCTGCTTTCTGCTTTCTGGTTTCTGCTTTTCCGCCTCCCCGCGCACTTGACCTAGAATCCATCGATGCCTGTCAGGCGGTCCATCTTTGTCAGTGCGTCCGAGGATCGGCTGCAGAAGCTCATCGTGGAACGGCTGGAGCCGGGGGCAGATAAGGAAAGCATCGACCGCCGGCTCTGGGATCTCTTCGGTGAGGAGTGGTGCATCATGACCACCGACCTGATGGGATTCTCCCGGTCGGTCTCCCGCTTCGGCATCATCCATTACCTGCAGACCATCTACGAGTCGGAGCGGCTGCTCGTGCCGGTGGTCGAGCAGCACGACGGCATCATGCTGAAGATGGAAGGCGACAGTTTCCTGATCATCTTCCGGAACGTGCAGAAAGCACTGTTCGCCGCCGTGAGCATGCAGCGGAAGCTCAAGCTCTACAACGAGACGAAGCCGCCGGAAGAGCAGGTCCTGCTGGGCATGGGCCTGGGATACGGCCGGGTCCTGCGCATCAGCGACGAGGATGTCTTCGGGATCGAGGTCAACGCTGCCTACGTCCTCGGCGAGGACATCGCCGGCGCCTACGAGATCCTGGTGTCGGCCGCCGTGCGCGAGGCTGCTGGTGACATGAAGGAAATCTTCGAAGAGCTCCACGACGCCCCCGCCGGCATCGGCACCGCATTCCGCGTCCGCTACGACGCGTGATCAGCGGCTCGACGCGGCCGGCACGGCCGGTGGCGTTGGTTCGCAAAGCGTCCGCCACGATTTTCGCCTCAGCCGCGGTCACTCGGCCGTCTTTGATTGCAGAAGTGGAGAAGGTGCCGAAGGCCGTTCTCATCCTTCGCGAATTCGTAGGGTGATCGCTTCGGCAACTTCCTCCGGGTGCGAGAAGGTGCAGGCGTGCGCCCCGGCCACGAGTTGCAGCGCAGGAATCTCCTCGCGGCGCACCAGCGGATCGCGCTCGCCGGCGAGCAGGAGCCCGTCCTCCGGCGCAGCACGCCGCACATCCCGGACATAGCGCCGATAGGTGCGAAACCACCGGCCGAGACCGGTACGCCAGTACGCGTGCGCCACCTGCGCCAGAAGGGCGAAAGGCTCGCGGATGGCGTCGGTGAAGAGAGCTGGGAAGAGCAGCATGGGGTGACGATGCGTCCACAACGGTCCGATGAACACCGCGGCCTTCACCAGATCGGGACGCAGAGCTTTGAGATGCTCCACGTCGTTGCATCCGACGGAATGGCCGATCCAGGTCGCGCCGCGGATGGAGACGGCATCGGCCCAGCGCGCCAGGATCGCTGCGTGGTCCTGAGGTCCCACCGCAGGGCCGTCCGCACTGGCACCGAAGCCGGGAAGATCGGGAGCAATCGGATTCCAGCCGCGTTCGAACAGCGCGCGGGCAAACGGCCGGAAGTACGCGCTCGACATGCCCAGGCCATGCACCAGGACAACATCCTTGCCGCGACCCGCGGCACGATGGGCGACGCCGTCAGTCCAGCCGGAGAGGGCCCACGAAAACTCGGGGGCGGCGTCCGATCGCACCGCCTCCACCTCATCCAGAAACGCGAACAGCTCGCGGTGGAAGGCCTCCGGGTTCTCCCACATGGGGATGTGGCCGGCGTTCTCGATGACTCGCAGCCTCGCGTTCGGAATCTCCTGCAGCATCTGCTGGCCGTAGGACAACGGCACCAGCGGATCGTTCGCTCCCCAGAGCAACAGCACCGGCAGTCGCAGCGCCCGCAGAAGCGGCCGCGCGTCATCGCGGAGCAGACGGGTGAACGCGACGGCCACCGAGGTCGGCCCGGCGCGGAAAAGATCGCGGGCCAGCACCGTGGCGAACGACCAGGCGCCGCGCGGGACCATCAGATTGGCCAGATGCGGTGCGGGATGCAGTTCGAAGGGAATGCCGGTCGAGTCGACCAGAACAAGCGAGCGGACCAGGTCCGGCCGCGAGGTCGCCAGGTGAATGGCGATCTGCCCTCCCATCGAGTTTCCCACGATGTGCACCGGCTCGCGGAACGACGCTTCGATCCACCGCGCCAGCAATGCCGCGATCTCGTCGAAGTTCAACGGCAGGGAGCTGCGCCGAAGAAAAAAGCGGTTGCGCCCGAATCCGACCAGGTCCACGGCGCTGACTTGAAAGCGTTCCGCAAGCACATCGAGATTCCGGCGCCACCAGTCGGAAGATCCGCCCAGCCCGTGAATGAGGATCAACGGCGGACCGGCACCGGCTCGCGTCTCCCAGAAACTGTACGGCGGCAGATCGACCCGTCGCGTTTCTGCCACGTCAGCGTGAGCCTGAGAAAATCGAACGGGGCGCCGCCATCTTGTCGCCCGAGCCACAAGACCATTTCTTCACGAGGTCCGAAGAAGAGACTCGTGTCGACCGCGGGCTCACCGGTGCAGTCGCGCCTCTTCGACCATCAGACAGCGGTCTTGCACCACCTTGATCCCGGCTTCCGCAAATCGCTTCGCCGCCTCGTCGTTCCGGATGCCCAGCTGCAGCCAGACGCTGTTCGGCTTCGCCGCCAGGATGTCGTCCACGTGCGGCGGGATGTCGTTCGGGCGGCGGAACACGTTGACCATGTCGATCGGACGCCCGATGTCCGCCACCTGCCGGTAGACGCGCTTTCCCAGGATCTCGGTGACCTCGGGGTAATAGACCGGGACCGGAATGATCTCGAAGCCGGCCGCAGCCATATGGGCGGCCACGTAGTGCGCTGCCTGATCGGCGTGGGTCTCCGGTTTGATGCCGAGCACGGCAATGGTGTGCGTCTCGCGAAGGAGTCTCTCGATTCCATCCCCGTCGTTGATCAGATTTGTTTTCCAGTCAGCCATCGATTGCTCCTCGCCATCCCGTCTGAGGGGGCGCAGACTAGCAAAAACTGAGCGCGGCCAATCCGCCGACTTGCCAAAAGTACACGGAATAACTAATTGCCACCGACCGCTTTTATACGACAAATTCAAGTCACTCCAACCCAAAATCCAACCATCGAGGTGGGCCTCCGAATGAAACGAATCGCAGCTTTGCTGTTCCTTCTTGCGATCCCGACGATTGCCCACGCAGATGCGAATCCACGTCGCATGATCGTGGTCACGCGCCATCCCTTCGCTCAGGCGGAGCGCGCACTGCGCGGAGCCCGTGGCGATGACTTCGACTTCGAGAACCGCGTTCGTTACAACGTCAAGGCGTTCACGATCATCAACGGCTTCGCGGCCGACCTGACTGCGGATGAGATCGCTCAGCTGAAGAAGTCCCCCGAGGTTTCGTATATCGAGCCGGTCATCGAACGGTACAAGTTTGGGGTGTCATCACCACGACACACCGATGACTCCACCCGGGCCATGGAACTGGCCCCTTCAGCTCTCGCCGACTCGATCATTGCGGGGCAACAGACTGTGCCTTACGGCGTGACTCTGGTGGGTGCGCCGAACGTGTGGCCGGTCACCCGGGGAAAATCCCTCGACCCGAAGATCCCTACCCGCGTGGTGGTGGTGGACACCGGCGTCGACTACAACAACCCGGAGCTCAAGGCGATCTACAAGGGCGGCCTCAACGTCGTGGGCGGAAACAACAACCCTATCGACGATGACGGCCACGGGACGCACGTCGCCGGAACCATCGCCGCAGCCGACGACGGCGTGGGTGTGGTCGGGGTCGCGTCGCAAGTGGAACTCTATGCTGTCAAAGTACTCGACGAATGCGGAATCGGCTCGAACCTCGCGAGCATCGACGCACTCGATTGGATCACCAAGCAGAAGAAGGCCATCGGTGGAAACTGGATCGCAAACTTTTCTCTGGGTTCCAATACCTCGTCCGGCAGCGAGCGGTCTGCTTTCCAGAAGGCCGCCGACGCCGGCGTGCTGATCTTTGCCGCCTCGGGCAACTCCTTTAAAGAAGAGACAGGGCTGGCTTTTCCTGCCGGCTACTCCGGCGTGATCTCGGTGGGCGCGATCGACAGCACCGGCAAGATCGCCTCGTTCTCACAGCGCGGCACGGGGCAGGGGATCGTCGCGCCCGGCGTCGGCGTCCTGTCGACCTTCGTGGAGGGTCAGGTCGCATCATCGGATGGACAGAAGGTTCTGGCTCGCTTCGCCCAGGCGTACAACGCCAAAGACTTTCCCGTATGCCTTCCCCGAGGGCCGATCAGCGGCACGTTCGTCTTCTCCGGAACGGGCAATCTTGCAGAGTTCCCCGCCGAGGTCTCCGGGAAAATCGCGCTGATCGAGCGCAGAGGAACTGACGCGGCCGGTCAAACCCTGACCTTCCTTACGAAAGCGAAGAACGCGAAAAAAGCGGGAGCGATCGCGGCGGTGATCTACAGCCTTCCCGGACTCGACCTCGTGCGGCCCGGGTTCAGCCCTTTCGAGACGTCGGACATCAGCAGCGTGGTTCCCACGGCTCTCATTTCCGAAGCCGACGGCGCGCGTCTCAAAGCGCTGAGCGACAAGACCATCACCCTCGCCTTCGACGGCAGCGGCTACTCCAGCACCTACGACTCCCTCTCCGGCACCTCGATGGCCTGCCCGCATGCGGTGGGCGTCGCTGCGCTGGTCTGGTCCGTCGTTCCGAACGCGAGCACGATCACCATCGTCAACGCCATGGAGCAGTCGGCCAAGGACCTTGGCGTCTCCGGCTACGACACGGACTATGGCTTCGGCCTGATCAACGCGTTCGACGCGGCGAAGACGCTGAACCCCGCAGCCTTCAGCTCACCCATCCAGCCGCCCCCGGTCGAAGGGCCGGTGGTTGGACGCACGCCGGGGCGACGCGGCGGCCATTGATTTCTCCAGGATCATCCCTTGAGCGGCGTCCCGAACGGGGCGCCGCTTTTCTTTCCTCCCTGACTCTCGTGCGCGGCCTCGAAAGCCTTCGATGATCAAGCCAGCGTTTCTTCTGTTTCTTTCGATCCTCGGCTTCAGCTCCCTGCTCAACGCGCAAACGACTCGCTACATCGTTTTCACCCGTGCACACGGGGAAGTGGCGCAGATGAGAGTGGCTGCGGCCGTCACCGACGGTCCCGATTTACGCGCAAATCCGCACTGAATCTTTCACCATCGCGCCACAGACCATCACTCCCGGCACGGGCAGCGAGAGATGGCGGACCGCGCCGGGTTGGTTCGGTTTAGAATACGCGCCCTGCCGCGCCACCAGCGCGAGCTTCCCGACTGGAGAATCCACCCCATGAAAATCGGCGTACCGACCGAGATCAAGAACAACGAATTCCGAGTGGGGATGACGCCGGCTGGCGCGGCCGTCCTCACCGCCGATGGCCATGACGTCTTCATCCAGGCCGGGGCGGGCGACGGCAGCGGTTTCGGCGATGACGAATACAAAGCCGCGGGCGCAACGATCCTCTCCGGCGCCGGCGCCGTCTACGACAAGGCGGACATGATCGTGAAGGTCAAAGAGCCGGTGGAGGCCGACCTCAAGCTCCTCAAAGATGGCCAGCTGCTCTTCACCTATCTGCATCTGGCGCCGGTTCCTGACCTGACCGACGCGCTGCTGAAAAAGAAGATCACCGGGATCGCCTACGAAACCATCACCGACGATCGCCGTCGCAGCCTTCCACTGCTCACTCCGATGTCAGAAGTCGCGGGGCGGATGTCCGTCCATGTCGGCGCCTACTATCTGCACAAGCCTCTCGGTGGCCGCGGAGTGCTTCTGGGCGGGGTTCCCGGAACCCTGCCCGGTGACGTGGTGATCATCGGCGGCGGCGTGGTGGGCACCAATGCCGCCAAGATGGCGGTCGGCCTCGGTGCCCGCGTCACCATCCTCGACACCAACCTCGACCGGCTGCGTCAACTGGACGACATCTTCCGCGGCACCGTGCAGACGCTGGCCTCGAACATGGCCCACATCGCGGAAGCGGTCCGTCACGCGGACCTGCTGATCGGCGGAGTGCTCATCCCCGGCGCGGCCGCGCCCAAACTGATCACCCGGCAGATGATCGGCGAAATGAAAAAGGGTTCCGTCATCGTCGACGTGGCCATCGATCAGGGCGGCTGCGTGGAGACCGCTCACGCCACCACCCATTCCGATCCGGTGTACGAGGTCGACGGCGTCACGCACTACTGTGTGGCCAATATGCCAGGCGCGGTGCCGCGCACCTCGACCATTGCCCTGACCAACGCCACTCTCCCCTACACGCGCAAGCTGGCAACGCTCGGTTTCCGCAAGGCCGTGGAAGACACCGGGCTGGCCGAGGGGGTGAACGTCTACAACGGCGCGATCACCTACCGCGCCGTCGCGGAGTCGCAGGGGCGGCAGTACACCTCACTCGAAAAAGCCCTCTGAGGTGGGGAGAGGCGCAGCCGCCTCTCCTCGTCCGCCGCGCAGAAAGTCCCGGCGCATCCGGCTCTCGTTGGATTCCAGTTGCACATTTCAGGGCTGACGAGTAAAAGTCGTCGGTCCCAGGTCGCCGAAGAAGAGGAGATGTTCATGCGCCGGTTCACGAAAGTCTTTGCCGTGAGCACCTTTCTGTTTGCCGGTTTCGCTTCGTCGGTCCACGCTCAGTCCGCGGACCTCCTCGTCTCGAAAAGCGGACCGGCCAGCGCGAATGCCGGGACCAACGTTCCCTACAGCGTCTCGGTGATGAATCTTGGACCCGACAACGCGACATCGATCACCCTCACCGATCCCATCCCGGCCGGCATGACCTTCGTTTCGGTCACCCAGAACGGTGGCCCCGCGTTCTCGTGCACCTTCCCAGCGGTCGGCGCCGGGGGCACGGTCAGCTGCACCGCGGGAACCCTGACCTCAGGCTCTACAGCAACTTTCACGTTCGTCTTTCAGATCTCCCTGATGACGCCTCCCGGCACCATTTTCACCAATACCGCTACCGTGATGACGGCGACCTTGGACCCCAACAGCGAGAACAACTCGAGCATCGCCTCCACCCAGACGCCGCCACCGCCCCAGAGTGATCTCTACGTCAGCAAGAGCGGACCGGCAAGCGCAGGTCCGAATACCAACGTGACCTACCTGATCACCGCAGGGAACGCCGGTCCCGACACGGCGATGAGCGTATCCCTGCAGGACACGCTTCCCGGGAACATGACCTTCGTCTCCCTGACCCAGACTTCAGGGCCGGCGTTCATCTGTTCAAAACCAGCGGTCAACTCCGGAGGAACGGTCACCTGCACCATCGCGTCGCTCAACGCCGGCGTCAGCGCCTCGTTCAGCCTGGTCACCCAGGTTCCAACAGGCACCCCATCGGGTACCTCCTACGCGAACAACGCGAGCATCTCTTCCGCGACCGCGGACCCGAATGCGGAGAACCAAGTCTCCGGTAGCATCACCGTCGTCGTGGTGGCCGACGTTTCTGCTACCAAGACCGCGTCCCCGACGGCGACTGCTGGGGGAACGGTCACCTATGTCGTCACGGCCACGAACGGCGGCCCTGATCAGGCGAACAATGTGGCTCTTCAGGATCCCCTGCCCGGTGGGGTGACCTTTGTGTCCGCAACCCAGAACAGCGGTCCGGCCGGAGGGTGCAGCACCAACACGACCGGCGGGACCACCACCGTCTTCTGCTCCATCAGCGCTCTGGCATCGGGTGCCAGCGCACAGTTCACAATCGTCGGGACCATTCCTTCGACTGCAACCGGCACGCTCAACAACACCGTGACCGTCTCCACCGACAGCTACGATTCGAATCTGGCCAACAACAGCGCCACTGCTTCCACAGCGGTCACCACATCCGCAGACCTCGCGGTCACCAAAAGCGCACCGGCAACCGCAGTCACCGGAGCGAACGTCACCTATACGATTTCCCTCACGAACAACGGTCCCTCCTCCGCGAGCACGGTGTCGCTGAGCGATGTCCTCCCAGCCGCAACGACGTTCGTCTCCTCCACTCAGAACAGTGGGCCGGCCTTCACTTGCAGCACTCCCTCTCCCGGGGCCAGCGGCTCCATCACCTGCACCGCGGCGACCCTGGTGTCGGGAACGACAGCGACCTTCAGTTTCGTGGTCCAGATCGCCGCCTCCACGCCGGCGGGCAGCGTCATCAGCAACACCGCGAGTGTTTCCTCCTCCACTTCCGATCCAAACGCCGGAAACAACAGCGCTACCGCCTCGACGACCACCAGCGTCTCTTCGGACGTCTCGGTAAACAAGACCAGCCCGGCCACCTCCGCGGCAGGATCCAACATCACCTACACCATCACGGTGACCAACGGCGGCCCATCCACCGCCACCACGTTGTCTCTCAGTGATCCACTGCCAGCGAACGTCACCTTCGTCTCGGAGTCGCAGACCAGCGGTCCGGCATTTGTCTGCGCGACACCAGGCATCGGTGCCACCGGGACGATCACCTGCACTGCCGCCACCCTCGCCCCCGGCGCATCGTCCGTGTTCAGCCTGGTGGTGAAGCTCGACCCAGCAGTCGCCAGCGGAACCACAACCTCGAATACGGCGGCCATCAGCTCAGGCAGTGCCGACTCCAATCCTGCCAACAACTCTTCGACCACAACGGTCACGGCCAGCCAGTCGGCCGATCTCTCGGTCTCGAAGACGGGATCGGCCACGGTGACTGCCGGCTCGAACATCACCTACAGCGTGTCCCTGACGAACAATGGTCCCTCGAACGCGGCCACGGTCTCGCTCAGCGACGCCATCCCCGCCAATACCACGTTTGTCTCCGCAGCGCCCACCAGTGGCCCCGTTTCCGGTCCAGCCTTCACCTGCACGTCGCCTGCGGTCGGCGGGACGGGCACGATCGTCTGCAGCGCCCCCTCGTTGATTGCCGGCGGCTCGGTCGTTTTCAGCATCGTCGTGAAGACCTCACCGGGGGCCAACGGCACGGTCATCTCGAACACCGCTTCGGCGGCCTCAGCGACGCCGGACCCGGTCCCGGCAAACAACAGCTCGACGTTCGGCACCTCTGCCGGCGCCGTGGCCGATCTTGCCATCGTCAAGACAGCGCCGGCCACAGCGATCGCCGGCAGCAACCTCACCTACTCCGTGACCTTGACCAATAACGGCCCGTCCGATGCGGCAGGGGTCACCTTCACCGATGCAATCCCCGCGAACGCCACCTTCTTCTCCGAGGCGCAGACCAGCGGGCCGGCGTTCACCTGCACACTCCCCGCAGCCGGCGGTTCCGGAACGATTTCGTGTACCTCGCCGATCCTGGCGACTGGAGCTTCTGCGATCTTCAGCATCGTCGTTCGCAGCAGTCCTGCAGCACCGAGCGGCACCGTGATCAGCAACACGGTGACCACTTCATCAGTCAGTACAGACTCCACTCCAGCGAACAACACCTCGACGGCGACGACCACCGTGTCGACCTCCGCCGACCTCGGAATCACCAAGACCGGACCGGCGAGCGCCGGGGCTGGAAGTGACATTTCTTACGCGCTCACGCTCACGAACTTCGGCCCGTCCGACGCGGCGGCCGTGTCGCTGACGGACACCCTGCCGGCGAACGCAACCTTCGTTTCCGCAACCCAAACCGGCGGCCCTGCCTTCAGCTGCACCACCCCCGCACCGGGCGGAACGGGATTGGTCCTGTGTACCGCCCCCTCGCTGTCCGCCAGCTCGGTGGCCACATTCAACGTGGTGATTCGTCTCCCCATCAACACACCGGTCGGCACGGTCATCACCAACAGCGCATCGGTCTCCTCGACGACGGCCGACGCCAATCCGGCGAACAACACGGCGAGCATCTCCACCACCTCGTCCACAGCGATTCCAACCCTTTCGCCTCTCACACTGGTTCTTCTCGGACTCGGCCTGGCCGCCGTGGCCGCCGTGGTTCTGCGCGGGAACTGACGCGCAGAACCATAGACTGATCGTGGGCAACGAATGACCATCATCCGAGTCACCGTCCTGAGCGGAGATGCCATCCGTCAGGGAGGCGTAGAGCTAATCGATGGATGGAGCTCCGACGGCGCGGAGAAGTTGTGGGTCGATATCCAGGAGCCGACGGAGGCCGATCTCGAAGCGCTCCTGGAAAAGCGTTTCGGCTTCCACGAGCTGGCGGCGGAAGACAGCATGTCCACCACCACCCTGCCGAAATACGACCGCTTCAAGAACTACGACTTCTTCATCTTCCGCGCGGTCGACGTCAATCTCAACGACCACGGTTCGCAGACGTACAAGCTGGCTGCGTTTCTCGCAGCCAATTTTCTCTTCACGGTTCACCGCGAGCCGATGCTCGCAGTCGACGACGTGACGAAACGACTTCCGGCCGACCGGCGGATTCTTGGCAACGGAACGGATTTTCTGCTCTACGCCATCGTGGACCAGATGGTGGATGCGCATTTTCCTCTGCTGGAGCGAATCGAAGAGTGCGTCGACACACTGCAGGAAACCATTTTCCAGTCCGCCAGGCCCGAGCATCTCGATGAGTTGCTCCACCTCAAGCGCGACATCAACGTCCTCCGACGCCAATCGATGCCCCAGCGCGAGCTGCTCAATCAGCTCTCACGCGGCGATGCGCAGTTCATCGCCAGCGATCACCTCATCTATTTTCGAGACCTGTACGACCACATGTTCCGGATCAGCGAAACCATCGATGTGGAGCGCGACATGATGGCCGGCACCATGGAGGCCTACCTCTCCGTGGTGGCCAACCGGACCAACGAGATCATGAAGGTGCTGACCGTCTTCTCCGCGATTATGCTGCCGCTGACGCTCATCGCCGGCGTCTACGGGATGAACTTCGCCCTCCTTCCCGAGTTGCACTGGCGCTTTGGATACTGGTACGCCCTTGGCCTGATGGCCACCACGGCCAGCTTCATGCTCTTCTGGTTCTGGCGGCGCGGATGGATTGGACAGGGCACCTCAGAATCGACGTTTCGGAAACGCCCCTGATCGCCGGATGGGATTTGAGCGACCTGCGGAACCTGCCGCGAAGTCAGGGGCAACCTTTCGACGACTGGAACAACTTCGTAACGCCACCCCGGCATGACTCACGATAAAAAGCTGATCGGGACTCTCTTCCTATCCCGCCAACGCCCCGCCCGCTATTTGAGAGGATTCCGCCATCATTTCTGACCCGTTCATCCAGAGACTCCAGCCGGAGGCACCAGCGCGTCAGAAGAGGGCGAGCGGCCCGCGATCGTCCCGGCCATGGCCGATCTTCCTCGCGCTCGCAGCCCTCGCCTGCGGCTGCACCACGGTCCGTTCCCGAGTCGACCAGGCTCGCCAGCCGGATGCGGGGAGCACTTCCTCCTCTCCCGCCCAGCCTTGGATACTACCGGCCGGCGCGCTTCCCCCACGCCACTCTTATCCATCGACAACCGCGCAACTCCCTGCCGGTCTGAAACCGGGGATGCCGGTCTCTCTCGCGCAGATCGTCGATGTCGCGCTGGCCAACAATCCGTCGACCCGGATCGCCTGGCTGCAGGCGCGCGCGGCGCAGGAGGAGGTGGGCAGCCGGCGCGCGGCGTGGCTGCCCGAAGTCGACCTCAACGGATCGCTGGTCCGTTCACGATCTGCTGCGCAGCCCGGCCGCCCGAGCACCACCCAGACCACCTTCGGTCCGTCGGTCGCCCTCAGTCTGCTGCTGTTCGATTTCGGTGGCCGGACCGCTCAGGTCGACGAGGCGCGTGCGGCGTTGATCTCGGCGAATCTTCTTCACAATCAGAGCATCCAGGACGTCCTCCTTCGTGCGGAAACCGCGTACTACCGCGTGCTCGATGGCATCGCCCTTCTGGCCGCTCAGGATTCCACCATCAAGGAACGCCAGGCGTTTCTCGATGCGGCGGAAGCGCGGCACCGCGCCGGTGTCTCCACCATCGCCGACGTTCTGCAGGCGCGGACCGCGCTCTCCCAGGCGATGCTTGCTCGGGAGACGATCGAAGGGAATCTGCGAACCGCCGAGGGCCAGCTGGCTGCGGCGATGGGCCTATCGCCTGCTGTCCGCTTCGAGCTCGGAAGTCTGCCGCTGGAAGTCCCGGCCCTTGAGATCGAAAGCGCAGTGGAAGAACTCCTTGGGAACGCCGCGGTCAAGCGTCCCAACCTCAATGCGGCGCGGGCCGACGTCATGGCCGCCGAGGCCCGCTTGAAGGAAGTGCGCGCGCAAGGCCTGCCCTCCGTCAGTCTTTCCACTTCCGCCGGTCGTGTGTCCACTGGTGGCTCCGCCTCCGGCAGTCTGGGATATTCAGCCGGTGTCTTCGTTCGCTGGCCAATTTTCAGCGGCTTCCGGAACACCTACGACCTTCGTCAGGCTCAACTCCGTGTGGAAGCACAACGCGAGAATGCGCGGCGTGTGGAACAGGATGTGAGTCTCGAGGTGTGGACCAGCTATCACGCTCTGCAGACCGCGTCCCAGCGGCTGGTCACGGTGCGCGACCTGCTCAAAAGCGCGCAGGAATCCGTGGATGTCGCCTCGGGACGGTATCGCGCCGGCGTGGGAAGCGTGATCGACCTGCTCACTGCGGAGGCCGCACTGGAAACTGCTCGCGCTGAGGAAGTCCGGGCGCGGACCGACTGGTTTCTCTCCCTGGCCCGGCTTGCTCACGACACCGGGACACTCACTCCCGATACCATCCAAGGAAAATGAACGCGATGAGATTCATCGGTCCGCTGATTTCCGAGCCCAGCCCGTCCTCGGAATCGAATCCCAGGTTCCCTGCCCGACACTCGTTCCTGCTGATGGGAGCCGCCCTGGGGAGCCTGATCCTATCGGCCTGCGACAAGCCGAAGCCCAAGCCGCCAGAGGAACGCGTTCCGGTGACGGTGGCGGTGGCCCAGATGCGGGACGTCCCCCTGCAGATCCGGGTGATCGGCAGCGTGCAGGCCATCTCTACGGTGGCCGTGCGAGCACAGGTTGGTGGCCAGCTGACCCAGGTTCACTTCCGCGAAGGGCAGGATGTCCGCAGGGGACAGCCGCTGTTCACCATCGATTCGCGCCCGTACCGATCGGCGCTGGCCGCAGCAGAGGCGAATCTTGCACGCGATCAGGCGCAGTTGCGGAACGCCGAATCGGAAGCCTCCCGTTACGCGGGACTGGTCAAGAAGGACTACGTCACGCGGGAGGAGTACGAAAAGATCACCACCGGCGCTGAAGCCGCGCGGGCCGTGGTGGCGGCCGATCGGGCAGCCATTGAAAACGCCCGTCTGCAACTCTCCTACTCCGACATCCGATCGCCCATCGACGGACGCACCGGCAGCCTGCAGCTTCAGGCTGGAAACCTCGTTCGCGCCAACGACGCCAATCCCCTGGTCACCATCCTCCAGATCGCTCCCGTCTACGTCGACTTCGCGGTGCCGGAATCGCAGCTCGGCGACCTTCGCTCGCGAGGCCTGGGGAACGTACCGGTGACCGCCTCTCCGCAGGGGAGCGGAAAGGTGGTCGATGGCGGTCACCTGACCTTCGTCGACAACGCCGTCGACACGGCCACCGGCACCATTCATGTGAAAGCGACGTTCCCCAATCAGGATCGCTCTCTGTGGCCTGGTCAGTTTGTGAATGTAGCCATGACTCTGTCCAGTCGCGCAAACGCGGTGCTCATCCCCTCGCAGGCTGTGCAGTCGGGTCAGAAGGGACAATATGTTTACGTCGTCATGGAGGGCGGAAGCGTCGAGATGCGTTCCGTCTCTGTGTTTCGCGCCGTCGATCAGGAGTCGATCATCGATCACGGGGTGTCGGCCGGCGAACGCGTGGTCACGGACGGCCAGTTACGCCTTTCGCCGAAGAGCAAAGTCGACATCAAGGGCGGGGCGTGAGCGGGGCGCAGCAAACAGCAGCGACCTTTGAAGCGAGGTTTCCCCGCGCAGAAGACTCCACGCCGTGCCACTGCATCCTGAGGGCGGCGTCATGAACATCTCCGCGTTCTTCATCAAACGCCCGGTCATGACCACGCTGGTGATGCTGGCCATCATCGTCTTCGGCGTGATGGCATATCACCAGCTGCCGGTGAGCGATCTGCCCAATGTCGACTTCCCGACCATTCAGGTCTCGGCCTCGCTGCCCGGCGCCAGTCCGGAGACGATGGCGGCATCGGTGGCCACTCCGCTGGAGCGGCAGTTCTCGACCATCGCCGGGCTGGACTCCATGAACTCCGCCTCCGCGCTGGGGACGACCTCCATCACCCTGCAGTTCAATCTCTCCCGGGACCTCGATGCCGCTGCCCAGGACGTGCAGGCCGCCATCGCAGCCGCTGCCAGGCAGCTGCCGCCGAACATGCCCTCGCCTCCTTCCTACAACAAGGTCAATCCCGCGGACTCGCCGGTGATTTACCTTGCCCTGACCTCGGACACGCTACCGCTCTACCAGCTCGACGAGTACGCCGAAACGATGATGGCGCAGCGGATCTCCACCATCCAGGGCGTCGCTCAGGTGCAGGTGTACGGTGCGCAGAAATACGCGGTGCGGGTGCAGCTCGATCCGCGCGAGATCGCCACCCGTGGCATCGGGATCGATGAGGTTGCCGCCGCACTGCGCAGCAGCAACGTCAACCTGCCCACCGGCGTGCTCAATGGTCCCTACACTGCGTATACCGTTCAGGCCAACGGTCAGCTTTTCCGGGCCGAGGACTACCGGCGCATCACGGTGGCCTATCGCAACGGCGCACCGGTCCATCTCGGAGAGCTGGGCCGCGTGCTCGACGACGTGGAGAACGACCAGACCGCCGCCTGGTTCCGCGACAAACGCGGCTTCGTGCTTGCGGTGCAGAAGCAGCCCGGCACCAACGCGGTCGAGGTCTCCGACCGCGTGCGAGCGCTTCTGCCGACCTTCCGCAGGGAGTTGCCGGCGTCGGTCCACCTGGACATTCACCGCGACCGCGCCGAGTCCATCCGAGCCTCGGTGGGAGACGTGAAGTTCACACTCGTCCTGACGCTCTTCCTGGTGATCCTGGTGATCTTCCTCTTCCTTCGGAACGTCTCCGCCACGGTGATTCCCAGCCTGGCCCTGCCACTGTCAATCGTGGCCACCTTCGGGGTGATGTACCTATTCGATTACTCGCTCGACAACCTCTCGCTGATGGCACTGACACTCTCGGTAGGCTTCGTGGTCGACGACGCCATCGTCATGCTCGAGAACATCGTTCGGCACATGGAGATGGGCGAGCCACCTCTGACTGCGGCATTGAACGGGTCGAAGGAAATCGGATTCACCATCATCTCCATGACCATCTCCCTCGCCGCGGTGTTCATCCCCATCCTGTTCATGGGCGGGATTCTGGGGCGGCTGTTTCACGAGTTTGCGGTAACCATCGGCGCCGCGATTCTGGTTTCCGGCTTCGTCTCGCTTTCGCTCACACCGCTGCTGGCGGCGAAGTTTCTGCGCCCACCCGGGAAGGAGCAGCACGGACGCCTCTACCAGAGCACCGAGCGATTCTTCGACTGGATGCTGCACAGCTACGAGCGCGGCCTGAAGACGGCCCTGCGCTTCCGCGCCCTGACCATGCTGATCTCCGCGATCATCCTGGCGGCGACCGTGTGGTTGTTCACGGCCGTACCCAAAGGCTTCATTCCGAACGAGGATGCCAGCGAGGTGCGCATCAGCCTGGAAGCCGCGCAGGGGATCTCCTTCCCCGATCTGGTGCGCCATCAGCTGCAGGCCATGGCCATCGTCATCCGGGACCCGAACGTGGCCACGTTCTTCTCCTTTGCCGGAGGCCGCGGCGGCGCGTCCAATACGGGCCTCATCTCGCTGCGTCTGGTGCCGAGATCGAAGCGCGTCTCCATCGATCAGGTGATCGCCGGACTACGGCCGAAGCTCAACGCCATTCCTGGACTGAGGGTCACCCTGCAGAACCCGCCGCCCATCCGGCTGGGCGGCCGGCAAGCCAATTCGCAATATCAGTACACGCTGCAATCGTCCGACACTGCAGCGCTGTATCCCGCCGGTCAGGAGATGCTCGACAGGATGCGCAAGCTCCCCGGCTTCGAGGACGTCAGTACCGATCTGCTGCTGCGCAACCCCACCGTCGGAGTGAACATCGATCGCGACCGGATCGCCGCTCTGGGGTTGAACATGCAGCAGGTCCAGGACGCCCTGTTCTCTGCGTACGGCACTCGCCAGATCTCCACCATCTACGCGCCCACCAACGCGTACGCGGTCATCATGGAGCTCGATCCGAAATACCAGACCGGTCCGCAGGCCCTGTCCATGCTCTACGTCCGCGCGCCCTCTGGCGAGATGATCCCGCTGTCCACTCTGGCGAAGTTCGTCCCCACCTACGGACCCACCTCGGTCAACCACTCCGGGCAGCTGCCGTCGGTGACCATCTCCTTCAACCTCAAGCCCGGAGTGTCCCTCGGCGAGGCCGTGGACGCCGTCAACAAGACCGCAAAGGCGACGCTCCCGTCTTCCGTCACCACGGCGTTCCAGGGCACCGCTCAGGCCTTCCAGTCCTCACTCCAGGGACTGGGACTGCTGCTGCTCATCGCCATCGCGGTCATCTACCTGGTCCTGGGCATCCTCTACGAAAGCTTCATCCATCCGCTGACCATTCTCTCGGCGCTGCCCTTTGCGGGATTCGGGGCGTTGCTCACGCTGATGATCTTCCGCGTCGATCTCTCGATCTACGCCTTCGTCGGAATCATCATGCTGGTGGGGCTGGTCAAGAAAAACGGGATCATGATGGTCGACTTCGCCATCGAAGCCGAGAAGAACGGCGCGTCGCCGGAACAGGCGATTTACGAAGCCTGCGTGGTGCGCTTCCGTCCGATCATGATGACCACCATGGCCGCTCTCATGGGCACCCTGCCGATCGCCGTGGGGTTTGGCGCTGGCGCGGAATCGCGCCGACCCCTGGGCCTCGCCGTCGTCGGGGGCCTGCTGTTCTCACAGACTCTCACCCTGTACGTCACGCCGGTTTTCTACCTGTACATGGACAAGCTGCACCGGAAGCCGGACGGAAACTCGATCGGCGGGCCCGGCTCCTTGAACGATCTCGAGCTGCTCGCGGAGCCTGAACCGGTCGAGGTTTGAGTTCTCGCCGTCGAGCAAAAATCAGTTGGCTGGGGGAAGGCTTCCGGCAGCAACGGTGGTCGGGCGGCTTTGCCCTCCGTTCCGCCGAGGATTGGGACGTCGATCATCAAGGGCGGCGGCGGCGGTCACACACCCCATCGCGAAAGGGGTCATGGCAATCACAAACAGCAGAGTTCGGCGCATGGGGAGATCCTCCTCATCAACTTACCATTGGGGCCTGAATCGCTGAGTTTCACTCGCGGAATGGGGACTCTTGACAGAATTTCTGCCCGGACATATTGTTAGCACTCTCAGTGAACGAGTGCTAACACAGACCGCTTCCTGAGCCATCAGCAGCACACGCGGCAGATCTGCCGCGCGACCAATCAAAGAGCATCAGCGAAAGGAGATTTATGGCTTCCATGAAACTGCGTCCCCTCTACGACCGCATCGTGGTCCGGCGGAAGGATGCGAAAGAGCAGGTCCGCGGAGGGATCATCATCCCTGACACCGCGAAGGAAAAGCCCCAGGAGGCGGAGGTCATCGCCGTGGGAGAAGGAAAGTTTTCTGACGACGGAAAGCGCATGAAGCTCGACGTCAAGAAGGGCGACACGATCCTGATCGGGAAGTACTCCGGCACGGAGATCAAGATCGACGACATCGAGTACACCATCCTCCGCGAGGACGAAGTTCTCGCCGTCGTGGACTAAGAGACATTCCCCGATCGGCGCTGCTGAGGACGGGACCTTTCCCGCTCCCCTCGACGCCGGCCTGATGCAGACAACAACAAAGGAGAGACACCATGGCAAAGCGAATTACCTATAGTGAAGATGCTCGCCAGGCGATCCTTCGCGGTGTGAACAAGCTCGCCGACGCAGTCAAGGTCACCCTTGGACCGCGCGGCCGCAATGTCGTCATCGAGAAGAAGTTTGGATCGCCCACGATCACCAAGGACGGCGTGACCGTCGCCAAGGAGATCGAGCTGAAGGACGAGTTGGAGAATGCAGGCGCCCAGATGGTCCGCGAGGTCGCTTCGAAAACCTCCGATACCGCCGGCGACGGAACCACCACCGCCACCGTTCTGGCCCAGGCGATCTATCGCGAAGGCATCAAGAACGTCACTGCCGGTGCCAATCCGATGGACGTGAAACGCGGCATTGAGCTCGCGGTCAAAGCGGCCGTCGAATCCATCGACAAGATGTCGAAGCCGGTGGAGGGCAAGGACATCGCCCACATCGGAACCATCTCCGCCAACAACGATGAGGAGATCGGCTCGATCATCGCCCAGGCCATGGACAAGGTCGGCAAAGACGGCGTCATCACCGTCGAAGAGGCCCGCGGCCTGGACACCGTCCTGGAAGTCGTCGAAGGCATGCAGTTCGATCGCGGCTACCTCTCTCCGTACTTCGTCACCGACCCGGAGCGGATGGAAGTGGTCCTGGAGAACGCCCGCATCCTGATCTACGAGAAGAAGATCTCGTCGATGAAGGACCTCCTGCCGATCCTCGAGCAGGTGGCCCGTCAGGGCAAACCGCTCCTGATCATCGCCGAAGACGTCGAAGGCGAGGCGTTGGCCACGCTGGTCGTCAACAAGCTGCGTGGCACGCTCAACGTCGCTGCCGTCAAAGCTCCCGGCTTCGGCGACCGTCGCAAAGCCATGCTCGAGGACATCGCCATCCTGACCGGCGGCAAGCTGATCTCCGAAGATCTCGGCATCAAGCTCGAGAGCGTCAAGTGGGAAGACCTCGGCGAAGCCAAGCGTGTGGCCATCGACAAGGACAACACCACGCTGGTCACGGATACCGATGACAAGAGCCGGAAGGAAGCGATCGCCGGTCGGGTCAAGCAGATTCGCACGCAGGTCGAGGACACCACCTCGGACTACGACCGCGAGAAGTTGCAGGAACGCCTGGCGAAGCTCGTCGGCGGTGTGGCCCTCATCAAGGTCGGTGCAGCCACCGAAACCGAGATGAAGGAAAAGAAGGCTCGCGTCGAAGACGCCATGCATGCCACCAAGGCAGCAGTGGAAGACGGCATCGTGCCGGGCGGCGGCGTCGCTCTGCTTCGCGCCGTCAAGGCTGTGGAAGCGGTCAAGGCTGAGGGAGACATCAAGGTCGGCGTCAACGTCATCCGCCGCGCACTGGAAGAGCCCTTCCGCCAGATCGTCTTCAACGCTGGCAAGGAAGCCTCCGTAATCCTGAACGAAATCAAGATCAAGGGCGGCAACTGGGGCTATGACGCACGCAACGACGAAATCGTCGACATGATCTCCGCCGGCATCATCGATCCGGCCAAGGTCACCAAGCAGGCGCTTCAGAACGCCTCCTCCATCGCCGGTCTCATGCTCACCACCGAGGCTCTCATCTCCGAGATCAAGGAAGAAGAGAAGGGTGGCGGCGGCAACCCCGGTGCCGGCATGGGCGGCGGCATGGGTGGCATGTACTAAGAAACGCAGCTCTTCGGAGCGGTGGAAAACGGGCGGGCCGAAAGGTCCGCCCGTTTTCTTTTGGAATTCGGGCCGATCGCTGCCTTCCAACGAGGCGAATTCCCCTTGCTGCATCCGGATCGGCGTCAGTGGCCACAGTTCTTTGGGAGACCCACAAATAGAGTTCCACATCTCAACGGGGCGGCCCCCCGGTTCACCGGCGTGAAGACCACACAGCCCAACCGAGCAGCACTCGAGTACTGGGCCACCGGACTGGAGCCTGCCTATCTGGGAGGCGTTCTGGCGCGGGCACGCTCCGAGGTCTAACGCGACCGCCGAAGCAGACCCAATACTGAGGGTTTGACGGCGGAAGTGGATCAAAACAAAAGGGGCAGCGACGAATCGCTGCCCCTTCGCTACGCGCCGGGACCTCGGAGGAGGCAACCCAGCTACCATCTCCTCGATCAGTGCTGCATGAGCAGGACGTCCGCCAAATCCGCCGCAGGGCGGGGGCGTCCGAAGAAGAAGCCCTGCATGTCGTTGCAGCGCCGCTGCAGCAGGTGTGTCAGTTGGTCTTTCGATTCGACGCCTTCCGCGACCACCCGCATGTTCAGCCCCTTGGCCATGGTGATCATGGCCTGGACGATCGCGGCATCATCCTGCCGGCGGGTCATGTTCTGCACGAAGCTTGGAGCGATCTTCAACGTGTTGACTGGCAGCACCTTCAAGTCGGCGAAGGAGCAGCCTCCGCTTCCGAAGTCGTCGATGGCCAGAAGGACGCCGAGATCGCGCAGCTCATTCATGACCTCTCCGGCGCGGCTCTTCTTGGAGAGGATCGGCTCAGCGATCTCCAGTTCCAGCGACCCGTTCTCCAGCCCGCTGACCAGGACCGCCTGCTGCACGGTCTTCGCGAGACTCCGGCTGTAGAACTGATTCGAAGAGACATTGACCGCGACGCGCAGATTGCGCATTCCTTCCTGATGCCACACCTTCGCCTGCCTGCAGGCTTCCGACACCACCCATTCGGTGATGGATGCATCCAGCTGGCCCTGCTCCGCTGCCGCAAGAAAGTCGGCAGCCGGAATGATGCCCACGTCGGGATGTCTCCACCGCAGAAGGGCTTCGATACACTCGATGCGTCCGGTCTGCACGTTGACCTCGGGCTGATAATGAAGCTCGAATTCTCCGCGCGAAAGCGCGCGGCGAAGGCCTGAGATCAGCGCGGTCCGCTCCAGCACACGGGTGTTCAGCTCGCTGGTGTGGAAGTGGTAACGGTTGCGCCCGCGCTCCTTCGCGCCGTACGCCGCGGTGACTGCCTTCTGAATCAGGGTGTCTGCCTCTTCCCCATCTTCGGTGGAGACGCTGATCCCGATGCTTGCAGTCAGCCGGATGTCATGACCGGCGATGATGAGGGGCTTCTCCACGGAATCGAGGATCCGCTGGGCGACGACCGCGATATCGGCCTCCGCAACCACGTCCCCAAGGACCACGATGAATTCATCGCTGCCAAAGCGCCCGACGGCATCTTCGATCCGCGTGGAGTCGATGATGCGGTCGGCCATCGCCTTGAGTACACGATCTGCGATGCCATGGCCGAAGGCGCTGTTGATGACCTCGAAGTGATCCAGATCGACCACCAGGGTAGCCACGGCGGCAGGGCGGCGGCGAATTCGCGCCAGGGCAACTTTGAGCCGGTCGATGATCAGGGTGCGGTTCGGCAGGAGGGTCAGGCCGTCGTGCCCCGCCTGATACTCCAGGCTCTGCACTCCCAGCCGCTGCTCGGTGACATCGAACATGGCTCCTTCGAGCCACAATGCCGAAGCGTCTTCCGAAGCCGTCACACGAAGGTTCTGCAAAACCCAGCAGACCGCGCCACCTTTCGTTCGCAACGCCACTTCGATGTTGGAAAGAGCACCTATGTCAGGAATCGCCGCGGAGATCGCCTGAAGGTCGGACGTATGCACGTAGGCGAAGCCGTTGGCCGCAAGAAGCTCCTCGCGGTCGTCGTAGCCAAGAATCCGGGCGCACGCGTCGTTGCAATCGAGAAGGGAGCCGTCGAGAGTCTGCCGGAAGAGGCCGACGAGGTCTGTGGTGCCGAGACTGCTGTCTGATAGGGCCATCATGATTTCCATCGCTAATCCGCACCTGCCAACGTACACGCTGGGAAGAGGGCCGGAAAGTACCGTTGGATGGAAAATGCCTCTATCGTTCGATAGAGGCTGGCGGGGGGTCGACCATCCCGCGATCGTAGGCATAGCGGGCCAGCTCGACGCGCCCATGGACGCCCAATTTCTCGTAAATCGCGTGGAGATGAGACTTAACCGTACCCTCCCCGATGACGAGTTGGGTGGCGATCTCCTTGTTGCGAAGGCCGGTGGCCACCATCTTGACGATGTCCGTTTCTCTCGGCGACAGGATCTCGGTGATTTTACGGGCGGCCGCCTCTCGTTTGAGGACGTGGTCCAGGGCCCTGCTGACCAGAGCGTTATCGAGAGCCCGCTCACCTGCCGCGACTCGACGTGCGCACTCCACCAGGGAGATGGCTGCGGCCTCTTTCAACACCAGTCCGCGCACCCCGGCCCGCACGGCGTCCGCCACTTCTTCGTCATCCAGTGAGGCGGTCAGCAGCACCACTGCGGTGGGCAATTGCATGCCCTGCAGCTGGTGCAGTACCCACAACCCGTCCCCCTTGGGCATTCGCAGATCCACCACCAGCACGTCGGGGCGGAAGCGACGAACGGCGGTCACGGCGTCTTCGCCGCTGGTGCACGTGGCCACCACTTCGAAGTCTTCCTCGCGACGGAACAACTGTTCCAGCCCTTCGAGAATCATTCGATGATCGTCAGCCAGCACCAGTCGAATCAGAAATCCTCCACAAAGCCCAGAGGCACTGTAATCTCGACACGGGCTCCCGAATCCGACGATTCGATCGCCAGATCACCATTCAGTGCGATCACCCGTTCGGCCAGCATCCTCGGTCCTCTCCCGCTTTCGCGAATGGCCTCCAGCAACATCCTTCCCCGCCATTCGAAGCCGCTGCCATCATCGCTGACTTCGATGCGGATCCGACCTTCGCCGGTCCGCATTCGTACGTTAATATTTTTGGCGGCACCATGTTTCGCTGCATTCATCACCGCTTCGTGCAGGATCCGGTACGTTTCATGTCCCAGATGGCGCGAAACGGAAACGTCGACACCGGAGAGATCGAGCAGCAGATGAATCGACCACTGCTGATGGAGCCTGGAAACGAGGTCCTGCAGACGGGCGTTGAAGTCAAAGGCGGATTCCGCGCGCGCCGCCCGCGGCCCGAGTTGCTCGACGAAGGATCTCAACTCGCGCTGATCGGCCATCAGCGAGGCTTCCGCCTCGGTGACCATTCGCTTGGCCCGCTCCGGTTCGGTCGTCAGAACACTGTGCGCCGTCTCCAGCTGCAGAACGATTCCGGTGAACGACTGCAGAAGACCGTCGTGAAGATCGCGGGCCACGCGCACCCGCTCCCGCGCCACCGCCTCGTCCGTCGACGCCACCACATGGATGTGGCGATCCAGCTGCTCCCCCACCAGGCGCCCCGCGGCATCCCCAGCCAGCAGCGCAAGCTCGAGATGCTCCCTTTCTGCAAACGACACGAAGACCCGCCCTTCTCCACGCGCCGCAATGATGGGGAACGTCAACATGGCATCGGAGGGCAGCTCGCCCAGCAACGCTTCGGTGATCACAGCCCCGGTCGCCCTGCTTTCACCGTCGGCGCGAACCACGCTGCCGCCTCGGGGCGACGAAACCCAGAACGTGCTGCCGCTCAGCTCGGGGGCCACCGGTGGCGCGAATGGCTCGACTTTTTCTTCGCGACAGTGGAACTCATCCGAAGTGCACCGGGCGATGACCACCCACGGCTCCTCCGACTCCTCCCAGGTCAGCAACGCGAACGTGGAATCGAAGATCGCGCAGACTTCTTCCAGTGCGCGTTTCAACGCTCCGCCCAGATCGTCCGGTTGAACCGAGGAACGCGACTGGAAACGGCTGCCGATCTCCCGAGCCGAGAACATGATCTCGAATGGTAACGCCGCGCCCGTCACCGCGACCGACCAAATAGCGCCGGAAAGATTTCGATCCTGTAGGCAACATCGCAAGGATGTTCGCCATGGGGACCGATTCGGCGTCCAGTGGATGTGTCGCCAGCCCCTTCGCAACGCCATGAGTCAGAACCCTTACACCAAGATCTCTGTGGCCAACGGCTATTACGATCTGGCCACTCCTCCCGCCGCTACTCTCCCGCCTTCGCTCTCGCTGTACCATGCGCGCCATGCCACGCATTCTCGTCACCAACGACGACGGTATCTACAGCGAAGGGATCCGCAAGCTCGCCGACGCACTCCGCCCGCTGGGGGAAGTGATCATCGTCGCTCCCGACCGGGAGCAGAGTGCAGCGTCGCATGCGCTCACGCTCAATCGCCCCCTGCGCATGCTCCAGATCCAGGAAAAGGAATGGATCGTCGACGGCACACCGAGCGACTGCGTCAACCTGGCCGTCCTCAAGCTGCTCAAGGATGCTCGCCCCGATATCGTCGTCTCCGGGATCAACTTCGGACCGAATCTGGGTGACGACGTCACCTACTCCGGAACCATCTCGGCTGCGTTCGAGGGTGCACTCCTGAACATTCCCTCCATCGCATTCTCCGCGCTGATCGGGGAGAACTTCTCCTTCGACCGGTGCGCCGCCTTTGCCGCACACCTGACCCGCTGGTTTCTGACCGAGCCGCGCGATCCGCAAATCATCCTGAACGTCAACTTCCCCTACACGAAGTTCAACGGCGTGCGCGTCACCCGCCTGGGGAAGAGGATCTACTCCGAGGGCGTGATCGAGCGGCTCGATCCGCGCGGGAGAAAGTACTACTGGATCGGTGGCGAGCCGCCCACCTGGCATCCCGGCGAAGGAACCGACTTCGAATCGATCCAGGGTGGTTTTGTGACCATCACCCCCCTTCACCTCGACCTCACCCATCACGAATCGCTTGCAAAGCTGAAGTCACTCGAGGACACCCTTGACGCCGCCGCAACGAAAGGATGATCGCAGCGCGCAGGACCGCGAATTCGCCCATCAGCGAGCGCTCATGGTCGACCGGCACGTAGCGGCCAGAGGGGTGCGCGACGCGCGGGTGCTGCAAGCCATGCGCGATGTGCCTCGGCACCTGTTCGTCCCTTCCGTGATGGCGGCGAAAGCTTACGGGCCGGGAGCCCTCCCCATCGGCTCCAAACAAACCATTTCGCAGCCCTACATCGTGGCCAGGATGATCGAGCTCCTGGATCTGAATGGCTCGGAGAAAGTCCTGGAGATTGGCACGGGAACGGGATATCAGGCCGTAGTCCTGTCGAAGCTATGCGCCAAAGTGTTTACTATCGAACGCCTCCCCGAACTGGCCATGCGCGCTGCCGAGCTGTTTCGCGATCTCAAAATCCACAATGCCAGCGTGAAGGTGTTCGACGGAACCTACGGATGGTCGGATCAGGCCCCCTTCGACCGGATCATCGTTGCCGCTGCAGCTCCGGCCGTTCCCGAACCGCTGGTCCAACAGCTTTCCCGAACGGGCAAGCTCGTCATTCCGGTGGGCCCGGAAGGCTCGCAGCGTCTGGCGCGCGTCACGCGGGTGGGCACAGGCGTGCAGATCGAAGACTGCGGCGGTGCGGAGTTCGTACCCCTGGTCGGAAAATTCGGCTGGAAGGAGTGAGGCGTTGAAAGCGCGGACGCTCCTCATGGCCACCGCGATCGTCTCCTCCATTCTGGGGGCCGCCGTGGCCTACCTGGTCCTCACCGTTCCCAACGACATCAACGCTGCGGCGCTTTTGCGCAGGGCTCGAAAGGAGCTCGGCGAAGGCAATCGCGACGAGGCGCGCAAGGATCTTTCCAACCTGATCCAGCAATTCCCCCGTACAGATGCTGCGGGCGCGGCCACGGTGGCCCTGGCCTCCATCGCCGACAGCGAGCGTCACGGGCTGCAGAAACAGCTGGAGAATCTGCGGCGCGATGCGGCCGCCGACCGCAAGCAGATGGCTGCGCTTCAGACCCGGGTCGGACTGCTCTCCATGGCTGCGCCGGTGCCAGCGGCCGCTCCCCCCGCGCCCGTTCCGGTCCCTTCCCCGGCATTGAATATTGCGGCCCCTCCGAAGAAGACCGCGGCCCAGCCGCCGGTGCCTCATCGCGCGCGGTCCCATCGCCGCCGACGTCATTAGACCGGCGAGAGAGGTGGTCGTTTGCGCGTACAATCTGCCGCCATGGCCAAAGAACAACGCCTCATCCGCATTCAGGGGAAAGTCCAGGGCGTGGGCTATCGATTCTTCGCCACCCGCGTGGCCCGGCGGCTCGGGCTGAAGGGCTCCATCCAGAATCTGCGCGACGGAACCGTGGAAGCGGTGGTGGAAGGGGAAAAGACTTCCATCGATGAGTGGATCGAGGAGCTCCGCGAGGGGCCCCGGTACGCCGAAGTCGTCACCATCGAGCAGGAATCGAAAGACTTCACGGGCAAGCTCCCCGACTTCGACGTCAAGTTCTGAGACCGACCGAATGGATCTGCGATCTCTGATCCGCGACATCCCGGACTTCCCGAAACCGGGGATCGTTTTCAAGGACATCACTCCGCTGCTTCGCTCGCCCGGAGCTCTCCACTACGCCGGCGAAGCGATGGCCGCACCGTTTCGCGATCAAAACATCACCGCCGTCGCAGCGATCGAATCGCGCGGATTCATCTTCGGCGCGGCGGTCGCTCACATCCTCGGAGTCGGATTCGTCCCCATCCGCAAGCCGGGAAAGCTTCCGTTCAAGACGCGACGGAACGAGTACACACTCGAATACGGCAGCGGGATTCTGGAAATCCACGATGACGCGCTCACTCCGGACGATCGCGTCCTGATTGTCGACGACGTGCTGGCCACCGGCGGCACCGCCTCCGGAGCAGCGGCCCTGATCCGCGACTTCGGAGCGGCGATCGCCGGCGCATCCATGCTCATCGAGCTCGCTTTCCTGGACGGCCGCAAGTGCCTGCCCGGGTTGCAGATTCGCTCCCTGATCACCTACTGAGCATTCAATGGACGAGACGAACGCGAAGGCAGCCTACGACCTCGTGGTCATGGGGTCCGGCCCGGCTGGCGAAAAGGGCGCGGCCCAGGCTGCCTACTTCGGCAAGCGCGTCGCTCTGATCGAGCGGGAGCCGGTTCTTGGAGGTGCCTGCGTCAATACCGGCACCATCCCCTCCAAGACTCTGCGCGAATCCGCCCTTCATCTTTCGGGATTCCGCCAGCGGGGGTTTCACGACTCCGTCGACGTCACCATCAAAGGCATCGGTGTCGGCGAGTTCATGTATCGCAAGGATCTGGTGGTCGCCCACGAATGGAGGCGCATCGACGAGAACCTGCGGCGCCACAAGATTGATCGGTATCAGGGAGAGGCACGGTTTGTCTCGCCGACCCGCATCGCCATCCACAACGCCCTGGGCGAGGAGATCGTGGACGCAGCGGTCGTCCTGATTGCCACCGGTTCCTCGCCTCACCGACCGTCCACCATTCCCTTCGACGGGGACTGCATCCTGGACAGCGACAACATGCTGGCCATCGACCGCATCCCCGCCAGCCTGGCAGTGGTGGGAGCAGGGGTCATTGGATGTGAGTACGCCTCGATCTTTGCCGCGCTCGGCGTCAACGTCCACTTGATCGATGGGCGCACCTCGCTACTTCCGCACATCGACCGCGAAATCGTGCGCGTGCTGCTGGGAGAGCTGCAGAATCGGCTCGCGGTCAGCCTGCATCTCGGATGCGACGTCGACACCATCGCCAAAGTAGACGGCAAGGTGTCCATCACTCTGAAGGACGGCCAACGCATCGAGGTCGAGAAAGTGCTCTATGCGGCAGGCCGCAGCAGCAACGTCGAAAGGCTGAACCTCGATGGTGTGGGTGTGAAGACCGGCAATCGAGGACTGATCCTCGTCGATGAGCACTACCGGACCAGCGTGCCGAATGTGTATGCCGCGGGAGACGTCATCGGATTTCCAGCACTGGCGTCCACTTCCATGGAGCAGGCCCGGGTCGCCGTGGTCCACGCCTTCGACCTGAAATACAAGACCAGTGTGGCGGCCACACTTCCCTACGCCATCTACACCATCCCCGAACTGGCCACCATGGGCCTCTCTGAGGATGAGTGCCGGACCAAAGGGCGGGCCTGCGAGGTGGGGCGTGCGTTCTACCGCGACAACGCGCGGGGGCAGATCATTGGCGACTCCAAAGGAATGATCAAGCTGGTGTTCGATCCTCAGTCCCTGCAGCTTCTGGGGGTTCACATCGTCGGTGAAAACGCCTCGGAGCTTTTGCACGTGGGAATGATGGTCATGCAGTTCGGCGGAACGATCAGCGCCTTCATCGACAGCGTCTTCAACTTCCCCACGCTGAGCGAGGCTTACAAATATGCGGCCTACGACGGTCTTGGAAATCTCGCGCGCAGCCGGGGACCGAAGAAGCAGAAGCAGCCTGAGTAACTCACTCCAGACGCAGATGCAGAGCTGGCGACTCTCCGCTCAAATGAACGCCCGGCTGCAGCTCGAAGGCCTCGTCCGCCGTACTGGCGCCCCCCAGCAGCAGGCAGAGACGCGCAAAATCCTTGAACGCAGATGCGTCGCCGTGCAGCGTGACGCGATCGCCTTCCACGGAGAGCCGCAGCCGCGATCGTGTCAGCCCTTCCAGAGCCATCATGGCAAGGTCGTAGTTCACGCTTCGTCCTCCCCGCGGTAAACAACCGAGTTCTTCTCGGTTTCCTGCAGGCGGATCTCCTGCAGCGAGCCGTGATCGATCGCCCCTGCCAACTGCTGCCAGAAGGAGCGGGCAAGATTCTCCGCCGTGGGGATGACGTCGCGCAGGAAGTCTACGTCGGTGTTGAGGTTACGATGATCGACGCGATCGATCACGTTCTTCCGCACGATGTCTTTCAGCTTCTTCAGATCGATGACCATTCCGGTGTCTTCATCGATCACGCCCCTGACGCTGACTTCGATCGCGTAGTTGTGACCGTGCCCCCCGGGATTGTCACACTTGTCGTACGTTCGCCGGTTCCAGTCGGCGTCGAATTTCGGGTTGTGGAGCCGGTGCGCGGCCGAGAAAGTCAGGCGGGCGGTGACGATCATGCCGACATGTTAGCCCGCATTGCTCGCCCCCCTACCCGGTGAATGCGGACGCTGCCGGGGCCCTATCGCGGAACGTCCTGCAACGCTGTGCGAATCTCCTGTTGCTGACGTCGAAGCAGGTCAGATAGCGGCTGGAACCTCGCATCGCTGCGCAGAAATCCGAAGAGGGGATTGGCCAGTACGTAGCTTGCGGTTGGCTCCTGTCGCGCCGCGGCGCGCTCGAGCGCATCGAAGGTGCCGCCGACGTCCCCCCGCAGCGCGGCAATTTCTGCGACGCTGGTCCGAAAGTCGTCGCCGGGCCGCGAGAGCGCTTCCGCAGCCTTCAGTTCCAGGCTGGCCTCCGCGGTCGCGTGGGCCTCCGCGGCCAGGTACGCCTTCACCAGATGCACCCCGTAGTCAGCCTGCAGCCTCTGCAATTGCTTCAACTCGGTCTCGGCGATTTCCTTTGAGTGGCGCAGGACAGCAATCCGGCCGATTTTCAAACGAAGCGCCGGGTTGTTCGGAGTCTTCAGCTCTTCGTCGTAGTACTGCGTGACCGCGGCGTCGATCTTTCCTGAGGCGGCAAGGCTGTCGGGACCGTGAAGCTCGGATTGATCGCGTGACGCCAGGGCCCGCAGGCAGGCCGCAAAGGTCTTTCCGTCGCCCACTGCAAGCGCGTACTTGCCAACCACGTTCAGCGCCTCGAGATCCTGACGGTCCCCTTTGAGAATGGTCGCGTAGGCCCGCAGGGCGGACGGCGCATCTCCAGCCTTCAGTGCGGCATGAGCCACCATCCTGGCCGCGTCAAGGTTGGCCGGGTCGAGGGAAGAGATCTGCTTCGCCAGGATCACGGCATCTGCGTCTTTGCCCCGCTCGGCGAAGAACCTCATCGCTACGATCTGGGCGGGCAGCAGAGCGGGATCCGCTTTCATCGACGCTCTGAGCGCCGTCTCCGCTCTCCCATCGTCTTTTGCCGCGATCGCTTCCACCGCTTCGGCAAAAGCATTGCCCGCCTCTGCGGTCGCCGTCGTTTGCCGGTGCAGCCTGATCTCCGCGACCACCAGCCCTACCATCGACTGCACGCCGCTCCATGCATCAGGAAACGGAACTGCCGTTCCTCGCTTCCCGGCCGCTCCCGTCGGAACGATTTGCGCCGCAGCGCCTCCTCCACGCACGTCCGCAGTGAACGCGCTGACATCAGCACCCGGGGAATCGACCACCCTCAACTCAGGGTACGTCCGCAGGACCTCGGCGACGCTCTTGCGAACGTTGTCAGCTCGCTGCTGCATGGCTGCATCCGCAGGCTCGACGTGGAAGGGCGAAACCATCACCTTCCGCGGATTGGAGGCGGAGGCCACCATCAACCCAGTGCCTGCTGAGGCCGTGGGGACCGAAACGGCCGGCCGCCGCATGAAGAACACCGCAGCGACGAGAAGGAGCACCACTGCCGCACCGGCGACCATCGCCAGCCGCATGCGTTTCCGCTTGCCCTCCGCAATCGCTTTTGCGGCCGATTCCGCCGCAACAGCCTCCGCTTCCGCAGCAGCGATCGTCGCCGCTTCTGCCGCCTTGGGTTTCGGCTTCGTCTCTTCCACAGGAGCCAGCTCATAAAGCTTGACGCCGGCGCGCGCGCCGGCGTCCCGCATGCGCACGTTGCCTCGCCCTCGCTTCACAAACTCCTCTGTCACGAATAGCTGCAGGGGCTCCAGGTGCGTCAGGACCTCGCGGGACTTCTCAACAGCCCTCCCCACGACCACTCCCTGCTCCATGCCCACTTCCCCTGCATGGAGCAGCATGCGCACCGGGATAAACTCGGTACCTTGCTGCTCCAGAGAAAAATCAAATTCTCCCTTGCGACCTGCTTCCAGAGCGCGTTCGACGTCAGGAAGCTCGGCGATCATGTGCGGACCGAAGGGATCCAGCACGTTTCCATCAAACAGGTACACCGCTTCCCCGAGGATCTGCTGCATGCGGGCCGCCGCGCGAACCGCCGATGCGGGATCCACCCTCATCAGCTCGTCGTGATTGGCGATGTCGGCAATGAAGATGATCGCGTTGCGCATCGAGTCCGACACTGCCGACGCTGCCACTGCCGCTCCGTTACCCTGGCTGGACAGGGAGGCCGCCGCCCGGGACACCTCATTGGCAAACTTCACGGAGCCGGGGTCCATGCGCACGATCTCGTCGACCAGGGACTTCGCGTCTTTCTGCCGCTTGAACGGATCCCTGAACAGACACTTGCCCATGACCGACAGGACGGCGTTGTCGATGCCTGGATGGATCGACTTCGGCGAGGGCGGATTCTCTTCCATGATCTTCCGGGCCACCTCGGCTGCGGTTTCGGCGAGGTATGGCGCCCGTCCGGTCGCCATTTCGTAGAGCACGATGCCCGTCGAGAAAATGTCTGTCAGCGGTGTCAGGGCCTGACCGCTGATCTGCTCCGGCGCCATGTACGCGACGGAGCGCAGATCACTGCCGCGCTGCTGGTACGTCGTGCTCTCTCGCTTAGCCATGAGGTTGGAAACGTTCAACCCGGCCAGCCTCACCTGCCCACTGGCCGCGATCAGTACCGAATCGCCGGCGATGTTGCCGTGGATGACTTCCTTGGCGTGCAGAAGCTTCACCACGTCGGCCAGTTGATAGGCCATGTGGAAAAAGTCCTCCCGGCCGGCCGGCTTCCCTCGAACGATCGCCGACAGCGGTTTCGATTCGAACCAGTCCATGACCAGGAGCAACACTTCGCCGGCGGCGGTCAACTCGATGATGTGCACCAGCGAGGTGTGGTACAGGGCAGCACCGAGACGCACGTCGCGGATCAACGCTTCGCGCCGGACGGGATCACGCGGCAACTGTTTGGTGAGAATCTTGAGGGCGACCTTCTTGCCGGTCCGGGTGTCTTCAGCCGACCAGACCGAGGGGCCTACCCGATCAAGCAGCCGATACGAGAGGATCGTATTTCCCGGAGAGAATGGATCGACGGCAGACATACAGGGAAGTATAGATGGCTGGCGGCCCCATCTGTCATGAAGGATCGATCTGAATGAGCTCCGCTCCACTGTCGACCGTATCGCCGATCCCCACGAAGACTTCGGTGACGATTCCATCCGCAGCGGAGGCAATCTCGTTCTCCATCTTCATCGCTTCGAGAACGAGCAGCGCGCCACCTTTGCTTACGGAATCGCCTTTCTTCACCAGGACACGGACGATGCGACCGGGCATCAGTGCTCGAATCAACCCTCCGGCGGCAACCTCGTCCTCTGTTCTGCTACGTTTCACGGAGAGTGGATCGGTGATCTCGACATGAATCGACGATGCCAGAAGTGTGATCTCGTGCATTGCACCGCTGCGATGATCGATCAGCGAGAACTGCCGCCCATCCTCGAGCCGGAGAGACTGGATATGGCCACCCGCGGTCACCAGATCCGCCGTGATCATCTTTCCGTCGACGATCACCCGATACCCGGCGCCGACGCGCTCCACTTCAATGGCCATCTCGCGGCCGTCATGGCGGGCCACCAGTTTCATCGGTCGCCCCGCAAGCCATCCCGCCGCCCCGACCACTTCCATGGCGAGTCGGCCTCTTCCGGGAGCCTGACCTGCTGCGATTCCTCGAAGGCCAGAATCGCCGCGGCAGTGATGGCCGCCTCGACCTCCCTGCCGTCGGCTCCCCCCTGCTCCAGATTCATCTGAGGGAGGATCCGATCGATGAACCCGGTATCGAACCGAGCCTCACGAAACTCGGGGTGATCCATGAGCCAGGTGAAAAACGGAATGGTGGTCTGGATCCCTTCCACGCGGTACTCCATCAGCGCACGGCGCATCCGGGCGATGGTCTCAGCCCGCGTGGCCGCGTGACAGATCAGCTTCGAGAGCATCGGATCGTACGCGACCGGCACGGTGTATCCGCCGTACACGCCGTTGTCGTTCCGCACCCCGGGCCCCTGCGGAAGATTGATGAAACGAATCAGTCCAGGAGAGGGGGCGAATTTGCGTGCCGGATCCTCCGCGTAAATGCGGCATTCGATGGCGTGGCCACTCGGCTTCAGCTGCTCCTGCCGCATGCTGATTCGCTCGCCGCGGGCCACGCGGAGCTGCTCCTTGACCAGATCGACTCCCCACACCATCTCGGTGACCGGATGCTCCACCTGCAGACGAGTGTTCATCTCCAGAAAGTAGAACTGCTGATCGGGTCCCATCAGGCACTCGACGGTTCCGACAGAAAAGTAGTCGACCGCTTTTGCAGCCTGCACCGCCATGGCCCCGAGCTTCTCCCTCAGTTCCGGCCCGACGACCGGCGACGGGCACTCTTCCACAACTTTCTGATGACGTCGTTGCAGCGTGCATTCGCGCTCTCCGACGTGGACCAGATTGCCATGCTGATCGCCGAGGACCTGCACTTCGATGTGACGCGGCGAGGCGACGAACTTCTCTGCGTAGACCGATCCGTCGCCGAAGAAGGATTGCGCCTCACTGGTCACCCGATCGTAGGCAGCCCTGAGATCCTCTGATTTCTCGACCAGGCGCATTCCCTTGCCGCCGCCACCCGCGCTGGCTTTCACCATGATCGGGAAACCGGACGCTTCTGCAAACGCTGCAATCTCGTCGAAGGATTTGACCGCCTCGGTCAGCCCGGGAACCACGGACACTCCAGCAGCCTGCATTCTCTGCCGCGCCTCCGTCTTGGAACCCATGGCATCGATGGCTTCCGGTGAAGGCCCGATGAAGATGAGCCCCGCATCGCGCACCGCCCGGGCAAATGCCGCGTTCTCGGCGAGAAATCCATATCCGGGATGGATGGCTTCGGCCCCGGTCTTCTTCGCGGCGTCCAGGATGCGGTCCACCCGCAGATAGCTTTCCCGCGAAGGGGCCGGACCGATGGGCATGGCTTGATCCGCGTAGACCACGTGGAGAGCCGCTCGATCGGGCTCCGAGTAGACCGCGACGGTCGGGTAGCTCAATTCGCGGCAGGCGCGAATGACGCGCACGGCGATCTCTCCGCGGTTGGCAATCAGCACTTTCATCGGGGCGCATTGTAATCGGGGGGCGTTGTAATCACGGCGATCCGAAGGCTGATAAGATCCGACCCATGGCTGAAGCCTCACTGCATGACCAGCGGATGGACATTCTCTCCGGCGTGGTCAAGGTATTGCTCGACGACCTTCAGCAGGGTCGGGGAGACAAGGACCGACGACGTCAGGTCGAGGAGTGGCTGCGCGGTCTGGCGGAAAAGTACCCCGAGTTCGCAATCGAGACGGGGCTGCGCGACTACTACCTGGCGGAGGCCAAACGCCTGCGCGGAGACTTCGACCAGACCTCTGAGATCAACGACAAGCTGGCCCTGGGCCGGTCCATCGAGGGTTTTCTCGACCGTGCGGCAGATTACGATCGCCGTATCACCGAGCGCTGATCCGCCCCTCCGCCGCTGCGGATCTCCGTCGCTCCCGAAGTCCAAATGAAAAAGCTCGCCGGAGCGAGCCTTTCATCAGATCAACTGGTGCCCAAGGCCGGACTCGAACCGGCACGGCTTGCGCCACACGCCCCTCAAACGTGCGCGTCTACCAATTCCGCCACTTGGGCAAAAAGGCAATGAGGGAAATCATTGTTATCGCTTTGCGGGGACAGTCGGTGCTGCGGGCGCCGGGTGGCTGCCCATCACGGAAGACCGGGGACGGGCCTGAAGAACGGCCAGCGACAGAGACGTGACCACGAAGGCCACAAAGAACCAGGTGGTCAGTTTGTGAAGAAGCGTGGTCGCCCCGCGCGCTCCAAAAGCGGTCTGGGAACCGCCACCACCGAATGCGCCTGCCAGGTCAGCGCCCTTCCCCTGCTGCAGGAGGACGACCAGGATCAGAAACAGACTGACGATGACGTGGATGATGACGAGCAGTACGATCATGAGGTCTCCGAAGCAGCTCCTAACCGAGCGAGGGAGCGGATTCTTCCCGGAAAGGCGTCGCCAGTCAAGCCTTTCGCCACCCGCCTGTTTTCAACGGGAGATGGTCACCAGCGCCGCGTGTAGCGAGAGCAACTTCCCCGAATCGAGGCTGGCGCCGCCAACCAGAAAGCCATCCGCGTGACCGCCACCGACCAGTTCCGCGGCGTTCTCAGGCGTCACGCTTCCGCCGTATAGCACGGACGCATCCGCGGCGCAGGAAGCCGGCCAGAACCTGTTCAGCGCTTCACGAAGGTGATCGACCATCTCCGCGACCACCGGCCCGCTGGCATGGCGCCCGGTACCGATCGCCCAGACCGGCTCGTAGGCGAGGACCAACTCCGACGCTCGTTCCAGCGCAGGAACCATTGCCGTCTTGATCTGATCGGAAACATAGATCGAGGCCTCACCCGCTTCCCGAACACGCGCATCCTCTCCCACGCACAGGATGGGGATCAGCCCGGCGTCGATGGCCATGGTGAGTTTGCGGGCAATGAATGCCGGACTCTCGCCGAACAGCGAGCGACGTTCCGAATGACCCAGGATCACGTAGCGGGCACCCGTCTCTCGAATCATGGCCGCGGACACTTCTCCGGTGAATGCGCCTGATGGCTGATCAGCGCAGTTCTGACCAGCCATCTCCATGGCACTGCCCTCGATGGCCGATCCAAGCTCACGCAGATGCACAAAGGGGGGAGCCACAACGACCTTCACCGGCCCCTGCAGGCTCCCGCGAAGCAGGGACGCGTACGAGCTGATGCCCTCAGGAGGCACATTCATTTTCCAGTTCGCGATGAGGTAACGGGCGGGCATGGACGGGAGTGTAGACCAGCAGTGAACAGGGGGGCGGTCAGAATGCGAACCGGTCTTTTCCCGACCGTTTGGCTTCATAGAGACGCTCGTCGGCTCGCCTCATCAGGTCGGCCTGCGTCTCATCGTCAGGCCGCAGGTTGGCAATCCCAATGGAGATCGAACATTGAACACTTCCCTCTTCCGTCGCCTGGAGATTGAGACCCCGAAGTTTCTGCAGAAACCTCTCCGCCACCGCCACGGCACCAGGCAGATCGGTATGTGGCAGAATCAAGGCAAACTCATCCCCCCCGTAGCGGGCAAAAAAATCGGGGGGGCGCAGCGTTTCCCGAATGGCGGCGCAAATCTCCGACAGCACGACATCACCCATGGGATGGCCGAACGTATCGTTGATCAACTTGAAATCGTCGATGTCGATCATCAGCAGCGAGAGCGGGACGCCGTAGACGCGCGCTCGATCGATTTCCTGCGGCAGCTTGGTGCTGAACGCGCGCTTGTTCGAGATCCCGGTCAGGTGATCCGTATCGGCCAGACTCTGGATCTGCCGTCGCGCTTGGATCTGGGTAATGAGCATCGCCACCTGGGCCGAGAAGATGTCAAGAATCTGGTGTTCCGTGGTCGAGAACACCTGGGTCGTGCGGAAGGTGATCAGAAGACCAGCAGTACGACCTTCGAGCTCAATGAGCGCGTGAGTAGACTCCAGGAGATCGCCCGTCCCCGACGACGGAGCGGAAATCATGGTCTCTGAGCGGATGACCACGTCTGTCGTCTGGAAGGAGATCGGGATGACGTCTTCGAGCGCCCCCCTGATCTTTGCAATCAGCCCTTCGTTGACCAGAGGGACCGTCACTTCACTCATGGCCAGATGCAGTTCGAGGGTCTGCTCGAGCATGACTGCGACGGCCAGGTCGAAGGCAACGTATTGATGCAGGACCGGCAGCGCTTCCGAGAAAAGGTCGGCAACGGTTTCCGCCCGGGCCACGCGTCCGCCCAGATCTCGAATCAGCGCGAGAACATCACCGATCTGCTGATGGACTGATTCGACCACGAATGCTCCAATTATATGAGAGGCGACCCCTTATAATTCGTCAGAGAGACCATGGTTGAGTCTTCAGCGATTCCATTCGAGCACCATGACTTACGAGGCGAACGCCTTCTGGTCCTGGCCCCCCATCCGGACGACGAGGTCATCGGATGCGGCGGAGTCCTGGCCCGCCATCTGGACCTCGGCTGCCCCGTACGGATCCTGATCGCCACCGACGGCTCGGAGGCCGATCCCGGCGAAGCCGATCGGGATGCCTACCGGGACCGGCGGGAACAGGAGACGCGCCAGGGACTCGCTCTTCTGGGTGGAGTCTGCGAAATCACCTTCCTGCGCGCGCCCGATCGCGGTCTGGCCGCAGCAAGCCCCTCAGTGAGCGCCGCGATCGCGGGACTGTTACGAACCTTCCGTCCCGACCTGATCCTGCTCCCCAGCCCGATCGAGATTCATCCCGACCACTCGGCCCTCGCCCAATTATTCTGCCAGCTCATTCAGGGCGACCAGACCCTCGCCGCCGAGCTCGCCGTGACTCGAGTCGGTTTCTATGAGATCGGCCAGCCCCTTCGCCCCAATGTCCTCGTCGACATCACAGACGTCGCCGAACGGAAGTATGCGGCCATCTCTGCTCATGCCTCCCAGACCGCGCTGCACGACTACGTGGGCTTCACGCGAGGACTGAACGCCTACCGTGCTATGACCCTGACTGCCGATTGCTCTCGGGCCGAGGCGTACTGGGTGACCGACCTGCCGGAGTTGCGCACGCTGCCCTATTCCGCTCTCCAGCATCGAATGGGCGACGCTCGCGGCACCATCGAGGTCATCGGCGAAACCACGCCGATCAGCGTCATCATCCGGACCAGGAACCGGCCGGGCCTGTTGCGTGAGGCTCTCCAGTCCGTCCGGTCCAACGGCTATCCGGCAGAGATCGTGGTGGTCAATGACGGCGGTACGCCAGTCACCGCGGAAGACGTCACCCTCATCGTTCACGAGGAATCGCTGGGGCGCGCGGAAGCGGGAAATCGGGGCGTCCGCGAGGCAACGTCCGAGTTCGTCACTTTTCTGGATGATGACGACCTCTACTATCCGGAGCATCTGCAGACCCTTTCCAACGCAGCGGCCGTCATGACCGGCGCGGCGTGCTACACCGACGCCGTCTCCGCATTCGTAGCCACCGGTACTTCGGGAAGTCTGGAAACGCGCTCCCGGCAACGGTTGTTCGCACGCGACTTTGACCCGGATCTGCTGCTGATCGACAACTACATCCCGCTACCGACAGTCATCGTGTCCCGGACGAATTTTCTCGACAGCGGCGGCTTCGACCCCGCGTTCGACCTTTTCGAAGACTGGGATTTCCTGATCCGGCTTTCCCGGCTGGGGCGGTTCACTCGGGTGCCGCGCATCACCTGCGAGATCCGTCACATCGAGGATAGCGGCTCGATCACTCTGACAGCTCCTGAAGGCTCCGCTCCATTCCGGAAGGCCAAGCTGCAGGTCTGGCAGAAACACGCCGCCCTCATCAACAATAATCTGATGGCCAGCGTGTTCGAAATGCAGAAGCGGGATGCTGGGCAAGTTTACGCTCAGAGGATCGAGGCAAGCGGGCTGGCCGCGTTTCACGAGCAGAGTGCCCGGCGCGTCGAGCGAGAGAAGCAGTCGCTGATCGAGCGCCTGCAGGAGCAGAACGAACATCTGAATGAAGCCGTCGTGCGCGGCAGCAACCTCGCTGGCCAGATCCGGGGCATGGAGATCCATCACGACGAGATGAGGGAAAGCCTGGCCCGATTGGAAAACGAGCGCAACGATCTCCTGGTCCGACTGGCCATCCTGGGTGACGCGCGGGTCGCTTTCGATGAGACCCAGCGGACGATCGGGGTCCTCTACGCGGAGATCGCACGCCTTCAGAACCTCCTCGACACCATCTACGGCTCCCGCACGTGGAAGCTGCACAACGTGGTGCAACGAATCAAGGGCCAGGGTTGAGCACCGCCCTCCTCGTCTGTCCCGAGCCCCTCGGGCATCGACAGCCGGCAGGGATCGGCATCCGTTTCCTGGAAATGGCTCGCGTGCTACGGGAAGACGGCCATTCCATCATCCTGCTGACTCCAGATGGCGCCGGTGTGGCCGGATATCAGACCGCCACCCTCACGCCGCAGTCACTGCGGGATTGCTCGGCACGCGCGGACGTCGCAGTGGTCCAGGGACACGTCGCCAATGAGCTCTGGGCGCATGGCTCGGTAATTCCCACGGTGGTCGATCTCTACGATCCGTTCATCGTCGAGAACCTGCACTACTACACCACTCGGGGGTCTGAGGTTTTTGCTCACGATCACCAGACCTTGATGGCGTCGCTGCGCCGGGGCGACCTTTTCCTCTGCGCCTCCTCCTCCCAGCGATTCTTCTATCTGGGGATGCTGCTGGCTGCCGGAAGACTGAACCCCATCAGTTTTGAATCGGACCCCACGCTGCAGTCGCTCCTTCGCCTTGCGCCATTCGGGGTCAGTCCGGCGATCCATCGCACCGGCGCGGAGCCGGACCGTACGGCCGTGCTCTTCGGAGGAATCTACGACTGGTACGACCCGATTCTCGCCATCGATGCCGTTGTGCTGGCGCGGCGCGAGATCTCCGACCTGTCCATCACCTTCACCACGCATCCCAATCCATCCAGCACTCCGCAGAGCCGAACCGCCCAGGCCATCGCGCACGCCGACCGCCATGGGTACGGCCAGTTCGTGCACTTCCGGCCGTGGGTTCCCTACGAGGCCCGGGCTGAGTTCTACGCCGATTTCTCGGTTGCCCTGCTGACGTTTTCCCCCTCGCTGGAGACGGATCTCTCCATGCGGACACGCGTGTACGACTACCTCTGGGCAGGGCTTCCAGTGGTCACCAGCTCCGCGCCGGGAACGGATGAAATCATCGAACGATACCGGGCCGGTTCCGTCGTGAGCGGCGGATCCGCGTCAACTTTTGCCGAGGCTCTGGTGCGGACCATCGCCGATCGCCAATCGACGCAGCCAGGCCTCCGGGAGTTCGTCCGCGATCACCAGTGGGAGAAGACCCTTTCGCCGCTCGTTGAGTTCGTCCGCTCACCTCGAATGGATCCGACCAAACGGACTTTCGCGACAGCGTCGTCGCTTCCGAAACAGGCGGCCTCCGTCCTCCACCGGCTTCGCCGGCGCATGGGAGGCCGGTCCTGAGCGATCCCCTGGTCGACATCATCATCGTCAACTGGAACAGCCGTCAGGACACCCTGGCCTGCCTGGAAGCTGCGGACGCGCAGCTTCGCGAGGTTCCAGGCTCCGTGATTACGGTGGTCGACAACGGCTCCACGGACGGAAGCATCGGCGCGATTGCAGAGCGCTATCCACAGGTACGGCTCCTCCCTCTTGGTGAGAATCGCGGCTTCACCGGTGGGCTGGCCGCGGCGCTGGTCCGATCGCGGGCAACCTCGGTGATTTTTCTGAACAACGATGCCATCCCTGAGCGGGGATGGCTTGCCGCCCTGGTCGGCGCGCTGGAGCGGTCGCCGCAGGACGTCATCTCCATCGGTGGAAAGATCGTCGATCTGTCCGGGCAGCTCATCGATTTCATCGGAGGAGCGCTTACCTTCGACGGGCACGCCTTCCAGTCTGGATTTCGCTACCCGCTGGCCTCACGCACCGGACCTTCGGCAGGTGATGAGATTCTCTTCGCCTGCGGAGGAAACATGATCTCTCGCCGCGAACCCTTCATGAGGCTGGGGGGATTCGACGACGACTACTTTGCGTACCTGGAGGACGTGGACTTTGGCTGGCGCTCCTGGCTGTCCGGCTTCCGCGTTGTATACGAGCCCGCGGCTGTGGTCCGCCACGCATCGAGCGCCACCAGCCAGCGCCTTGGCGATTTTGAACGGGGTGTGTTGTTCGAGCGGAATGCCCTGCAGACCGCTCTGAAAAATTTCGAGGATCTCCGCGAGGCTGGCGGCTCCCTCTTCTTCTCGTTCCTTTCCCGTCTGCACCATTACGCAAGCACGCGGAATCCACGAGCCAGGGAACTGACCCGGCCGCCATTCGCGTCCGCGGCGCCGCCCCGCGCCGGCAGTTGGACCTCGCGAATCCGCAACAGGATCTTCGGCCGCCCCCCGCTGGCCACCATCGACGACCCGCTCACGGTGATGCAGTTCCGCGCGCTTCACTGGGTGGCGTCCAACACGCAGCGTATTGCGGAAAAGAGGCAGGAGGTTCAGCGCCGGCGTACCCGCAGCGATCGCGAGATCTTCGAGAAATTTCCCCTCTATCTCGTACCTACCTATCCCGGCGACGAAGGAATGATGGCGGGCGCTCTGTTCCAAATGCTTCTACCAGAGCTGCCCGCGGTCGAAAAAACGCTGGCCGATATCATGAAGACATGACCGGCAGTTCCTGGCGACAGCGCTTTCTGGTTCGCGGTGTCTTCTGGCGTCAGGGTCTGCGCTGGGGCATTCTCAACATCCCGGTCTGGCTCGAACCGGCTGTCATCGCCTGGTGGTCGGCCTTCTTTCTGCTCTGGGGCCCGGGACGCCGAGGGGTCATGAGCAATCTTTCGGCAATCAAACCGGGGTCGCTCGCCGTGAGCAACTTCTTCCGCTGCTACCGAGTCTTCTGGAACTACGCATGGACCATCTCCGACAACATCCGCCTCAAGGAACTGCGCGTGATCCCCGATTGGGAGTTTGAAGGATGGGAGCACTTTCAGGAGATGCAGTCCAGCACCGGCGCCATCCTCCTGACCGCCCACATGGGGAGCTACGACCTCGGCGCGCAGCTGTTTTCCGAGATGTCCGCCCGGAATATCGTCATGGTACGCGCCCCGGAAATCGATCCAGAAACTCGGGCCTTCGAGGCGCAGCAGAGTGCTCGGGGAGTGCGGGTGGAGCTCAACACACAAGCTGGAGCGCTGGCCCTCGATCTCCTGGAAACGGTACGGGCCGGCGGCATCATCGCCATTCAGGGTGACCGCGTGACACCAGGCATCGGCTTTCTCCAGGCCCAGCTGTTCGGGAAATCTGCACCGATTCCAGCAGGACCGTTCGCTCTGGCCATGTCGGGACGTGTCCCCATCTACCCGATTTTCGTCGTCCGCACCGGCCGCAGCCGCTATCGGCTCATCACCCGGCCACCGATCGAGGTTGTGCGCACACGGGATCGTGACCAGGACTTTGCGCGCGCTGCCGAAAAATGGACGGTGGAACTTGAGGATCTCATCCGGAGGAGCTGGTTCCAATGGTTCCAGTTCGAACCATTTTCTGTGGAGCTGCGGTAGTGAAAGTGATTCGCGACCAGCCCTACGCGCGATGGTTTCCTTCGCGAAGGCGTTTCGCACTGACGAAGATTCTTGCGTTCGCCTTACTCAGGACGCTCAGTTCCAACGGAGCGCCGGCACCATCCGATACGGCCGGAGGAAAGCGCATCGTCCTGGGCCTCGATCGTGATCACGACTCGTTCGAGATCTACTCGGCGGCCAGCCTTCACTTCGTGGTCCTCACCTGTTTCATGGCCTCCTTCATCCCGCTGCCCCCTCCACTCTCGATCCTGCTGGCGGCATTTTTTGAGCCTCTGCTCGCGCTGCTCCTCTGTTTTGCCGGCGCGCTGGTCATGTCCCGCTGGACCGCCCTCCGAGGTCGCAGCAGGGTGGGCTTCGCGCCTGGGAACTCCGTCGTTCTCATGGCGCTGGCAATCGCGGCTTCGTTCTATCTCCTGTGGCGGAACGGATGGGCCGCGCCGGTCGGTGGATTGTTTTTGACGATCGTCATCATTAACGCGATCGCTTCGATCGCCGTGCGCTTCCTGCAGCCCACGATCGCCAGATTGGAGGAACGGTGCGTCGCCTGATTCTTGGCTTCGCCATCGCCGCACCAATTCTGCTGGTGGTGGTCTGGCCCTTCTCGAAGATTCTGGCGATCGGCATCCTGGCCGCCTCGCATGCGCTCCTCTTGTACCCGACCCTCCGCCCGAACGTCCAGTGGCTGGGGCCTGTGATCACGAGCTTCCGGCCGGAAGGAAAACAGGTTTGGCTCACCATCGACGATGGACCTTGCGATGACACAGAAGGGTTGCTCGATGAGCTGGAGACGCGCGGCGTGAAAGCAACGTTTTTCGTCAAGGGAAGCCTGGCCCGATTGCGACCGGACCTGATCACGATGACTCTGGCGCGGGGCCACGCCATCGCCAACCACTCCGATACGCATCCCGCCGCCTCGTTCTGGTGCCTTCCGCCCGGCAGGATCGCCCATGAAATCGATCGATGCAGCGAGGCCATCCGATCCATCGCCGGCCGCGACCCCCACCTGTTTCGCGCACCGGTAGGAATGAAGAATCCCGCCGTGCATCCGCTGCTTGCTCGCAGGAAGATGCGACTGGTCGGCTGGAGCATCCGCGGCTTCGACTCCATCGCTCGCGAGGTCGCACCGGTGATCCGGAGAATCGTTCCCAGGGTTCGGCCCGGCTCCATCATCGTGATGCACCAGGGTCGATCGATCTCCATCGCCTGCATCACCGGAGTGGTGGACGCGCTGATCTTGCAGGGCTACTCGTTCGTCATCCCGGCAGAGGATCGCCTGAACACCAGCAGGTAGTTGTTGAAGGGCGTCCTGCCCCAGAGCGGCGTGACCGTTGCCGTGAACTGGTCTTTTGGGAACATCTTCCGGATCGACTCCTGCGTCGGGAATTCGAGCCTCTCTGCGCGCAGCCATCGAGTGGCCCGGGCAAAGGCTTCGGCCAGCCAGGTGACCCCGAATCGCCAGGACTCATCGCGGATCGCGTCGCGGAGAATGGCCACTCCGCCCGGCGCCACAGAATCGGCGACCTTGCGCAGAATGACTGCCTGCTCCTGCTGCGTAAAGTAATGAAGTACATCCAGCATGACCACGCTGCCGGAAAAACCAGGAAGCTCCCGGATGTCGCCCTCCCGGAATTGCAGATGCTCACTGGGCCGAACCATCCGTTCGGCCACGTCGATTTTGCGGCGGTCGTGGTCGATCCCCTCGATGGCAACAGTCAAACCATGTTCGCGCAGAAAAAAAGCGAGGACGCCGGCGCCGCATCCGAGATCAAGAATCGGGTTTCGCACGTCTCGGAGATTTTCCAGCACAGCGCGATAAACGGGATCGGTGCGAATCTTGGTACGGACGTACGAGCGCAGAAAGTGTGACGGATATCGGGCTGCCACCTTTGCTGCGATGTCGTCGGAGCTCACGGAGAGAGATGCTCGATCAAGTCGATCAGCTCCGGAAGGTTGAAGGGCTTCGGGAGAATTGCCGAAACACCCATCTGCAGCACTGCTTGCGGGTCGATCCGCAGATGAGCGGAGACCACGATGATCGGAGTTTTGCCGAGTTGGCCCGTTTCCTTGAGCCGTGCCAGAAAGTCCCAGCCGTTCACGTCCGGCATGGCCAGATCCAGCAGAACCACGTGCGGCTGGTGGAGCGTCAACGCCCGATGCCCCTCCCCCCCGTCTCCCGCCAGCAGAACCTGAAAACCATGCTGGCGCAGCGCCGCTGCGAGCATTCCTCGGAGGGGAAGATCGTCGTCGATCACAAGAATCCGCTTGCGATCGACATCGGCGACCTGCTTCGCCCCTGCGCTGTTCTGAGGCTCCATCTGACTCATCGAAAGGCTCGTTCCCACTGCTGCTGAGACCGTTATGCAGGGACAGCGCCAGTCAGAAGAGGTCGGAGTCGCCCATCGTGTAATAAAGCCGATCCCGCATCATCGCCACGGCATCCGCCACCTCGAAAGGAACACACATCAGGGAGAGGTCCTGCGGTTCGGGCCCCGTCATGAAACCCAGATCGTCGAGGACCGCGCTGAACCACTGCGGGTGCCGCGGAAACCAGCCCTCAACCTGATCGACAGGATATCCGGGCACCACATGCCGGAGCATGACCGAGACGGCCGCCGGAACCTCAGGATCGAACAGCGCGTCTCCCCACACCAGGCTCCTGCCCAGCACTCGAAAGACCGACCAGCCGACCAGTCGACGCCACCGGCGGATGGCGATCACGAAGTAGGTAGTATCCGGACAATCGAAGTAGCGCCATTGAACATAGCGGGCATCGCGTCGCACCAGGACACCGTAGGCCGGGCGAACGCGATCGAAGAATTCATCGAGCTCGCTGCCGCTCTGTCTCAGAAGCTCCAGGCGGTACCCCTTCGCTTTGCGCGCCCAGCGTGAAAGCTTCGGCACCGGGTTTCGGGAGAGATCCCGTGCCCGCCAGGCCACCGGCGCGACGCGGTCACTCCTCAGGAAGCGCAGCGAAAACCGCTGAATGTTCGCGACGTTGAATCCATAGTTGAAGGCAACCTTCTGCTCACAGAATCTCTGGTAGAAGTCGAGGGCAGTTCTGCCAAGAACGCTGCTCGGGCCGCGTCCTAAATGCCGCACCGAAGGCCGGGTCATGGTGTCGCCGATCTGATGCACCGACAGGAGCTGGTTGTCCCACTGCAAGGGTACGGCGTAACCCGCGTAGTGACCCGCCAGCGTGCCGGCTTCGTCGAACGTGAGGCTGATGTGCCCCGCGCCAAACGGATCCTGTTCGTACTTCCAGCGGAAGTGATCAGTGCTTCGGGGAGCATGAGGAAAGCAGCGTGCGAACAGATCGAGGATGGCCGGAACATCACGTGCTTCAAAGCCGCGGGTGATGAGGGCTGGAGGACCGCCCGGCGCATCGACGGATTCAGCGGGCATGCGTCGGCTCGACGGAGCGGATCGGTCGGAATTCGTGCGGAGATCCAGCTCGCCGTTTTGCCACGATCCGGATGGAACCCGACCCAACCAGCAGAGGATCGGGAAGGACCCGCAGCACAGCTCGCACCATTCCTGTCACAGCAGGCCATTGCGACGAAGCGAGGTGGCGAAGAAATTTGTGATCCCGGTACTCCATCTCCGGGCCAACTGTCAGGACCTCAAAGCCGGAGTGCTCGAGGAGCTCAATCAACGCCGATCGCGAATACAGAATGGCGTGGGTGCGAAAACTCTGCGCCATCCATCGTCTGGCCGAGAACAGGAAGAGGAGACTCTCCGTATCAAAGGTACTCAGCAAGAGAACCCCGCCCGGCTTGAGCAGCTCCTTGATCCGCGACAGCGCATCGTGGGGATCGGGAAGCGTTTCGAACACATGATGAAGAGTGACCGCATCGAACGCCGGCCCGGTGTTGACGAATTTCGCGAGCGTTGAACAATAGACCTCCAGCCCTCGCGAGCGTGCAGAACGTGCAGCAGCAGCCGCTCGATCGATCCCCACGTACTCGAAGTCACGGGAGGCCGCATTTCCGAAGCTGCCATCTCGAACTCCGATCTCCAGCACCCTGGCCCTCGGGTTCAAATGACGGCGCAACGTCAATAGCCTCCGTCCGCTCGTCTTCTCGCGTGCGCTGGTGGTGGAACCGGTCTCCTCTGGATCGCGCTCCACCAGAGCCGAGCGAAGCTGGCGATGCACCGGAATGCCCTCGTCCTCACTGACGAGCTGGCTGCGATAGCGGCACTTGCAACGGCTGCAGGCACGGATCACATCCCCCGGAATCTGCGCACAGGTCCAGACCTCCGAGGAGAAACAGATCGGGCATCTGCGCGGCGCGCGGTAGCTGTTCCTCCGATCAAGGATTCGTATGGTCAGCGCCGAGAGCACCTGCCCCAGGCTTTCCATGACCGAAAGACGCCGGCCCGCTGCGCCTTCGGCCAGATTCAATCGATCCACTCGAAATCCATACTTGTTCGCAAGGTAGGCGGCTTCGAGCCCGAAGCCATTTTTCAAACGCGACTCGCCGATGATGAATCGGGCGGCCTCCGCCGAGAACGCCTTCAAGCCCACCGTGGGATCCGGCAGTACGGGAACCAACAGCCACCTTAGAAGCAAGGGGGCGGATCCGTAGGTCTGGCGCGCGCCGAAGATCACATCCGCTGCTTCTGATTGGATGAGCGCAATGGCGTCGCCCACGGCGTCCGTAGCAAGAGCCTCGGTTTCATTCAGGATGACGATCACGTTGCCTTTCGCGTCCGGCCAGGCCGCACGGACAGCGGCACCCGGAGATCCACCATCACCGCCACCGACATCGATGAGCTGAAAGGTCAGACCGGTGGCCTGGAGATAGCGTTCGAGAGTCTCCCCGGCCTTCATCGATCCCGCTGATCCGGAAACGGACGCGATGATCAGAGTGACCTCCGGCGACTTCATTGGATCATTCTAGCTTTTGCGAACGCCGCGATCGAAACCCCACTCCTCCGGTCGACGATCCGCGCATACAACACCTCCCCCTGATAGCAGGCCCAGATGTCTTCTGGAATCGACACGGTTCGGGAGCTCGGGAAGAAGCCTGCCGCCGTATCGAACTCCGGAAATGGCGACGCCTCGATCACCACCTCCTGGTCCGGCAGACGGATTCCGTCATCGGGGAAAAGGGCGAATACGGGCGTCGCGGCCAAAGGGCGTTCGAAGCGTTTCAGCAGCATTCCGGCAGAACCGTTCCACTTCTCGAGGTAGCGCGCCTCGGAGACCGCGTAAGAAGAGGCCGCCTCCTGCGAGCCGGCCGCACTCTGGTTGTAGAGATGACGGACTTTGGCATCAGGGACGTAGAGGATGTCTCCCCGGATTCGCCGGAGGAAGTCATGCTCCTCGAAGTACAGCGGATACCGCTCGTCGAACCCACCGGCGGCATCGAACACGGTCGCGCGAACAGCCATCACCGCTCCGGACAACGTGGGAACGACCGTGGGGACTGTCCGTGACCAGAAGGCGATCCTGCTCCGAGTTCGGCGCCGATCTCGGCTCCCGGCCCAACGACGCCATCGGCTCGCGGCAACGCGATCGAGAACTTGCGCTCGAGTATGAAGCTCCGCCGGCGGGAGCATCCACTGCAGCGCCTCGTCCCAGAAGAGAGCCGGTCCGGCCACCGCGGCGCCGGCGGCGAGCAGCCCATCGATGGATCCGGGTGCAAACCGCACGTCCGGGTTCGTGATCAGAAGGGTCTCCCCATCGCACCATCTTCGCCCTGCGTTGATCGCTCCGGCATAACCAAGGTTCCGATCAGCAGTCAGAATCTTGCCGGCGCCGCGAAGCGCCTCGGTCTCTGCCGGATCAACGCTGTTGTCAACGATCACCACTTGTAGCGAAGCGGAGTGCGCGGCCTGCGCGGTGGCGATCGCGTCCAGCGCCAGTCGCGCCGAGCGATAGTTGACGACGAGAAGGGAGCAGCTCGGCATCAACGCTCGACGGCGGCGGTCTCCGCGAGAGCCGGCACCCACCGATGATCGACAGAAATCAGGCCCACTTCGTAACGTTCTCCCCGGATTGAAAACGCCGGCCGGATGTCGCGCCGATCGAACACGGAAACGGCCGTTTCGTCGCCGGCGAACGCGATGATCGAATAGTCGCCCCGATTGAGAGGAACATCGTGAAGCTGGACCACCAGCTCGTACTCGTTCCGGCCCGTCAGCGGCGCCACCCCGTCGCCGTGCGTTCCCACGGCAAAGCACTGAAGGTCATCGGCGGAGCGATGAACCCCGACGATGACGTGAATTGGCTGCCACGCCTGCTCAGAGTCGATTCTGAGTCGCACGTGAATGTCCTCGCCCCGCTCGAAGACATCGCGGGGAACACCGCTCCGATCGCAGACCACGATCTCTCGAAACCGGACCGGGGTCAGCGCCCTCTCTGCCTCCGCCGCCCCCTCGTTGGCCGGACGATCACGATCGCGCTGCAGGAGAAAGGTCTCGTATTCGTGAACGACGTCGAGCGACGGCCCGTAGCGCATCACTCGTCCATGATCGAGCCACAGGGCCCGGCGGCAGATCGAGCTGACGTGGTAGAGCGCGTGCGAACAGAACAGAATTGTCTTCCCCTGCTCCTGGAACTCCCGGATTTTGTCCACACACTTTTTCTGGAAGTGGCCGTCGCCGACGGCGAGAGCTTCGTCGATGATCAGAATCGAGGGGTTGGCGTTGACGGCAACAGAGAACGCCAGGCGCATGTACATCCCGGAGGAGTAGGTCTTCACAGGCCGGTCCAGAAAGTCGCCCAGCTCCGAGAACTCCAGGATCGCCGGCAGCCTCTCCCGCAATTCTGCCGATGAGAGTCCGAGGATGGTGGCGTTGAGCGACGCGTTGTCCCGGCCCGTAAACTCGGGATGAAAACCGGTTCCCAGCTCCAGAATCGAGGCGATCGTCCCGTCGGTATGCAACGTTCCGCTCGTCTGTCTGGTGACGTTGCAGAGCAACTTGAGCAGCGTGCTCTTGCCCGCTCCGTTCTGCCCGATGATCCCGATCGTTTCGCCGCGCTCAACCTCGAATGAGACGTCATCGAGAGCAGGAAAGACCGTGTGCCGGTTTCGTCCGGTGATCGTCTCCAGCAGCCGATCGATAGGCCGCGGATAAACGTCATATTGCTTGGTCAGCCTGTCGGCGCGAACGGCGATGTTCATCAATCGTATTGTACGGTTCGCGCTTCCGGTTCATCGCTCCCGGGGGCCAAAAACAAATGTGGCGGGCCGAAGCCCGCCACATTTGCATCAAACCATTCGAAGAGACGGAATCAGTGGCGTCCGGCCCGGCGGCGTGGAGTGACCACCGGCGGCGGCGGCGTGACGGGTGCACCGCCCCCGGCAACCTTGACCTTCTGCTTGATCTGAACGCTGCCAGAACTATTGGTGACCGTGAGGATCATGTCGTACGTTCCGGCACCGGTCGCGTACTTGTGCGTGGTCAGCAGACCACTGCCGTGCGCCGTCTTGTCGCCGTAATCCCAATCGTAGGTATGGGAGCCGCAGCCGAAGGTGTAGCCGCCATTCGGATACGCCTTGAAGCCAATCTCTTCATCTGCGCCGCAGTCCCCGTAGCTCGAGGTGCAGCCGCTGACCGGTCCGGTGTATCCGACGTACGCGTTGTCCGTGGTCATCGGTGGGCAGGAGCCGTTGAAGACGGCCACACGCACCGGCTGAGTGAGCGAGACCGATGAACCGGTAGGATTGCCGATGGTGACAGTCACCGTGTAGTCGCCGGGCGCCGCAAATGCATGCTGCGGTGAGGGCGAGCTCGAAGTGAAACCATCGCTGGTGCGCCACGAGTAGGTGTGAGTCCCGCAGGTCAACGGGTATCCGGCCGACTGCACGCTGAAGCCCAGAGACTCGCCCGAGGCGCAGGTTCCACCCGGCTTGCACGCGGCCGACTGCGCGCTATATGCGAGCGAGACGTTCGTCGGGTTCAAGGCTGGGCAAGTGGTCACCGGAGGAGGCGGTGTCGTAACGGTCCCCACCTGCACCGGCTGCGCGATGGTGATTTGCTGATAGCCATTGAAGATGGTCACCGAGGCGCTGTAGGTGCCGGCCGCGGCGTAGGCGTGAGCCGGCGGGATCTGTCCCGTGCCGGTGGTGTTGTCACCAAAGTTCCATGTGAACGTGTGGTCGGCGCAACCGAAGTTGTACCCGTTCTGAGAGTAAGCATGGAAGGTGACCTGCTCGCTGGGGCTGCAGTTGCCGTTCGATGAAGTGCAGCCCGAGGAGGCGCCGTTGTAGCCGATGTAGGCGTTTGTTGTGGAGAACGTTCCGCACGGGCTGCCGCCACCCGGGTTCGGAGTGGGAGTCGGCGTCGGAGTGGGGGTCGGAGTGGGGGTGGGCGTAGGAGGCGGCGGGCTGTTGCCCACCAGAACGCTCGCGGTCAGGTCCTTCGGGTTTCCACCGTTATCGATGTGCACAGTGACGTTGTACGTGCCGTTCGCGGCGAACGTGTGAGGTGGCGCCGAGGCGGTTGACTGGGTGTTGTCTCCGAAGTTCCACGCGAACTTGTCGCATTCCTTGTTGGGGTAAACGCGGAAGTTCACCGTCTCACCCGAAGTGCAGGCCGTGTAGGGACTTGAACAATTCGACGACACCCCCAGCCATTGAATCGAAGGTGAGTCAGAGCTGCCACAGGCACTTGGAGCCAACGCGATCGTATCGGCCAGCGCCTGCGAGCCGAGGGCATTGCTCACCGTGACACTGACTGTGTATGTCCCCGGCACAACGATGGACGGTTTGAAGGTTGCGAACTGAGTTCCGGCGCCCGCCAGTCCGTTCACGACTGAGGGTCCGCTGACCGTCCACGTGTAGTTCCACGACGGCTGACTGGCGGCGGACACGACATTGAATGTGCAGGGGGTTCCAATTGTGGCGCCGCACGTCTTGGACAGCGTTGCGCTGGGTCCGGTGAGCGATCCGAGGGTGCTGCTGGTCGCGGTGAATCCCTGGCAGCCGGCACCGAGCGCCGTAGCGCTCACGGTGACCACCAGTCGCGCCTTCAATGCCACGCTCCCGAACTTGGATCGGGGAACGATGAACGAGGGAACGCTGGCCAGACTGGCCGATCCGGTCGCGGTGGCCAACGACGTACCGTTCGCATCGAGCAGATCCCATGTGTACTGAGCGGTAGTGGAGGAGGCTCCGCCCGGAAGGTCAGCCGCAATCGAGGAGACGCGACCAGCGGCCGGGAAGGTCACATTCACCGTGTCGGCGGTGGGCTGGCCTACGCGGAAGGCGAACGGCGTTGACGCGTAGACGAAGGAGCCGATGGAATAGACGGCATCCGCAGAAGTGGGATTGAACGCCGCGTCATACGGCCCGTAGTGGGCCAGGTAGTTCAACGTGTGGGTGCCGCAGACTCCCGCGCTGGTGGATGCCGAGGGAATGGCGCGGGATGTCGCGGCATCCAGACGCCATTCGTTGAAGTGACTCTCCACCGCACCGTCCGAGGCGTCGATGAACTCGTCGCTGGTGACGATGGGAGCGGCGGAGCTTGCATCCGGCTGCAGAAAAAGCAATTCAGGACGACCCTTGACCCCAAAGCGAACCTGAGGAGCCTTGATGGTGACGCTGAGGGTGTCCGTAATGTTGGGATCGAGGGCGCTGGTTGCAACGACCTGCCGAGCCACCGAGGCCGACCCAACCACCGCGGCATATTGATGCGAGATATCGGCACCAGGGAGAGCGTTGCCGATGGGAGTGTTGTCCCCGAACGACCAATTGACCGACGGAGGAGTGACGGCAGACGACCCGCTGGCGAACGTAATCTTGTCACCATAAATCGGGCCGGCATTGGCCACGCTCGCGGCGTTGGGATTGACCGTTTCATACGTGGTCTTCACCCTAGCGATGATCGAGTCGTTCCCTTTGATCTCGTAAACGTCGCCGAAGCCAGTCGCCGCTACCACGAGGTAGTACTTCGTTCCGCTCTTGTAGACCTGCGCGTCATGAAACGTGCTGGTCTGCGTCGGGAAGACGTATCCCTTGTTCGATCCGATGGCCGTGTAATAGTTGGCGAAGTAGTTTCCGAGCGGAACGTCGGTCGGAACGGTGCCGGCCAGCTTGAAGAGCCGGACGTTTCCCGAAGCGTTTGCCTCAGGACCGAAAACCGTGAGGTATCCGGCCCCGTAGTGGATGTTCGGATAGCCTCCGAAGTAGGCGGTCCCGACCGGGTAATCACCAATGTTGGTATACCCGTTGCCGTTTGCGGATGGCGCGAATACAGAGATCAGAGCGCCGCTCGCTGCGCTGTTCACGGCGTAGAAATTCGTACCGTCCGTATCGATTGCCGAGTACGTGCCGGACTTTGCGGAGAATCGGGCAACCGGTGAATTCGTGACAAGGCTGTCGTTGGTGTAGATCTTCACCGAGCCATCGAGATCGGCCACGCCGATCCGGGTTCCCGCGGCGTTCTTGGCAAACTTGTAGATCGCAATCTTGGAAATTCCGCGTCGCTCGTGCGCCAGCTGAGCGCTGGTACCCATGTACCAGAGATTCGAGTTCTGCGAGTTGTCCGCGGAAACCAGCGCGTAGTAGCCGCCATCGCTGGTCTTGAACGACATGATGTTGGAGGGGGAAACATCGTCCCCCCCGGTTACCTGCTGGTACGAACTGGTCATCAGGCTGGCTTGGTTGCCGCCACCATCGAGCACGACTCCCCACCCGTAGACGCTGTACGCCAGGTAGACGTAGCCGCGATCATCCCAGTCGAAGCCGAACAGCCGGTCCTGCCCATCGGCGAGAGGAATCTGCCAGCCGCCGGGGCCTTCTGCATAAAACCATTGGCTCCATCGCAGGAACCTTTCCGGAGGATTGTGATTGGTGTTGTACGCCACGGGCACTTCGTTCTCGGGCATCAAAGCCTCGCCGGCTTCGAGACGCGTGAAAAACGTCTTGATGTCGTACGCGGCCAATGCACTGCCGAGGATCATGTAGATGCGTCCGCGATCAGGAGCGAACTTCACTTGATAGGCGCGGGCAGTCCGGAAGTTGAACTGAATGTCGCGTGCGTATTGCGAATCGAGATACCTCCCGGTGAAGGTAGCGATCGGAAGGCTGTAGGGAGCGGTCAGCTTGCCTTCCTTACCGGCGCAGGAGGGGGCTCCGACAGGACAGGGAACAGGAGTATTGGGAGTCTTGGCTGGGACGGGCCAGCCCTGTCCATAGGCAGCGGGTAGAACAGCGAGGCTCACACAGAGCGACAGCAACAAGCGGAGTCGATTCGGAATCACAGTTTCCCCCAGACACCCTCACAACACGTTGGCGGACGGAAAATTCGGGATTGATGAACTAAAGACAACCGGAGGCAAAGGTTATTTTACTTCACGAATCCCGAGAAAGTCATCAGAAAAGTGAAGGGCGGGCCGGTTGCCCGGCCCGCCCTTCGGCGACTACGTGAGATGAGAACTATGGATTGACTGCTCCACCGAGAGTGGCCGGCGAGCAGTTCGGAGCGGCACCGGGTACGCCAGAAGCGAGCCCCGGGCAAACCAGCGGGCCGCCAAGCTGCGAAGCCGGAGAGATGGTAGCGCCTGCGGGAACAGCAGGGGTGCAACCATTGCCGAGCCAAGCTGCGTCGAAGTCCACCGACAGGCGGTTCGCACCGACAGCACCGAACATGGAGACGATGACCCAGTTCTGGCTGGTGGTGCGGCTACCGCTGGTGCCGAGGGCTGCAGCGCCGACCGTACCGAATCCAGCGCGCTGAGCGCTGTAGACGGCGACAGGAACGCCAGCGCTCGCGCCGACCGTGCTGGTGGCGTTGTTGCTGAGGTTCAGGTACATCCAACCACCGACGTCAGTACCGCCGAGCGTCGGGTAGTTGGCGGAGGTCGTCGATGTACGTGACGTCTCCGGAAGCGGCGGGATACCACCCGGGCTGCAAGGCGAGCAGATCAGGTTCGAACCGAAGCCGTAGGAGTTCTCGCGCTCGTCAAAGCGAACGATGTTGGTGACGGCGAGAGCCGAGTTGACGGTGACCGCGCAACCAGCGGTACCGCTGGTCACACCTTCGCGCCAGATCTTGTAGTCGGTCGCGAAACCGGCTCCAGCGCTCTGGATGTAACGAGCCGCCCACTGCGACGGAAGCGGCTGCCGGCGATCTGCCGTGCGCGCGCCCGCCGGGGTGTAACGGTCGTAGAAGGTGAAGGGAAGGATGGTGGGGACAGCCGCGGCGCCGGCGAAGCCGGAAAGACCGCCCTCAGGGACGGCGCGAATGTGAACCATCGGGTTGCCACCGGCGTCATATCCAGCGGTCGTGCCGGAGCCAGAAGGCGCCGGTCCGAGCTGCTGGTAATCGCCGATGAGGGTGTTGTCGAACAGGATTTCTGCCGACGCGCCCGTATAGTACGAGGAGTTCGTCGGAAGAGCCGTCGAGCAGGTTGCCGCAACGTCGATCGTCACGTAACCGATTGCACGCGTTCCATGGTTGGCACCAATGGCGCCCGAGCAGCTCACGCCACCCGTGGAGTAACCCGTGCCGGTGGTCAGCGCGTTCCGCACTGCCGTCACGAGGTCGCCAGGGAGATTTCCAGGGAGACCGTTGCAGGTGGATCCAACCGACGCCAGGAAGTTCGGGTTGGAGGTGTTCGAGAGCGGCGTCGCGCCCGTGGTGGAGCCGCTCGGCTGCGGGGAGCCAGGCGTCGTGGTGACGCTGGTACCGCTGCCAGCAACCGTTCCACGAACGATGACGTCGTACAGGTTGATGCCCTGCACGTCATAACCGGTCAGGAAGATGTTGAAGTCGAGAACCGGGAAAGACCAGTCGGTCCA
>JBKJQB010000085.1:0-4695 GCA_046594105.1 Thermoanaerobaculia bacterium
TCTGGCGCCACGAGAAGCGATTGTGGCGCGCGATGCGCCCTCGTTTCACCTGCACATTCCCACGACGACCGTCGAGGCCTCGATGTTTGAAGGAGCGGGAGCGCTGGAAACCCTGACCCGGCACTTCGGAACGCAGTCGCTGCGCGGATTTGGTCTGGACGCGGACGATCCCCGCACCGGAGCGGCGGGTGCGGCCTTGCGTTACGCCGCCGCCAGCCACAAGCGAGCGCTCGACCACGTGCAGTCGCTGCGCATCGACAACGAGACCGATTTCCTGCAGCTGGACGCGGCCACGCTGGACAACCTCGAGGTCCTCGACTCGCGCGACGCCACCCGTCCGCGAGCGTCGTTGTGGAGCGTCGTCAACGCCACGCGGTCGGCCATCGGAGCGCGCACGTTACGCAACTGGCTGACTCGACCGCTGATGAGCCGCCAAGCCATCTTCGACCGTCACGACGCCGTCGACGAGCTCTCCCGCTCCCGGGCCATCCTGGAGCCGATGACGCAGCGACTGGCCGGCATCGCCGACCTGGAGAGGCTGGCCTCGCGCATCACCTTGCGCAGCGCCAACCCGCGCGAATGCCTGGCCCTGGCCGACTCGTTGCTGGTGGCCGGCGAACTGCGCGAGGTGATGGCTGCGCTGCAGGGTCCCCTGCTGCAATCCTTCCGGCAGCGCCTCGATCCGGTGGAGACGGTGATCTCGCGCATCGCCTCGACCATCGCCGTCAACCCGCCGATCAATCTTCGCGATGGCGGCGTCATCAAAGGAGGCATCGACCGGGAGCTCGACGAACTGCGCTCGATCGCGCGCGACTCCAAAACCATCCTGGCCCAGATCGAGACGCGCGAGCGCGAGCGTACCGGCATCGGCTCGCTCAAGATCCGCTTCAACAACGTCTTCGGTTACTACATCGAAATCTCGAAATCGAACCTGGCCAGGGTCCCCGCCGATTACATCCGCAAGCAGACGCTGGTCAACGCGGAGCGCTACATCACCCCAGACCTCAAGGTGCTCGAGGAGAAGATCGTCGGAGCGGAAGAGAAGGCGGTGGTCATCGAGACTCGGATCTACGAGGAACTGCTCGAGGCGGTTGCTGCCGAGAGCGCTGCGATTCTGGCCACCGGACGGGCGGTGGGGGAGACCGATGCCATGGCCTCCCTGGCCACCATCGCCGTGCGCAACCGTTACGTGCGGGCCACGTTGTCGGACGAAGCGGAGATCGCCATCGAAGAGGGCCGCCATCCGGTCATCGAAGTGCTGGTCACCGAACGGTTCATCCCGAACGACACCAACATCCAGCGCCAGTCCAACGGAATCCAGATCATCACCGGTCCCAACATGGGCGGCAAGTCGACCTATCTCCGCCAGGTCGCGCTGATCGTCCTGCTCAATCAGGTTGGCAGTTTCGTTCCGGCGACCAAAGCGCGCCTGGGCATCTTCGACCGGATCTTCACACGCGTCGGCGCCTCCGATCAGCTGGCGCGCGGCGAGTCGACCTTCATGGTGGAAATGCACGAGACGGCGAACATCCTCAACAACGCCACCGACCGCTCGCTGATCATCCTCGATGAAGTGGGACGGGGAACGGCCACCTTCGACGGGCTCTCGCTGGCCTGGGCCATCATCGAGCACATCCACGACTCCGCGAGCGCCAGCGGCATCACTCTGTTCGCCACGCACTACCACGAGGTCACCGATCTGGCGAAGACCAAGCCGCGGGTGACCAACTACAGCGTTGCGGTCAAAGAGTGGAACGAACAGATCATCTTTCTGCGCAAGGTGATCCCTGGCGCCGCCGACAAGAGTTACGGGATTCAGGTGGCCAGACTGGCCGGGATCCCTCGAACCATCATCGAGCGCGCGCGGCAGATCCTGACCACACTGGAGCGCAAGGAGCGCGACCTGGTGGAAGAGACCCGCAAGACCGCGTCAGGCGCCTCCATCGGCCAGCTCGGCCTCTTCGATACACGCCACCAGGAAGTGATCGCTGCGCTCAAGGGCATGGAACTCAACTCCCTCACTCCCATCGAAGCGCTGAATGAACTGGCGCGACTGAAGGGAAAGCTGGCGTAGCCACGTAGCGCCACGTGCCGGCATCCCTGCCGGCCGTGCCGGGCATCCTGCCCGCGGGATCTTCGAAGCCTTCTCCCCGCACACGGGGAGAAGGTCCGCGAAGCGGGGATGAGGGGTCCTGCTCTTCGTCGCGTGAGCGTCCCTCATCCGCCTTCGGCACCTTCTCCCCGTTACAAGCACCCCGGCGCTACCTTCCGAAGCTGGCGTCACTCGTGAATGTTACGATCCCCGACCCTATGGAAACGGACCTGCTCGGCATCGGCCTGACTGGCAAGACGCTCACCCCGCTCGAACGCACCATCCTTCGTGACAGCACGCCTTACGGAGTGGTGCTGTTCGGCCGGAACATCGGTGGTCCGGAGCAGCTGCGCGACCTGGTCGCCGAGGTGAAATCGATCGCCCGCATCCCGCCGCTGTTCATGATCGATGAAGAGGGAGGGCGGGTCGACCGGCTGCGGCAGTTGCTGCCCGGTCTTCCCAGCGCCGAAGCCTTTGGTGAGGGGGAAGAGCCGGAGGAGATGTCTCAGTGGTTCGGCAAGGTCATCGGGATGGCCCTCCGCTATTTTGATGTGGAGATCAACCTCGCCCCGGTGGTCGATATCCGGGGAACGGAGCCGCCCAAAGGTCTGGAGCGCCGGACTTTCGGCGGTTCTCCGGAAAGCGTGATCAAGCTGGCTGGCGCGTTCATGCGCGGCATGCATGGTGCCGGCGTCGCTTCGTGCCTCAAACACTTCCCCGGCATCGGGATGGGATCGGCGGACCCGCACTACGGCGCCACGGTGATCGACATCTCACTCGAGGAGCTGGTGAAAAACGATCTGGTCCCCTTCGCCTCGCTCGGCCCCGACGCCGGCGCGGTGATGATCGGCCACGGAACCTATCCACAGATTGACGATCCCGATTTGCCGGCGACGTTGAGCCAGCGCATCACCACCGATCTGCTCCGCATGAGCGGTTTCGATGGCGTGGCCATGACCGACGACATGGAGATGCACGCGGTCTCCGACCTTGGATCCTACGAGCAGATCACCGAGCGCGCCCTGATGGCAGGCAACGACGTGATCCTTTACTGCAGCCATATCGAGCGGGTTCCCGATCTGCAACGTTTTCTCAAAGAACGTGCAGAGCGCGACGAGGTGTTCGCCGAGCGCTTCAACGAAGCCGCCCGGCGCGCCGAGGGCTATCGCGTGCATTGCGACCGTCTGCGTCGCGATGCGCCGCCAGCGGCAGCCCACTTCGACGAGGTGGTGGAGGAATCGCTGCGTTTCTACAAGGAATTCGAGAGAACGCGCCCTGCCTACGACGTGGTCATCCCGGAAAGCGAACGCCGGAAAAACAACCGCACGCCCGGCACCGGACGCACCGGCCGCGAAGAGTGGACGTAGAGGCCTGGATGAACGTCGAGGCGCTCTTCCAGTCGGAGCGGGGGAATCAGCCGCCGGACGACCACTCGATGTTCGTCGTGATTCAGTCACCCAAAGCCTGATGCTCGATCCCACGATTCTGCAGTCTGCAAACGGAGAAGCGATTCACTTCGTCGAGGAGAGCGAGCTGGCCGGGCTCTGCGAAGTCGAAGTGATCCAGATCCGCGGCATGAAGTCGACGAAGGCCGGGATGATGAAGTCCTTCGCCAAAGCGCTGCATCTGGATGCGGACTTTGGCGCGAACTGGGACGCTCTGCTCGATGCTCTGCGTGCCGACGACCCGCTCGTGGTGGCCATTCACGGGGCGGAAGGGCTGTGGGCCGCGGAGCCCCGACTGTGCGGCGAGCTCGTGGAGACCTGGCTGGCCGCTGCGGAAGAAGGTCGCGCCGCGGAACTGCCTCGACATCTGATCTTCGTATGGTGATCGCGCTTCTGCTTGCGCTGCTGGTGCGCGCACCAGACCTGGCGCGTCCCATTCCCGATGTCCGCGAGCGAATGGCGGTGGTGCAGGTGCTCCAGCTCATCGAGCACGGTGGCCCGTATGCGTACCGGCAGGACGGGATGGTGTTCCAGAACCGGGAGCGCCGCCTCCCGCCGCAGATGCGCGGCTACTACACCGAGTTCACCGTGCCCACGCCCGGCTCGCGCACGCGCGGCGCCCGCCGGATCATCCGCGGCAGGGAAGGGGACACCTACTACACGCGCGATCACTACCGCACATTCATCCCGCTCGATCGCGGACGATGAGTGGGATTTGTTCGGAGCCGGTCGTATTGGCGGTGGCGGTCTTTGCTCTTTTCGCGCTTCGCTCTTCCATCTGGGTGGCGCCTACGCGATGATGCGTTCATGAAGCATCCAGGACGCCCGCAAGCCGACGAACACGACCCGTACCACGTTCGCTACATTTCGCTCGCCCCGGAAGAGGACATCCTCCGGGCGATGGAAGAGCAGGGGCCGGCCACCGGCGCGCTGCTCGCCGGCCTTTCCGAGACGCAGGCCGCGTTTCGCTATGCCGAGGGGAAGTGGAGCATCAAACAAATCGTGGGGCACATCACCGATGCCACGCGCGTGTTCGCCTACCGGGCGCTGTCGATCGCCCGCGGAGAGACAAGATCGCTGCCGGGCTTCGATGAAAACAGCTTCGTCGAAAACGCCGGCTTCGACGACCGCTCGCTGAGCGATCTGCTCGACGACCTG
>JBKJQB010000239.1:0-6532 GCA_046594105.1 Thermoanaerobaculia bacterium
CTCGTCTGCTTCGTTGCGCTCGGAATCGCTCCTCGACGTACCGTCAAGTACGCCCTCGTCGCGCTTCCTTCGCGCGCCTCGCATCCGAGCCACTTTGCGCGCCCTCGCGACGGACGGGTGTGAGAAATGCGGGCTAACCGGAGCGCTGACGTTCGCTGAGGATCGCAGCATAGAGCGTCTCCAGTCGCGAAATCCGGAGGTCCTTGGAGAAGCCCTGGATGACGTGCGCGCGCGCTCTCTCCCCGATCCGCTGCCTCCCGTCCGGATTCTGGAGCACGCTGCGAATCGCAGCCACCAGCGCTGGAACTTCCTTCGCTGCGATCAACCATCCCACGTCCGGAGACGACACCAGCTCACGATTGCCGCCGCAGTCGGTGGCAATGACGGGACGAGCCATCGACATGGCCTCCCGGATGGTGCCGGTGATTCCCGTACCGTCCCACGAGGCATCGACGACGAGATCGGCGGAGGCGAAAACGGCAGGCATATCGTCGCGCGTTTCCACGGGCGTGACGGCGTGGGCAATCCCTCGCTCCAGCGCGTACGCTCTCACTTCCCCGAACTCCCGTTCGTGACGGCAGCCGACGAGGGCGAGGTGGATGAAGGGGAACTCAGGCAGCAGAAGGGCCACCGCGTCGACCAGCTCTTTCCAGCCCTTCCAGTCCCGAACGCCAACCTGGACGATGAGAAAGCGATCGTCAGCGATCCCTTTCTCGCGCCGGAAAAGACTGGGATTCCAACCGGCGGGATCAAATCGATGGACGTCGGTGCCCGCGTACACAACCTCCACCTTCGCCGGCGGGAGCCTGCCGCTGTCGATCACCACGCCTCGAATCTGCTCGCACACAGTGACCACGCGATCGACGCGCCGGGTGTGGAACTTCGGACGATTCCAGACATCGAGTGGAAACGACACGCCCCGATTCACCACAAACGCACCGACCGGATGGCGCAGGGCGGCCATCAGGGCGAGCGAATGGGCGACACCCTTGTGCACGTGAACGACGTCCGGGCGAACCTGGGCAAACAACCGCGTCAGTCTCCACGCGCTGGGAAGATCGAATTCGTTGCGCATGCGCAGGCCGACGAAGTCCACGTCCGCCTCGGCTGCGCGTTGCGCGAGAATCGAACCCGGCCTGCTGACGATGGTCACCTCGTGGCCGCGCTCTCTCAGACCGGTGGCCGCCTGAAACATCTGATGGACCGACCCGGTGTTGAACTGGTTGAACTCGAGAAGCTGAATGATCCGCACGCGAAGCGATCATAACGGAGCGTCCGAAGCTGTCGGGGCACCAGGCCCATCGAATCGAGTTCGCAAGCTTCGATCGATTGCTATATCGTTTTTCGCTCTGCAAGGGGAACTCATGCAACGCAAAACGCTTCTGGCACTGGTCTGCACACTGCTTCTCGCCGTCTCCTCGAACGCAAAAGAGCGGCATCTGAACGTCTCCTTTCCGTCGATGCCTGGCAATGGCAGCGGGGTTCTCTCCCTGCCTGGCTCTGGCGGCAAGCATCCAGCGATCGTGGTGATTCAGGAATGGTGGGGCCTCAACGACTGGATCCGCCAGCAGAGCGATCGCTTCGCCGGACAGGGCACAGTGGCTCTGGCGGTCGATCTCTACCGCGGAAAAGTGACCGCCGATGCGAACGAAGCGCACGAGCTGATGCGGGGGCTGCCCGAGGATCGCGCCTTGGCAGATCTCCAGGCCGCGGTGCGCTACCTGCGTTCCCGAAGCGACGTGGACGGATCGCGCATCGCCGTCATCGGGTGGTGCATGGGCGGCGGTTACGCGCTGCAGCTGGCCATCGCGGAGCCCTCGCTCGCTGGAGCGATCATCAATTACGGGCACCTGGTGACCGATCCGAAGACCATCGCGTCGATCCGCCCGCCGATTCTGGGAAACTTTGGCGCGCTCGACCGTGGCATCCCCGCTGAGGACGTCAAAGCGTTCGACGCCGCCCTCCGGAGCGCCGGCAAGTCCAGCGACATCAAGGTCTACGATGGAGCGGGGCACGCCTTCATGAACCCGAAGAACAAGGGCGGCTATGTGAAAGAGGCTGCCGCGGACGCCTGGATGCGAATCGACTCGTTCCTCCGGAAGCGTCTGCGGCGCTCGTGATACCATCCAACTTCTTGAGCCATTTGGAGATCGGTCTTGCCGACGAACGACACTAAGCCGCGCGAGCTGAAAGTCACGGACAAACGAATCTTCACCGCGGAAGGGGACATTCGCGAGGAGTTCCGGCAGGACATCAAGCCGTCCGATCCCATGCGTCCGGCTACCGCCTTTGCGACCGCGCCCAAACCTCCGGAACCTCCATCGCAGCAGCCGAGTCAGAAGGATCCAGGGTCACCGGCCTCAAGTGATCGCCCACGGACTCTGGCAGACAAGGCGCAGAATCCCGGGACCACCTTCGCCGATTTCGTGGAACAGCTCATCGCTCAAGGCTACATGGCGCTGGGGATGCTGAAAAACCCGTATCAACAGAAACCGGCCATCGATGCACCGGCAGCGCGGCAGATGATCGAGATCCTCGGCATGCTGAAGGAAAAGACGGCCGGCAACCTGACTGAACAAGAAGAAGACTTTTTGAGCACGCATCTGGGAGAATTGAAGCTCGCGTTCGTCCAACGTACGAAAAGCCTGTGATGAAACGACTGCTCGTCAGCTCGATGCTCCTTGTTGGAGTGTGTTTGGGATCGGTGCCTCTGCGCGCCGAGCAGGTCGCTCCACGTGATATCTGGCCGCAGGCCGCGGCGGCAATCGACAGCGGTGACGTGGATACGGCATTCAAGAAAACCTCCGAGCTCACCGACGTCGGCAAGACGTACGGCATCAAGACGTTTCCCCTGTACGCCGAATCCGCTGCCTCGCTGGCCAGTCAGGCCGTGAAGCAGAAGAACCAGCCGGCCGTGGACTGGGGCAACAAGTCAGCGGACCAGCTGGACCCACAATCGCCGGGCGTCGCGTTCGCGCGCGCGGACTCTGCCGCGGGACAGAAGAACTGGGGAGCTGCCATCACCATGGCGGCACGCGGCTTTTCCAACATCTTCAGAAATTACCGATCGCGCGTCCTGAGCCGCTCCGACATGCTCGTCGTGATGATGCTTGCCATCGCCCTCACCGCGGCAGTGCTGGGGATCGCTCTGTTCGTTCGCTACGGCCGGGCCATGGCACACGACTTCCGGGAGTTCCTGGGGAAACGAATCCGCGGCGGCGCGGTATCGGTGCTGGCCTTCGCCCTGCTGTTTATGCCGGTCTTTCTCTGGCTCGGGCCGGTGTGGCTGATCTTCTACTGGTTCGTGATCTTCTTCAGCTACGCCACGTCCGCGGAGCGCATCGCCATTGTTCTGCTGACCATTCTGGCGGGGCTGGCCCCGATCGTCCTCGACGACGCATCCAACTGGATCGCCGGTGTCGACGGGCCGGTGGTCATGTCCGCCATCGCCAGCCAGGAGCGCAGCTATCACCCCGAGGCGCTGCGCAGACTGCAGGAACTGGTCAACATCGTGCCGGACGATCCGATGTTGCATCTGCTGCTGGGCAACCTTTATCTGCAGGACGGGAACGAACAGCAGGCCAGCCAGCATTACCGCCGCTCGGTGGAATTGCGCGACACCGCCGGGGCGCACGTCAACCTGGGCAATCTGCACTTCTTCAACAACGACTTCGCCGCCGCCATCACGGAATACGAAAAAGCAGAAGGCCTGGATCCGCGTCTGGCCATCGCGTTCTACAACCATTCCATCGCCAGCGGTGAGACCTACAAATTCGACGAACAGGCCAAGAAGCTCGATCAGGCCAAGAAGATCGATCGCGCCGATATCGAGAGGATTTCGTCGAATCCCTCCGCGCAGAAAGTGGCTATGTATCGCCCGCCCATTCCTCAGGCCTGGGCTGTTTCCTCCAGAATCGCGCGGAGCGGCGTAGCCCGCACGCTGTTCGGCAACTGGGCCTGGTTCGATCCGATCCAGAGCGCGCGCAACCCCATGACCATCGCCGCCCTGCTGACCCTGATTGCCGCTCCCTTCCTGTTCTTACGCCGTCGCAAGACTGGCCTGGCGGGCTCCTGCATCAAATGCGGGCGGACCTTCTGCCATCGCTGCAAGTCGGCTCGCGAGAGCGCCACGTACTGCACCCAGTGCATCCACATTTACCTCAAGAGGGATGGTGTCTCCCTGGACACCAAGCGGTCGAAGCTGGAAGAGGTGAGCGACCATCACAACGGCATGCTGCGCAGGAACCGCCTGTTCGCCACATTCCTCCCCGGCTCGGCGCAGCTCATCGAAGGGCGCACCACCTCGGGTGTTCTCGGCGTCTTCGTTTTCCTTTTCTTCATCTCGCTGGCCCTTCTGGTCGGACGGCTGGCTCCCGTACTCACGCCAGGTCAGGTGGCCCAGATGGTGGTCCGCGTCCTGGCTGTTGTGCTGGCCCTGATCATGTGGTTTGTCCTGACCCTGCCGATTTATCGGCGAAGGGCGGTGGGATAGCTCATGGCACTCGAGGGCACACTCCGCGACTTCAGTCTCGCCGATATCTTTCAGCTGATCGGATTGCAGCGAAAGACCGGCGTCCTCACGCTAAAGGGCAAGGACGACACGGTCACCGTCACCTTTCTGGACGGCAAGGTGGTCGGCGGGGATTCGCTGAGCCACCGCCTGGAAAACCGTCTGGGGCATGTGCTGATCCGCAGCAATCTGCTCACGCAGGATCAGCTCAACCGCGCTCTCGAAATCCAGAAAGAGACGTTGCAGCGGCTGGGCTTCATCCTCACCCACTACGGAATCATCTCTGCCGATGCGCTGAAGCAAGCCATCCAGATGCAGATCCTGCAGATCGTCTATCGCCTGTTTCGCTGGAAAGACGGCGACTACCACTTCTCGCAGGAAACCACGATTGAGTACGACCGCGACAACGTGGACCCCATCAGCGCCGAATCCATCCTGATGGAAGGGGCGCGGATGATCGACGAATGGCCGATCATCGAAAAGCGGATCCGGTCCTACGACATGGTCTTCCGCAAGAAGCTGACCGATCAGGAGATCGTGGTGGTCGGCTCCGAGGATGCGGACGAACTCAACTTTGATGGCGATACCGCCCCGGTCAAAAAACGAAAGGCCGCCGCCTCCGACAAGATCCGCATCTCCAGCGAGGAGAAGGCCGTTTACGATCTGGTCGACGGCACCGTCCGGGTCGGCGAGATCGTCGAAGGGAGCCGTCTCTCTGAGTTCGATACCGTCAAGGCGTTGTACGAGCTGCTGACCCGCGATCTGGTGGAAGAGGTCCGCGGGCAAAGCGCCGCGGCGGTCATCGAGCAGGCTACGCCTCTCGATGAGGGGGAAGTCGCGGAGACTCCGGTACCTCTGCCGCTGGTCGCCGCGCTCGCTCTGGTCGCGCTGCTCTCGATGGCCACCTCGTTCAAGAACCCGCTCAACTCCTTCCGGCCTCTCGGTCCCTCCAAGGCCTCCTCCGTTGCAGACACCCGGAAAGCGATCTCCCTGGAGCGGATCCAGCAGGTGGGCGAGGCCATCGAGAAATACACCGTGATCAACGGACGCCTGCCGGCCAAACTGCAGGATCTCTCGCCCTTCTTCACATCCACAGCGTTGCTGCGCGACCCGTGGGGGAACAGCTACAAGTACCTGAAGCAGCCCTCTCGCTATCTGGTCATCGGATTCACTCCGGACGGCCGGGCCGACACCGACCTGTTTCTCTCGCGGGCCATCGACGCCGGACCGACCTCGTCGGCAAGCGCTTCGAAGCCAGTGACCGGCGGCATTCAGTTGCTGGACTGAATCAGCGGGCGGCCGCACCGGCCGGCGCCGCGATTCTCAGCCTCTGTGCTTCCAGAGCGAACCTCACCGGTGTCGTGGTGACAGGTTCTCCATCGGCGTAGACATCGAGGGCCCGCTCCGACTGGAAGTGAAACTCCCGGCCGCGTGCAGTCTCCACAAACGCACTGCCGAGATGACCGCCCCGGTACGCCCTGGGAAGCGTTTTCAGGAGCTCCAGCCGAGAGGTCCGGAGCACCAGGCAGAGATCCAGTTGACCGTCGTCCAGCACGGCTTCCGGCATGATGCGGATTCCACCGCCGTACTGCCCTGAGTTGCTGACGGTGGCAAACATGATCTGTTCCTCGCGCCTGTCATCGATGCGGACCGGAATGGCGCAGAAACGGGGCAGCACCCGAAGAATCGCGTACAGATAGACCAGCGAGCCCCGCAGAAATCGAACCCGCTCGTTGGCGTAACGGGCTACCTCGGAATCGAACCCGAGGCCTGCCACTCCGAGGAATCGCGTGCCGTTCGCGGTGGCCACATCGACCTCGCGGACGGCAGGTCCCACGGCAATCGCGCAGGCGCCGGGCAGATCGCGGGGAATGCCGAGCACGCGCGCGAAGTCATCTCCCGATCCCAGCGGAAGCAGAGCGAGCGTCGCCGCCTCGAGATCGAACTCGCGGACCGCGAGGTTCAGGGATCCGTCTCCGCCGCACACAACCACTCGATCGTAGCGATCGCGCGACGCTTCTG
>JBKJQB010000278.1:0-7546 GCA_046594105.1 Thermoanaerobaculia bacterium
GCCGCATCCCGGCTCGCGGACCGTGGTCACGCCATGGGCCAGCCATAGTTTGAATACGTACTCGGCGGTGGTCCCCTGCGCCGAGCCGCCGGCATGGCCGTGAAGATCGACGAAGCCGGGAAGAACCCACAGATGCGAGCCGTCGATCTCGCGCGTTGCATCTTTGGGGCGTCCCTCTTCCTTGATGGGAACTTTTGGAAAGCCGACGGAAACGATCTCCTTGATGCGATTCCCTTCGATCACCAGATCGACCGGCCCGCTCGGCGGCGCCCCGGTTCCGTCCACGATCATCGCGCCCCGGATGATCAACCGCTTGAACGGCCCCTCGCCTTCGCCGGCACGGCGATCGGGAGCGAACGGCGGCGGAGTCTCGGCGGCGAGAAGAGTCCTGGCTGCGACGAGGAGAACGAGAACAATCAACTTCTTCATGGCTCGAAGAATAGCAGGGGTGTATCTCGCAAGTTCCCGCCGGCAGGGATGCCGGCGGACCGGCCGGCTGGAAGCCGGCGTTCCGAAGGCTGGGTGCTCCGCCAGCGCCCACGAGTTCGCCATCGAGTTCGCCATCGAGTTCGCCAGCGAGCCCGCGCAGCTCTCAGCCCTTCGGAGCGCCGGCATCCCTGCCGGCCGGTCCGCCGGCTTCCAGCCGGCCGGGATTACAGAAACTCCTCGCAACCGCGCCAACGCCATCCCCTGAGCCCAGCTCGCTCTGGATTCATCAGTATGTACCGGCGAACATTCAGAAATTCTTCGTCACTTCGCACCAGCCGATCGAAGAACTCACGCTGCCAGAAGCGAGACCCTGTTCTTCCCAGGATCTGGTTCGATTTCGTCGCTGAATACGATTTCCAGGAGTGAAGGACGCGGTCGAGCGCATGGTCAGGTCTCACCGTGATCATGGCATGCACATGATTCGGCATCACGCACCAGGCATCCAATCGATAGCGCTCTCCGTCGAAGAATTGCAGGCTCGCAGCGACGACGTCTGCAATCTCAGGGCGACGCATCCAGCAGGCTCCGTGACCCTGGTCAAGCGCCTCGTCCGTTCGCGCGAAGGCGAAGTGTCGTATCCGCCCGTTTTCGGTTGCCGTAGGTGGTCGGTCGCCGCCGGTGAACAGACGCAACAGAGCGCTCCGTTCGCGGCCGATCCGTTCATAGACGTCTCGCGGCAGCGAGTCTGCCAGCCGAAATGTTACGAAGTAGGTCCCTTCGGGCGCGTCCCAATGAGGCAGGTATCCGCGCGATCGGACCCTGACCGTTTCGTAGGTTCGTTGCTGAAGTAGAAATTTTGGACCTCGCATGAGTGCGAGGGAACACACGCACGGTGGTGGGCGAGGAAAGGCTACCTCGGCGGGATGCTCGCCGGCAAGGATGCCAGCGGACCGGCCGGCAGGATGCCGGCGTTCCGAAGGCTCAGCGCTTTGGCAGAAACGACGAGAGCGCCAGCCACAGCACCCCTCCGCTGATGGCCATGTCTGCGACGTTGAACACTCCGGTGTGCAGCGGTCCCGCGCTGAGATAGAGAAAGTCGGTGACCACGCCGTGGAACAGCGCGCGGTCGAGGAGGTTGCCCACCCCTCCGCCGATCACCAGCGCCAGCGCGACGTCGTCGCCGCGTCCGCTCATGCGGCCCGTGACCAGGATCCAGAGCGCGACCATCAGGCCGATGCCGACGATTCCATCGAAGACCACTCTGCGGACCACGCGCGGCAACTGCGCTCCGATGCTGAGAAACGCTCCCGGATTCTCCGCGTAGAGCAACGTCAGCAGACCGCCGGCGTAATGCAGCGGCTCCGAGTGGCGCAGCGTCGAACGGACCACAGTCTTCGTCCCCTGATCGAGAAGGATGGTCACCACGATGATGCTGAAAAGGATGAGCCGGCGCATGCGTCGAATCCATCAGTGTCCCCAGCCACCTCCTGCGAGGCGGACGGCGGGTCACATCAGCAGTTCTCCATGGGGTCCACTCCCGTCGCGCTCCGATCCGCTCCGGATCAGCGAAACGTTCTGGAACCCGCGCGGCAGCTTCAGTCCCCGCTGCGCGCGTTTGCCCAGGTAGGTCTCCAGGTCGTCTCCCTTGAGATTGGTGAAACGTTTGCCGGCGTGAACGACCAGCGTTCCGTCCGCGCTGACGACCGCGGTGCTGACCACCTTCTCCGGCGCAATCGGCGTGCGATGCACCTTGATGGTCTGCACGCCCTTCCCCCGTCCGAGCTCCGGCAGCTCGCTGACGGGAAACAACAACAGTTTCCCCTCGGTGGTCGCAGCGGCCACGCGGTCTCCTTCATAGCTAGCCACGCGCTGTGGACGGAGCAACGTCGCGCCGTCCGACACGTTCACGATGGCCTTCCCCGCTTTCCGGTCGCTGATCAGTTCTCCGAATTTGACGACGAATCCGTAGCCATCGTCGGTGGCCATCAACCACAGGTCGTCGGCCTCGCCCATCACCACGCCGACGAACGTCGCTCCCGGGGGCGGTGAAAGGAACGCGGAGAGGGGCTCGCCGTGGCCCTTGGCCGAGGGCAGCTCGTGCGCGGCCAGTGAATACGATCGGCCTGTGGAGTCGAGCAAAACGGCCTGCTGGTTGCTGCGGCCGCGCGCCGCGTGGAGGAAGGCGTCTCCTCCTTTGTATTGCAGCGCGGAGGGATCGAGCTCGTGGCCCTTCCCCGCCCGGACCCACCCTCGTTCCGACAACACCACGGTCACCGGCTCCGAAGGAATCAGCGCGGAGGCATCGAGCGCTTTGGCCGCCTCGCGCTCCACGATGGGCGAGCGGCGCCGGTCGCCGAATTCCTCGGCGTCGCGGAGCAGCTCGTCGCGGACCTGCTTGCGAAGTCTGGCCTTCGATCCGAGGATCTTCTCCAGCTCCGCGCGTTCCGTCTGCAGCTTGGCCTGCTCGCCGCGGATCTCCATTTCCGAAAGCTTGTTGAGGAAACGCAGCTTCAACTCGAGGATGGCCTCCGCCTGCAGTTCCGAGAGAGTGAAGCGCTTCATCAGCACCGGCTTCGGTTCGTCTTCACGCCGGATGATCCGGATCACTTCGTCGATGTTGAGGTAGGCGGCGAGGTAGCCGTCCAGGATGTGCAGCCGCGAGTTCACGTGGTCGTAGCGATACTGCAGGCGGCGCCGGACCGTCTCGATCCGGAACTCCAGCCATTCGGCGAGCAGGTCGCGCAGGTTGTAGAGCCGCGGCCGTCCGTCGAGGCCGATCATGTTCATGTTGATGCGGAAGGAGCGTTCCAGGTCGGTGGTGGCGAACAGATGCGCCATCAACTCCTCGGCGTCCACGCGATTGGAGCGCGGCACGATGACGATGCGCGTCGGATTCTCGTGGTCCGACTCGTCGCGAAGATCGTCCACCATCGGCAGCTTCCTGGCCTGCATCTGCGCCGCGATCTGCTGCAGCACTTTCGAGCCGGAGACCTGGAAGGGCAGCGCGGTGATGATCAGATCGCCGTCCTCCAGCTCCCATTTCGCTCGCTGCCGCACCGACCCGTTGCCGGTCTTGTACATCTCCCGGATCTCCGCGGGCGGCGTGATGATCTCCGCCTCCGTGGGGAAGTCCGGTCCTTTCACATGCCTGGTCAGCTGGGCCAGCGTGGCCTCAGGATCGTCGAGCAGTTCCACGCAGGCATTGACGATCTCTTTGGCGTTGTGCGACGGGATGTCGGTGGCCATCCCGACGGCGATTCCCGACGCGCCGTTGAGGAGGACGTGCGGAAGCCGTGAAGGCAGCAGCTTCGGCTCGCGCATGGTGCCGTCGAAATTCTGGCCCCAGTCGGTGGTGCCCTGTTCCAGCTCGCTCAGCAGCGTCTGGGCGAACTTCGTCATCTTCGCTTCGGTGTAGCGCATCGCCGCAAACGACTTCGGGTCGTCCGGCGAGCCCCAGTTCCCCTGCCCTTCCACCAGTGGATAGCGCATCGAGAACGGCTGGGCCATCAGGACCATGGCCTCGTAACAGGCGGAGTCGCCGTGCGGGTGATATTTGCCGATGACGTCGCCCACGGTGCGCGCCGATTTCTTCGGCTTCGAGCTCGGACCGAGGCCGAGCTCCGACATGGCAAAGATGATGCGGCGCTGGACCGGCTTGAGACCGTCGGCGATGTGCGGCAGGGCCCGGTCCAGGATGACGTACATCGAGTAATCGAGGTAGGCCTTGCGCGCGAAGTTCGCGACGGCCTGCTGCTCGACTTCGGGAGCGGTGGGAGGAGGGGGCGTCGAGCCGCGTGACTCGCTTCTGGATTTCCGGGTGGCCATGGTCGGTGTGCATCCTGCCGACCAGCGAGCGGAAGATCAAGTCCGGCACGGCCGGTGCGTGGGTTCGCCCAGCGTCCGCCACGATTTCCGCCTCAACCTTGATCCCTCCACCACCTGGTGATTGCAGATGACGCGATCGTACTCACGAGCTTGGCTGTCCACCCGCCTTCGCGCGTCACACACTCCCGCCCGCTGACGTCCATCCGTCACTACGGGAAACGACCTTCTCGCGTATCATCGTCCGCACCCAAAATCGTGAGGTCTCCTATGGTCCAAAACCGCTTCTTCGCTGGTGCTGCTGCCCTCATTACGTTCACTTTGATGACCCCGCAGCTTCTGGGCGCGCATCGTCCACCGAATTTTGACGCAGCGGCGGTTGCACCGGCTCTCCCCGACTCCACGACGCGCCTTGCTTCCGCACGGGGATCGGCCGGCTCGATGGTGCCTCTGGAATGGCACCGGACGTTCGGGGTGCCTTCGTTCGTCTGGTTGGCGGACGCCTCCGATCCGTCGTCATCCACAGCTTCCAGCGCCCAGTCCATCGGCGCTCCTACCTCCATCGAGGACTCGGCACGACGACACCTCGCCGCGCATGCCGGCTTGTACTCCCTCTCCTCGGCCGATGCGGCTTCCGCCTATGTCAGCGGCGTTCACGACACAGGTCGCGGCGCGCTGGTGGTGAAGTTCAAGCAGAAGATCGACGGGATCGAGGTGTTTCGAGACGAGCTCAATGTCGTCATGACCCGCGATCGTCAACTGGTGGCAATGTCGGGATTTCTTCCGAAGGGCGGCGGTGCCTCCTCGACCTTCGCCTCGAAACGGGCGCTCTCCTCGAAAGCGTTTGCCCTGCCGGCGTCCGATGCCATCTCCGCGGCCTTCCACGACCTGGCTCCTGAGGCCACACCGATCGCCGGCGCCAACCTGACCGCGTCGAACGCTGACGGCGGATACCAATCCTTCGAAATGACGCGCCACTCGTCAGACCTCCGTGCTTCGCTCCGCTCGGCGCGCGCGCGGCAGGTCTGGTTCCATCTGCCGGACGCCCTGGAACCGGCGTGGTACCTGGAGATCGAAGTAGCAGACGAAACGACCGCCGACTCTGATCCCTATGGCTATGTGATCTCCGCAGTCGATGGGCGGGTTCTCTTCCGTAAGAGCCTGGTGGAGGATGCCGACGCCACACCCTTCACCTATCGCGTATGGGCGGCGACGGACGGAGCGCAGCGGCCCCTCAACGGGCCGCAGGGCTTTGGCGGCGCGCCTCATCCCACCGGTTCCAACGACGGGTTCCAGGCTTCGTTCGTGCCTCAGAACATGGTGACACTGTCGTCGGGTCCGATCAGCACGAAGGATCCATGGCTGGCACCGGCTGCGGGGACGAGCAACGGGAACAACGTCGATGCCTACGCGGATCTCGTTTCGCCCGATGGCTTTCAAAAGGGAGACCTGCGCGCCCTGACCACCACTCCGAACACCTTTGACTACGCCTACGACGTCGCCCTGAGCCCCGGCACGAGCACGACGCAGCAGTCGGCCTCGGTGACGCAGCTTTTCTACAACCTCAACTTCTTTCACGACTGGTACTACGACTCCGGATTCAATGAAGCGGCGGGCAACGCGCAGGCGGATAACTACGGTCGCGGCGGCGTTGCCGGCGATCCAATCCGAGGGGAAGCACAGGACTACAACGGCCGGAACAACGCGAACATGTCCACGCCCGCCGACGGTGGCCGGCCCCGCATGCAGATGTATGTTTTTGACGGGGTGGCTGCGCGGACGCTGCACATCGACTCGCCCTCCGCCTCTGCTCGCGACTACGCCACGGGAACGGCGGTGTTCGGGCCGCAGTCCTTCGATCTGAGCGGCGACATCGTGGCCGTCCAGCCTGCGGATGGATGCTTGGCCATCACCACCAGCCTGACCGGGAAGATCGCCTTTATCGACCGCGGCACCTGCACCTTCGTGGTGAAAGCAACCAACGCAAAGGCTGCCGGAGCGATCGCCGTCATCATCGGAAATGTCACCAGTTCTCCGAATCCGCAGGCGCGGACGAACATGGCCTGCACGGGGTCGCCATCCCCCTGCTCGGCCGTCGAACAGGCACTGGTCCCTGCGTTCAGTGTGGCGTTGAACGACGCGAACGCGTTGCGCGCGCAATTGAAGGCGGGCACCGTGCGCGGGAACGTCAAGCGCGACCTGGTGGTTGACCGCGACGGTGGCCTGGACAACGCCATCGTGGTGCATGAGTGGGGCCACTACCTGAGCAATCGCCTCATCGGCAACAGCAGCGGCCTGACCTCCATCCAGTCCCGGGGGCTGGGAGAGGGGTGGAGCGATTTCCTTGCCCTGCTGATGATGGTCCGGCCCGAGGATGCCGCGGTCGCCGCAAACGCGAACTTCAAAGGAGCGTATGCGGTGGGCGGCTACGCCAGCAGCGGCGGCAACAACGGGCCCCTTCTCAATGGCGGTTACTACTTCGCCATCCGCCGTGTCCCCTACTCCACCGACCTCACTCGCGATCCGCTGACGCTCCGGCACATCGGCGTCGGCCAGGCCATCACCGGCGCAGATACAGCCTATGTCGACGACGGCTCGAATAATGCGGAAGTCCACAACACCGGCGAGGTATGGGCCTCCATGCTGTGGGAGTGTTATGCAGCACTCCTGCGCGACACCCTTGGCGATCATCCGCGACTGACCTTTGAGCAAGCGCAAAAACGCATGAAGGACTACATCGTCGCTTCGCTTCGCATCACACCCGCCGATCCAACCTTCCTGGACGCCAGGGACGCCGTGCTCGCCGCTGCCTTTGCCTCCGATGCACTCGACTATCAGGCCTTCTGGAAGGCCTTCGCCAACCGGGGCGCCGGTGTCCGGGCCACTCCCGCCGAGCGCTACTCCACCGCCAACCTCGGCGCCCTGGAAGACTTCGGCGTCGGCGGGGATCTCACCATCGGCGCTATCTCCCTCGATGATTCGCTCGAAGGCTGCAACAAAGACGGCCTGCTCGAAGGCGGAGAGAGCGGAGTGCTGACCGTCTCCATCCGCAACCGCGGCAACGTCCGGTTGAAGGCCACCACAGGAACGGTCAGCTCCTCCGACTCACGCATCACCTTCGAAGGGAACGGCGCGCTGACGTTTCCTCCGACCGATCCGGGACAGTCGACGAGCGCCACCGTGCGCATGAACCTGGCGAAGACGACGTCGATCCTCAATCCCGCCGTGTCCATCGCCGTTCGCGATGCCGGCCTCTCGTTCGCGCAGAGTGTGACCACCTCCTGGCAGCCGCGGC
>JBKJQB010000163.1:0-2964 GCA_046594105.1 Thermoanaerobaculia bacterium
CGATCGAACTCGTACACGGTCAGGCCGCCGGGAACGCTGGTGAACAGTTTCTTCACCACTCCCTCCTCGGTGGCGATCACCGGCGTTCCGCGCGGCACCAGGATGTCGATCGCTTCATGTTTTCTGCCCCCGCCACGACGCTCGTCGAACATGTCGTGGAGCGCGGAGGCCTTCACGCCGGCCACGGGAATGAGGAGCGCGCGCGAAGGCTGATTCGCTGCAGGAGCGGGAGCGGAAATCGACGAGACCTCCGAGAGTGCTTCCTTCAGCTGCGCCGGTGGTGCTGCCGTTGAGGAAGGGGGAGCCGTGGCCGCGGTCGCCGCGGGAACGGCCGGCGGGATGGACTCGAACGGCACGTCCGCGGCGGGCCGCGTACTGGACACTTTCACGGGAGGCGCCGTGGTGGGATCGTTGATCGGATTGGTGACCGGATCGTTGATCGGCTCGGGGATCGTTGTCGCACCTGGAGACGCCGGACGGTCGGAACGCTGCGTGGGAAGCGTCGGGCTTTCCCCCGAAGTGTCCGTGCGATTCGGCCCCGCACCGCGCCAGGCCATCCATCCAATCACCGCCAGGGCGGCCACCAGAGCGACCCGGGTAAGCCATTCCGACCTGCGCGCGCTCATCACTCCTCCAGCAACGCAGGCACCCCGGGCGAGACCAGCTGGGAAAGCTCCATGGCATCCCAGTTGGTCAGGCGGATGCAGCCGTGCGACGTCGTTTTGCCGATCGTGGAAGGTTCCGGTGTGCCGTGGATTCCATAGTGCGGCTTGGAGAGATCGATCCAGACCACGCCGACCGGGTTGTTCGGGCCGGCCGGAATCTTGGCCTTCTTCTCGCTCGCTTCCGCATCCCAGAAGAGATCGGGGTTGTAGTTGAAGCTGGGATTGCGGGCCACGCCGTTGATCTTCCACTTGCCGATCGGCAGCGGATCGTGCTCGCTCCCGATGGTGGCCGGATAGCGCGCCATGATCTTTCCCGCTGCGTCGATCGCTTCCACCGTGTGGCCGGCCTTGCTGACGCGCACGGTCATCCCGGGAGCTTTCTGCAGCGGTGTGCGCGTGACGTTCGGTACGCTGATCACCGAGCCGGCGCGATCGAGCGGAATGTTGGGATTGAGCAGCCGGAGGAGCGCAGGGCTCACATGAAACTTTTCTCCCAGGCCCTCCGCTGCGCTGACGTATCCAAGAGCAGGAAGCTTGGCCTTCTCCGCACTCTCAGTGGGGATGGGGAGGAACGGTCCGGCGACATCTTCTGCCGTGATGGTGTAGCTCACCATTGCCGGTGCTGCGTCGTGATTGAGCAACTGCCAGGTGGCCGCGGTGACGCTGCCTGCACCCTCCAACGCGTTCGCCTGCTGGAAGGCCACCACTGCCGCACGCGCCAGGCTGCCGTAGCGGCCGTCGATCTCTCCTGTCGAGTAATGCAGGCGATCGAGAAGAATCTGCAGGCGGAGAACCGATCCGCCGTGCGCGGTGGAGGAACTGAACAGCGGCATCCGCTGCGGATCGTTCGCCATGACCGCCATGTTCGGCACGACCTTCACGACGACCGGCTTCTTTTTCGATGCAGCCTGCAGGGGGAGAACCAGGAAGGCAACGCTGAAGGCTCCAGCCCAGCGGAGAATCGGAGACATCGTGGATCGATCAGAGTTCATCAGTGGTGGCTCCTCGGAGATGACATCGCTCAGGGCAGCAGCGACAGTTGCGGTTGCAGGGGGAACTGCAATTTGAGGTCCGCCCGTCGAGCGAACTCCGATGTCACTCCCGTTGCCCTCGTTCCTTTGGCCGCTCAGCGATCCAGATCACGTAGCGCGCGTTTCCGCGGCCGCTCCGGGCGCGGGCACGAACTTCGTCGACCGTAAACCCCAGCTGCCGCAGCTTTGCCACGAACGCCGGATCGGTTCCGCTGGCCCAGATTCCCAGCACACCGCCGTCGCGCAGTGCTTTCTGCGTGGCCCGCAATCCGGCCACGTCGTAGAGGCGGTGGTTGGCTTCGCTGGTCAGGGCCTGCGGTCCGTTGTCGACGTCGAGGAGGATGGCGTCGAAGCCGTCGCGCTCTTCGCGGATGATCGCGCCGACGTCGGCGACGCGAACGGTCACTCGCGGGTCATCCAGTGGATGCCCGGCCAGCGCCGCCAGCGAGCCGCGATTCCACTCCACCACCTCCGGCACCAGTTCGGCGACGACCACCTGGGCCTTCGGTCCGGCCACCCGCAGAACCGCGGCGAGCGTGTAGCCCAGGCCGAGACCGCCGATGAGAACCCGAGGCTTCGGGCGGTCTCCGATCTTCTTCCAGGCCAGCTCGGAAAGTGCCTCCTCCGACCCGTGCACGCGGCTGTTCATCAATTCGTAGTTGGCCACCCGGATCGAGAACTCATCGCCGCGCTGATAGAGGCGCATCTCATCCCTGCTGCCAGGAACGGCGGCGCGGTCGAGCAGCGTCCAGGGAATCATCGAGACCTCGTGCCGAAGCGCCGGCGAGAGTGCCGCACCGCAGATGCTGGCAGCCTTTCGGAACGCCGGCTTCCACCCGACCGGTTCGCCGGCTTCCAGCCCGATGGCCTGAACTTAAACGTTCCAGACATCAGTCGCGAGTTCCCAGCCGCATTTCTCACACCCATTCTGCGGCGGACGCGGAAAGCGGCTGGTCTCCTTCGTTGCGCTCGGAATCCACAGCCTCATCGCAGTCTCCAGAAAGGGGATGTGAGACCGAGATCCCGAAAAAGATGCTCGGCTTCTTCAACGGTGCGCCGTCTCCATTGCGGCGGACGCCGGCCCGGTCCGTACCAGGCATGGATCGCGGAGCCGTACTCTCGCTGGAAACCGGATGGAAGCTCGCTCATGCCTGGTACGGACCGGACCGGCGACCGCCGCAATGGAGACGGCGCACCGTTGAAGAAGCCGAGCATCTCTTTCGGGAGCTCGGTCTCACATCCCCTTTCTGGAGACTGCGATGAGGCTG
>JBKJQB010000065.1:0-3263 GCA_046594105.1 Thermoanaerobaculia bacterium
GTCTGGTGAGGAACATTTTCAATCGTCCCTCCGCGACTCGTTGCGCGATGACCGCGGGATCTGTCAGCCTTTCGGAGCGCCGGCATCCTGCCCGCAGGATCTCGCCGAACAGCGCCGGCTGGAAGCCGGCGGACCGGCCGGCAAGGATGCCGGCGCTCCGTTCGCTCCGCTCACAAGAACCACGAAGCGCACGTTCATCCCCACTCATCGGCTCATCGCGCTGTTTCCCAACTTCAGGATGACGGATCGTCCGACCCACGCTGAGCCTTCTGGTTTCTGCTTTCTGGTTTCTGCTTTCTCCTTTCCGCCCACGGACCCCGCGATATGATCCCTCCCCTGCTGTGACGAACCCGGAAGGAGCTCCCTGTGGCAAGTTTTCCTGGCGTTGATTACATGAACATCGACTCGCTCTTCAGCGAGGATGAATTGATGGTGCGACAGACGGTGCGCGACTTCGTGGACGAAGAGGTGCTGCCGATCATCGAGCACGCCAACCGGGAAGAGAAGTTTCCCGCGCATCTCATCCCCAAGATGGCCGAGATGGGCCTGTTCGGGGCCACCATCAGCGATTACGGCCTTCCCGGCCTCAACCAGGTCGCCTACGGGCTGATCATGCAGGAGCTCGAGCGCGGCGATTCCGGCCTGCGCTCGTTCGCTTCCGTGCAGTCCGGGCTGGTCATGTATCCGATCTACACCTATGGCTCGCAGGAGCAGAAAGATCGCTGGATTCCAAAGCTGGCAGCGGGGGAAGCGATCGGCTGCTTCGGGCTGACCGAACCGGATTTCGGATCGAACCCGGGCGGCATGCGCACCAACGCCCGCCGCGATGGCGACTCCTGGGTCCTCAACGGCGCCAAGGCCTGGATCACCAACGGCTCGGTCGCCGACGTGGCTGTGGTCTGGGCCAAAGCGGAAGGCATCATCCGCGGCTTTCTGGTGGAGAAAGGGACTCCCGGTTTCACCACCGCCCTGCACCTCGGGAAGTTCTCACTCCGCGCTTCCGTGACCTCCCAGCTGTTTTTTGAAGACTGCCGTATCCCCGCGGAAAACGTGTTGCCGGAGACCAACGGCCTCAAGTATCCGCTCGGCTGTCTGACCCAGGCCCGCTACGGCATCGCCTGGGGCGCCCTCGGCGCAGCGATGGCGGTCTTCCACACCGCCACGGAGTACTCCAAATCACGCATCCAGTTCGGCGGCCAGCCCATCGCCTCCCATCAGCTGGTGCAGAACAAGCTGGCCTGGATGATCACCGAGATCACCAAAGGGCAGCTTCTGGCGCTGCAGATGGGACGCCTCAAAGACAAAGGGGAGCTCAAACCGCATCACGTGTCGATGGGCAAGATGAACAACGTCAACATCGCTCTGGAGTGCGCCCGCAGTGCCCGCGACATCCTCGGCGCGAACGGCGTCTCCGACGAGTATCCGGTCATCCGGCACATGATGAATCTCGAGTCTGTGAAGACGTACGAGGGCACCCATGACATCCACAACCTGGTGATCGGGGAAGCGGTTACCGGAATCCCGGCCTACAACCCACCCATCAGTTCGAAGGCGGAGAAGGAAGCGACGGCCAGACGCGAGGCGGAGTCCGCGAACAAGTAATCGCCGGCGATCGGGCGGCTTGAATGAGGCGCAGAATCGGCGCGACTCTCGCATCCCGCCGCACGGCCGCTCCATTCACAACAGACTCGACCCGCATGTACAACTTCACCCAATTCGGATTTCGCGACATGATGGATTGCCGGACGCGCCTCCGGTCGATCTTCGACGAGGAACCGTCGACGCTCGCGGAGGCCGGACAGCGGGTGGTCCGTTTCTTTTACGACGGGCTTCTCGACGAGCGCGGGCAACCTGCCTGCGCGCTGGTCCGCATGTTCAAGACCCACAAGTTCGACGATCTCGATCCGGCATCGAAGAGCATCGCGGTGAAGGCCCTTCCTGAGGCCGCCACCATTCCCGACCTGCGATGCCTGACCCTGCTGGCCACCGCCGGGGACGAGCCCGACTGGAACCGCGTCGAAGCCTCACGCGGCCACCGCGTCATCCCGCTGCCCAGCGAGGCGATGGTGGAGCAGGCTCCGATGATCGCGCAACTGATCACGCAGCTTGGCGGGAAGATCGCGAACGTGCTCCACCCCGACCCCTCGCTGCTCTTCGACACGAAAGACTCTTCGTACAATCTGTTCTACGTGCAGCGAGCGCTGGGCAGCCCGTACATCGTGGCCCAGAAAGAGTTCGTGGAAACGTATCGGATCGCCTCCGTCCTTGGGTTCGGCGGCCTGCTGGCTTCGGGCGATTTCTTCGCTGCCATTCTGTTCTCCCACGTCCCCATCACCACTCAGGTCGCCGATCTGTTCAAGGTCGTGGGGCTGAACCTCAAGGTGGCCTTCCTCCCCCTCGCGCGGAAGCCGTTGTTCGAGGCGTAGGCCGGCACGGCCGGCGGCGCTGGTTGCCCAAGGCTCCGCCAAGATCACGCTCCAAGACGTTCTGCCGCGCAGGCTTTCAGGGGGATGCCATCCTGCGCGAGGACACCCTCCCGTCAAGTTCCTTCTCTCCGCCGCAGCGGGGAGAAGGTCCGCGAAGCGGGGATCAGGGGTCCTTCTTCACTTCAAGGGTCGCCCTCGAGTGGACTCAGCTCTCCAGGAGCCGGTGCTCTTCGATGACTGTGGTGAAGGAGGTTCCGCTCAGATCGAGGTAGAGGTGGCGCTCGGTCACCGACAGCGAGAGTTTGACGCGCCGGTCGAAGGCGGCAGCCACCGAGTCGATGAACCCGCGGCCGAAGGAGTAGATCGGAATCTCCGCGGCGCGGTGAACTTTTTTGCCTTCCAGCTGCTGCAGCACCTGACGCATTTCACGATGGGTGTACAGCGCCACTCTCCCCGCCAGTTTGCTGGCGCGATGAAGGCGGTCGGCGTCCGGCATGCCCACCTCGATCCAGGCCATCAGCCGGCCGGTCAGATCGCGCACCACGATCGCCGGCTCATCCGCATTCGACAGGCCCTGAGTGAATTCGATCCCCTCGGTGTACTCCAGGAGGTAGGCCAGCAGGCGGGTGACCATGTACTCCGCGCTCTCGGAAGGATGCTGGGCCAGCCGCAGATCGAGTGATTCATAGACGCCGCGATCGATATCGGAGAGCTCGACGACGACGTTGTAAATCGTGGAGTTCAAAGCCATGAGGGCAGATGGTAAGCGAGAGCGAGGCGCAGGCGGCGAGCAATGGCACCCCGGCGGGATGCCATTGCTCTCTCCGAGCTTGAAGC
>JBKJQB010000327.1:0-6671 GCA_046594105.1 Thermoanaerobaculia bacterium
GTCGCTTTGTGAAGATAACCATGATCAAAACCCGCGCAGCGCTCAGTGTCGCGCTTCTCTTGCTGGCCACCGTTACCAACGCCCAGCAGCAGGGCGTCGTCGAACACTCGGCCCCGAGCTGCTTCGTCACCGGCTCCATGCCGCTGTTGAGCTGCTCCACCACCAGCGCCGGTACGCTGCGCTCCTACTTCCGCAAAGTGGGCAACACCGACTGGTGTTCGGTGGATGGGAACAACCGCGGCCGCCGGTCCGACATCACGCTGCCACGGTTCGAAGCGAACGACCAGCTCGATTACTACTTCGTCGTTTTGAACGACAAGCAGGTGCTCGCCAAGAGCCCGCAGATTTATCGAGTCAAGTTCACGTCGCGGTGCGATTCGGACTTTACCCGTCACGCCATTCTCCCCACCATGGAGTGCCTGCCGCCGGGCGCCAATCCCCTGGCCTCCGCACTCGCCGCGGGCTATGCATCAGCATCGTCAATCGGCGACAAAAAGCCGCCGGTCGGTTCGCCCGAAAAACCAGAGCGCCAGTAACCGCACCGCGGATCGCGTCGTCCGCGGAAACGCCGGCCACCACGTCCGCTTTCGGGCTCAGTGTGCCCTGGCCGCCTTCACTTCCGCGGTCAGCGCAGGCAGGATCTGGAAGAGATCGCCGACGATTCCCAGATCAGCGATGCGGAAAATCGGTGCCTCCGGATCCTTGTTGATGGCGATGATGTGTTTGGACGACGACATTCCGGCAAGATGCTGGATCGCGCCCGACACGCCCGCCGCGATGTAGAGGTTCGGACTGACCACCCGGCCGGTCTGCCCGACCTGATGCTGGTGCTCGATCCATCCGGCGTCGACCGTCGCACGCGACGCACCCACCGCGCCGCCAATGGCATGCGCCAGATCCCGGATCAGGCCAAAGTTCGCCGCTTCCTTCAGGCCACGGCCTCCGCTGACGATGATGTCGGCCTCGGCAATCGAAAGCTCACCGGCTTCCGGCGTCTTCGTCTCCAGCAGTTTCGCTTTCGACTCGGCGCTCGCCGAAATCTCGATCACTTCTGCCGCTGCTGATCCAGTCTCCTCCGGAGGAAACGCGTTCGGTCGCGTGGTGGCGATGGCGGGTGTGCCGCTGATCTCGACGGTGGAAAAGATCTTTCCTGAATAGACCGATCGGCGGGCCCGAAGGGCGCTGCCGGTCCATTCCAGGCGGTCAGCATCGGAGCCGACGCCGACGTTGAGTCTTGCGGCGATGCGCGGCGCCAGATCGCGGCCGTTCGAGGTTCCACCGAGGAGCAGCACCGACGGCTGCACTGTGTCGATGACCTGCTTCAATGCCGTGGTGGACGTCTCAGTAAGGTAGGGCCCGGTTGCGGCCACGAAGAGTTTTTTCGCTCCGTAGCGTCCCGCTTCATCGGCTGCCGCCCGGTCCGCCGCAAAAGCGACCAGTTCGCCACCGGCGCTCGCGGCCAGCTTGCGCCCGATCGTCAGCGCCTCGCGGGATGCCTTCTTGAGTTTTCCATCGAGCACTTCACAAAACACCAGAACGCCGGGCATGTCGTCTCCTTGATTGACTGCGATTGACTGCGGTCAGAGCGGCCGTCGAAGCGCCGCGCTTCAGAGCGCTTTGGCCTGCTCGCGAATGTACTTGAGGATTTCCTTCGCCGCCGCGGCAGCGTCCCCGCCGTCGATCTTCCGGCCGCCGCTTTTCTCAGGCGGGAGCTCCAGGGAGACGAAGGTCACGCGCTGGTTGTAGATGTCGGCGTCCTGCAGTCCGAGATCGGCGACGGACTTCGATTCGATGGCGATCTTCTTGGCCGCCATGATTCCTTTCAGTGATGCGTAGCGCGGTTCGTTCAGACCCTTCTGCGCCGTGATCACCACCGGGAGTGGCGCCTCGATCACTTCCTCCGCTGCTTCGATCTCCCGATGCGCGGTGACTTTTCCTTCACCGACTTCGAGGCTGGTAACCACATGGACCTGCGGATACCCGAGGATCTCGGCGAGCATGGGGCCAACGAGGGAGTTGTCCGTGCCCACACCCTGCTTGCCGAGAAAAACCAGGTCGTGAGGAAGGGAGCGGATCGCGGCGGCGAGGACTTTGGCCACTCCGAGCGAGTCGGCGTCCGAAGCTTCTCCTTTGATGTGCAGCGCCTTGGTGGCTCCGCGCGCCAGACACTCACGAAGCCCCTGCTGCACGCGATCGGGGCCGAAGGAGATCACGGTCACCTCGCCCCCCTGCTTCTCCTTGATCCGGATTGCTTCCTCGAGGGCGAACTCGTCGTACGGCGAGACGATGAACTTAACCCCGCTCTCGTCGATGTGACGCCCATCTGCGGTGAGCTTGATGCGGGCTTCGGTATCAGGCACCTGGGCAATGCAGACGACAGAATTCAAGCTGGTCTCCTCCGGCGTTCTCTCGATGCTGATGAGGCAAAAACAATGCGCAGGCCCTCGGAACACACTTCCGGGCAGCAGCACTGCAAACTCGATGACTGGTGATCGTGATGCGGGTGACTCGCCGGCGAACCTCATGCATCCGCGGAGCCGGCCGGATTCTAGGCAAAAGACACGAGCTTCGCAAACGTCATCGAACCAGAACGTGGGAACCGGATCTCCTTCAGCCCGGGAGGCCCAACTCCTCGAGGAACGGAGCCGATTGCCGATTCACAATCCGACCGTACCAGCCCGGACCGCAGCCATCCGGATTCTCCGGGTGTGTTCCGTTTCCCGCTCCTCACACCGCTACAATCCTCATCCGTGAAGCCACTTGCCATCACCCTCGGAGACCCCGCCGGCATCGGCCCGGAGGTGGTTCTCCGCGCTCTGGCCGGACTGGATGTTCCGGTGCGATTGTTCGGAGACCGGAACCTCGCTTCCCAGAGCGGTGATCTGTCGACTCACCCGTTTCACGACCTGGCCTGTTCGGGAACGGAACAGCTGCGACCGGGCACGATCCATCCAGCGTACGGTCGGATCGCACTCCATTCGATCGACGCCGCACTGCTGGCCATCGAGTCCGGCGAATGCTCGGCCCTGGTCACTGCTCCGATTCATAAGCAATCCGTCGCTGCGGCCGGGTCGCCCTTCCCCGGTCACACCGAGCTGCTGGCAAGTCGGGCCGGCCTCCAGGAGTACGGCCACGACTACGCGATGTATTTCGACTCTCCATCGCTCCGCACGGTCCTTCTCTCCGTTCACGTCCCTCTGCAGCAGGCCATCGCCGGCATTTCAGCGCGGGATATCGCGGCGCTCGCTGCCCTGATGACGCGGGAGTACGTGCGGCTCCACGGTCCGGAGCCTCGCATTGCCATCGCCGCGGTCAATCCGCACGCAGGAGAAGGGGGGCGCTTCGGTCGCGAAGAGGAGGAGATCGCTCGTGGAGTGGCGCAGGCGATGGCCCTCGGACTCAACGTCAGCGGACCGCATCCTGCCGACACGATCTTCCGCGCTGCGGCGGCGGGAAGCTACGATGTGGTGATGGCGATGTACCACGATCAAGCGTTGATCCCCATCAAGACGATCGCCTTCGATTGCTCCGTCAACGTGACCATCGGACTGCCCTACCTCCGAGTGTCCGTCGACCATGGCACGGCCTTCGACATCGCCGGCAAGGGAATCGCCGACGCCGCGCCGATGCGGTATGCCATCCAGTGGGCGGCCACTCACGCGGAGAGGATGCGACGATGAACCGCTGGAGCGTGCGGATTCTCGGCCTCATCCTTCTGGTGGTGTTCCTCCTGCTGATGATGAACCTGGAGAAACAGCTGCTTCTGCTGCAACAGGACCGCCCCGCTGGAACGTCAACGCGTTGAACCTGCCGCTCCCTGTCGATGCCATGGGCCCGCGTTGCGCGGGGGATGCGTTGATGACCGAGGTCTGCGGCTTCGCACCTCACATGGGGGCGAACTGCAGTTCTTCTCCCAGGGCGATCAGAGCGTTGCGAATGCTTCGCTGCTCGTCGAGCAGGCGTTCGTAGGCCTGCTTTCGGGCCACTCGCCAGGTCAAGGCCCGGGCCCGGCCGATCACGTCGTCGAGCTGCTCGAATACACGGAGCGATACGTACCCCAGAAGCGGCAGCACCAGGAAAACGCACGCTCCGTAGGACGGTCCGAGGCGCGACCCGGCGACGAGGCTGAGGGCGATCCAGGTCAGCGGGTAGAGCAGCAGGCCTCCCACGATCTTCATCGTCGCCGCCATCTCCTCTTCGCGGCAGAATCGCTTCACGATCACGCCGAGAAGTCTGTAGGTGGGGTAATGAAGAATCCCACCAGCGACGGCCGCCGGCAGCAGAATCAGCAGCGTGAGGATGGTGCGGATGCTGCCGGCGAGCGTCGGAGGCACCAACTCCTCCGGTTCCAGCCGGGCCGTGCCCAGTTCGGCCGCAAATCGTTCAATTCGCGATTCCAGAGCAGCGAGCCGCACGGGATCGCTCTCACGAAGCCGGCCGTATCCGTCGACGAAGCGTTTCTGCAACTCCAGCTCGTCGGCGAGCTCTCCTCTTCCCGCCGAGAAGATGCGCGAAGCTCTGGCCACCAGGTGGAGTGCCGCGCGCGAATCCGCTTCCAGGGTGAGCTCGCGGAGCGCCCCTTCGATCCGCGTGGTCAGAACTTCGACGGATTCGCGCCGAGGCTCGCTGCTTTCGTCGAGAGGCTCCGCAACAACCGGAATCGGATCTCCGAAGTAGAGGACAGCGGAGCCGCGGAAGCTCTGCTTCTCGGTGTAGAAGAGTCCCGCCGGCACGATGCTCACTCCCGATTCCATCCCCGATCCGAGGGCGATGCGCGCGGCTCCTGTCTTCAGCTCCAGGAGCCGTGGCTCGCTGTGCGTGGTGCCCTCCGGAAAGATGGCGATGGAACCTCCGTTTCCCAGAACCGAGCGCGCCCGGGCGAACGTCTCCCGATTCTGCGAGGTGGCCTCGCGGTCCTGACGCCGGTACACCGGGATCGACCCGAAGGCCCGCACCAACCAACCAACGAAGGGCATCCGGAACAGGGGCGCCTTGGCCAGAAACGAAATGGTTCGGGGAGAGAAACAGAGGACCACCAGCGGATCGACCAGCCCGTTCGGGTGGTTGGCCGCGAAGATGATCGGAGTGGCGACCGGGATGCGCTCCTCACCGACGACCTCCACGCGGCGAAAAAAGACTCTGACCACGACACGCAGCAAAGTGGTGATCAGCCGGCGGATGGCCACAGAGTCCCCCGTCAGGCCTGGAGAATGCGGGCCGGCCTCTCCGCCTGCCATGCCGCATAGACCCACACCATCCCGGCGATCATCACCGCGACGGGCACAATCAGAAACGCTTTCTGCAGAGAGCTGTGATCGGAGAGCGTTCCGATCAGAGGAGGAGAGGGGATATCGCCGATTACATGCATCACAAACACGGAGAGGCCGACCGCCGTGGCTCTCTCCGCGGGACGCACCACATTGATGATTGCGGAGTTCACCGGGCCAGTGCACATGAAGATCAGCACCTCGGCGATGGCGATGGCCGGCACGTAGACCGCGCGATTGGGACTGGTCAGCGCCAGCCAGGTCACAGGCGCCGCCAGGAGAGTGGCGATTCCCGACACCCACAGGTACGACTGCGCGGAGCGCTTCAGAAAGAAATCTCCCAGCCATCCACCGGCGAACGTACCTACGAAGCCGGTGCACAAGGCGATCACGCCGAAGGTCACGGTGGCTTCACTCCGCTGCATGCCGCGGACGCGTTCGAGAAACGCCGGCATCCAGAAGGCCAGCCCGCCGAGGGCAAAGGTGTAGGCCCCGTATCCAACGGCCGTCAGCATGAACGTCCGGTTGCGAAGAAGGTGACCGTAGGAGCGCCAGATCGAAACCGGTCCCGCTGCTTCCTCCGGCCGGGGGACCGGCGCCGCGTCATTCGCTCCGCGCGGTGGATCTTTCACACCGAGAACCAGCAGGGAGAGGAGCAGTCCCGGCGCGCCCGCCAGCCAGAACGCGGCCCGCCATCCGAAGTGCTGATCGACCAGGCCTCCGAGAACGTAGCCCGCGGCGGAGCCGATCGGAATCGCGGCGTAAAAAATCGACAAGATCCGGCCGCGTCTTTCTATGGGAAAAGAGTCTGCCAGCAGTGCCGGCGCGATCGTGCCATACGCCGCCTCCCCCACTCCGACCGAAGAGCGCGCCACGAAGAGGGACACAAAACCTTGTGCGAATCCAGCAAGAGACGTAGCGATGCTCCAGAGGGCCACGCCCAGTGCAATCAGCGGTGGGCGGCGCTTGCGATCGCCGAGCATCCCGAACATCGGTGAGGTCAGGGTGTAGACGACGATGAAGCCGGTCCCCACCAGGCCAAGCTGAGTATCGGAGAGCGCCAGCTCCGACTTCTTGATCGACTCCACCACCGCTGCGACCACCCATCGATCGAGATAATTGAAGAGATTGATGAAGGTGAGGATGGCCAGCGCGTAGTGGGCGGCGCGCACGTTCGCTGCAGCATCGCTGGTCGTCGGCGGCATCGCGCGCAGTTTAGCGAAACCGAGAAGCCTGCGCGGCAGAACGTCTCGGAGCGTGATCCTGGCGGAGCCTTGGGCAACCAGCGCCGCCGGCCGTGCCGGCCCTCGATGCGGGCCACCTCTCCGCCGACGAGATCAAGAAAGTCCTGCTGGCCCGCGTGAAGAAGTTCCCTCGCAGCCGTCCGCCCGAATACGACCAGAC
>JBKJQB010000043.1:0-2589 GCA_046594105.1 Thermoanaerobaculia bacterium
TGCCGGCGGCTTCTCGCGCGGCTCCAGCGCCGGTTCCTCCTCGCGCCCCGGCGGTTCGCGGCCGTCGTCTTCGCGACCCTCATCGGGACGTCCGGCGGCATCGCGACCGGCAAGCTCCCGCCCGGCCAGCTCACGTCCCTCGGGATCGAGCGATCGCGGTCGGCGACGGCCGTAACCGAACCGGGAGAAGGCCCCGCCAGGCTGGTGTTGCGAAGCAATTAAAAATCTTCGCGATCAGCTTTCATGGTGCCACCGTCGAGTCCCTTCTCCCTGCCGCAGCGGGGAGAAGGTGGCCGAAGGCCGGATGAGGGGCCTTACGCGGGCGCGAGGCGACGCTCCTTCTCGCGGGAACGGCCGCGGTGCTGCCGGGATTGGCGTTTTGACGTTCTGACGTGAAAACGCTAATGTTACCGGGTGACCCTGCCCAAGCGAGCGACCGTGTATTTCGAGCCGGAAGTGCATAAGGCTCTCCGTCTTCGAGCCGCGGCGACCGACCAGTCGATCTCCGACATGGTCAACGACGCAGTCAAGCTGGCTCTGGCAGAAGACGCCGAGGATCTGGCGACCTTCAGCAAACGGAAACGGGAACCCGACCTGGACTTCGAACAGTTCGTGAAGGCGCTGAAGCGGCGTGGAAAAATATAGCGTCCTGATCAAGCCGTCGGCCGCACGGGAGATCGAGGCCGTCGATCAGAAGAAAGACCGTCAGCGCATCGTGGCCCGCATCCGGTCCCTCAGCGAGGACGCCCGGCCGCAGGGATCAGAAAAACTGGCAGGAGGGGTCGATCGATACCGCATCCGGGTGGGCCGGTATCGGATCGTCTACGCCATCGAGGACCGGCAGCTGATCGTGTTCGTGGTCCGGGTGGGACATCGCAAGGACGTGTACCGGTAACTCCGGCGGAATCGCTGGGCGCCCCGCTCGCCGAGCCTCATGGCCCAGTTCCAAAGGGCGCTGTACAAACTGGCGATCGATCATTCTGTTACCTCACCCGCCCAACCGATCAGGCGTTCAGCCGCGACCAACCGATCGGCGTGCCCAGCGGCAAGGCGTCCAAATCCGCTGTCGCCCCGGTCGTCAACTGCCTGCCGGCCACGAAGCAGGGTCTTGGGCCTGATGCTTGATCGCAAGGACCACGACCCCCTCGGGCTCCTCGGCAAAAAAGATCGCGTACGGAAACTGCGGTGTGAGCGCTCGTCGAATTCCGTCCGCGGTTTCTGGGAACGACGCCGGCCGTTCCGCGATACTTCGCAGGGTGGCGCGCACAACAACTCGAAAACCGGCGGCAACCACCAGGGACTTGTTCCGATACCACCCCATCGCTTCTGACAACTCGGCGCGAGCCTCCGGACGAACGACGACTCGATGGCTCACTCAGCTCCGAGCACGTCTCGATCCACCGCTTCCCACGCCTCACTACTCTCGGGTGAGGAACGGTGAGCGGCAAGTCTGCTCTGCAATTCGATGGCGAGTTCAGCCGATACCGGAAGCAGGTCAGGAGCTTCCAGGATGGAGTCCCAGATCTCTCCGACAAGCTGGAGCCGTTCGGGGACGCTCAGCTTTCGAATCTCAGCGATATCTCTCACGCCGCCGATTCTACTCCGCGGGGCGGATCACGGCACGGGTCCGGCCGTTTAGACGTAGCCTGGCCGGTCCAAAGACGAGCAAGAGCCTTTCCCGCCGAGAAGCTTTTTGGGTGGCCCGGTAAAATCCCCGCCGATGTGAGGCCGGCGCACACCGCCGTGCCTCATTTCACCGTTACGCCGATGCGCACGTCCGTCACGTCGCGCCGCCCGTTGGCGTCCACCGTGCGGGCGATGACGTGCACCGAAGCGCCGGACAGCAGAAGGCGGGAGGGGATGTTCCACCGTTTCACGAAACGGAAGCGCAGAAACCTGCCCGGGGCGATGGTGGCCGGATAGCCGCGGTCGGTGATGTAGCTGGCCGGGAATGTCTGCGTCTGCACGGTAAGGGTCCTGAAGGCGATTCCTTCCACGGTGAAGTCCTCGATGCGGACGTCCACCCCGCCCGCTTCGCGCATGATGATGTCGAACGCGAATTCGTAGAGGTCGTCGCTGACGCGCCGTGCCACAAGCGGGTTCGGTGCGACGTCCAGCTCGATCCGTCCTCTGAGCGTGGCCGGTGACTCGTTGGAGAGAGCGGCGCAGCCAGACCAGAAGACGGAGAGAAGCAGGAGCACGGTGGCCAGCCGGATCACACGCATGGTGGCCACTCTCGCACACCCCGCAGTGCCCAATGGGATTTGCGGGTGCGGTTGAGAGGAGGTGGGAGCGGACGATGGGCCGCTTCTCATTCCCGCGAGAGGTGATGTGGTACAGAGCGCCGGGGAACTCGCTCGACGTCGGTTTCCATGACTCCGCGCATCTCTCGGCTTCCTGGAGTCAGCGACCGAATCGGTCGATCCCAGAGAAAATCGACTCCCGAGGTCGTCTAATTGGATGATTTTCGCTACGACCGATGGATTGGCCGAAAGCAAAGCGAAGAGCAAAGGCCTCGCTTCGAAAACTAGCGATATGCAAAGAAGTCTCGCAGGTGCATCTCTCTAAGGGGATGCTCAAATTAGTTCA
>JBKJQB010000215.1:0-3907 GCA_046594105.1 Thermoanaerobaculia bacterium
AACGATGAATACGATGGTGGACCAGCTCTCGGCCTTCGCCTCCGAAGTGACGCGCGTGGCGCGGGAAGTCGGCACGGAGGGCCGCCTGGGCGTGCAGGCGGTCGTGCCCGGTGTCGCCGGGACCTGGAAGGACCTGACCGACTCGGTGAACTCCATGGCCGGCAATCTGACCGGCCAGGTGCGGAACATCGCCGAGGTGACCACCGCGGTTGCACTCGGCGATCTGTCCAAGAAGATCACCGCCGAGGCGCAGGGCGAGATCCTCGAGCTGAAGAACACCATCAACGGGATGGTCGATCAGCTCAACTCCTTCGCCGCCGAAGTCACGCGCGTGGCGCGTGAAGTCGGCACGGAAGGGAAGCTGGGCGGACAGGCCCAGGTGCGCGGAGTGGCTGGTACGTGGAAGGACCTCACGGATAACGTCAACTCCATGGCCTCGAACCTGACCAACCAGGTGCGCAACATTGCGCAGGTGACCACGGCCGTCGCCAACGGCGATCTGTCGAAGAAGATCACCGTCGACGTCAAGGGCGAGATGCTGGAGCTGAAGATCACCATCAACTCGATGGTCGACCAGCTCAACTCGTTTGCCGCTGAGGTCACCCGCGTGGCCACCGAAGTGGGCACGGAAGGGAAGCTGGGCGGCCAGGCGCAGGTCAAGGGCGTGGCCGGGACGTGGAAGGATCTGACCGACTCTGTCAACTCGATGGCCGGCAACCTGACCGGTCAGGTGCGGAACATCGCGGAAGTCACCACCGCGGTCGCCAACGGCGATCTGTCGAAGAAGATCACCGCGGACGCGCGCGGCGAAATCCTCGAGCTCAAGAACACCATCAACATCATGGTGGACCAGCTGAACACCTTCGCCGGCGAGGTCACGCGCGTGGCCCGCGAAGTCGGCACGGAAGGACGGCTGGGCGGGCAGGCGCAGGTCAAGGGCGTCTCCGGTACGTGGAAGGACCTCACCGACTCGGTCAACTACATGGCCTCCAACCTGACCAATCAGGTGCGGAACATCGCGCAGGTGACGACCGCAGTTGCCAACGGAGACCTGTCGAAGAAGATCACCGTCGATGTCAAGGGCGAGATGCTGGAACTGAAGGACACCGTCAACACGATGGTCGATCAGCTCAACTCGTTCGCCGCAGAAGTCACGCGCGTGGCGCGCGAAGTGGGCACGGAAGGGAAACTCGGCGGGCAGGCCCTGGTCAAGGGCGTGGCCGGCACGTGGAAGGACCTCACGGACAACGTCAACATGATGGCCTCGAACCTGACCAACCAGGTGCGCGGCATCGCCAAGGTGGTCACCGCCGTCGCCCGCGGCGTCCTGAAGCAGAAGCTGAACGTCGAGTCGCGGGGTGAGATCGCCGAGCTGGCGGACACCATCAACGACATGATCGACACGCTGGCTACGTTCGCCGACCAGGTCACCACGGTGGCCCGCGAAGTCGGCGTGGAAGGAAAGCTCGGCGGTCAGGCCAATGTGCCGGGAGCATCGGGCACCTGGCGCGATCTGACCGACAACGTCAACCAGCTCGCCGCGAACCTCACCACGCAGGTGCGCGCCATCGCCGACGTGGCCACCGCGGTGGCCAAGGGCGATCTGAGCCGCAACATCACGGTGCAGGCCGAGGGAGAGCTGGCTGCGCTGAAGGGCAACATCAACGAGATGATTCGGAATCTCCGGGAGACCACGTCGCGGAACACGGAGCAGGACTGGCTGAAGACCAACCTGGCCAAGTTCACCCGGATGATGCAGGGCCAGAAGAACCTGAAGGCCGTCTCCCAGATGATCCTCAGCGAGCTGGCGCCGGTGGTGGGAGCCGCCCACGGTGTGTTCTACATCATGGACACCGCGAACAACGGGGACGAGCAGCGCCTCCGGTTGGCAGCGACCTACGCCTACAAGGAGCGCAAGCACCTCAACAAGGAGTTCCGCGTCGGCGAAGGGCTGGTGGGGCAGGCGGCGTTCGAGAAGCAGCGCATCCTGATCACCGACGCGCCGTCCGATTACGTGCAGATCAATTCCGGACTGGGCGAGTCGCGTCCGGCCAACCTCGTGGTCCTGCCCATCGTGTTCGAAGGTCAGGTGCTCGCGGTGATGGAGCTGGCCTCGTTCAGCCGCTTCACTGAGACGTACATCACGCTGCTCGATCAGCTCACCGAATCGATCGGCGTGGTCATCAACACCATCCAGGCGAACATGCGGACGGAAGAGCTCCTGACGCAGTCGCAGTCGCTCGCCGAAGAGCTGCAGGCGCAGCAGGAAGAGCTGACCGAGACCAACAAACGGCTCGAACAGCAGGCCAAGTCGCTGCAGGCTTCCGAAGAGCTGCTCAAGACGCAGCAGGAAGAACTGCAGCAGACCAACGAGGAGCTGGAAGAGAAAGCACGGCTGCTGCAGACCCAGAACGAAGAAGTGGAGCGGAAGAATCAGCAGGTGGAGAACGCCAAGCGCGAACTGGAAGAGAAAGCCCGCCAGCTCTCGCTGACGTCCAAATACAAGAGCGAGTTCCTGGCGAACATGTCTCACGAGCTGCGGACGCCGCTGAACTCCCTGCTCATCCTGGCCAAGCTGCTCTCCGACAATCCGGAAGCGAATCTCACCCCCAAGCAAGTCGACTTCGCGCGCACCATCCACGCTTCCGGCCAGGATCTGCTCACGTTGATCAACGACATCCTCGATCTGTCGAAGATCGAGTCGGGCATGATGACCATCAGTCTCGGCGACCTGGCCTTCCCCGAAGTGGCCAACTCGATGGACAAGACGTTCCGCCAGGTGGCCGTCGACAAGAAGCTCGACCTCAACATCGAGATGGGCGCCAGTCTCCCGAAGTCCATCCACACCGATGCCACCCGGGTGCATCAGGTCCTCAAGAATCTCATCGGCAACGCCTTCAAGTTCACAGAGAAGGGCGGCGTCACTCTGAAGATGGAGACGGCGGCGGGCGGCTGGACGCCGGGACACGAGACGCTGGCGCGAGCCAATAGCGTCATCGCCTTCACCGTTTCGGATACCGGCATCGGAATCCCCGAAAAGAAGCAGCGCATCATCTTCGAGGCGTTCCAGCAGGCCGACGCATCGACGACCCGGAAGTACGGCGGCACCGGACTGGGTCTGTCCATCAGCCGCGAGATTGCCCGGCTTCTGGGCGGCGAGATCCGCGTGTCGAGCGAAGAGGGTGTCGGTTCGACCTTCACTCTCTATCTGCCGCAGAGTTACGTTGCGCCGTCCAAACGCGACGATGATGAACGCACCGGCTCGGTGCAGAACATGGTGTTTGGCCAGGGCGGTCGCGCCGGCGGAGGGGAGAACTTCATGCCCCAACGTCCCCAGCCGGAGAGATCCGACGAGTTTGAGGCACGCCCGGCAAGCGACATGGCTGAAGAGCCGAGCGGCGTGGTGGTGGAGGAAGCGGTTCCTGACGACCGCAACAACATCAATGAGGGTGACCGCGTGGTCATGATCGTCGAGGACGACGTCACCTTCGCTGGCATTCTCCTGGGCATGGCCCGCGACAAGGGATTCAAGGGTCTGGTGGCCACCCGTGGTGAGACCGCGCTGCAACTGGCCATTCGCTACCACCCCGACGCGATCACGCTGGATATCAACCTCCCGGACATGGAAGGCTGGACCGTTCTCGATCGCCTCAAGCATGAGAAGAGCACGCGGCACATCCCCGTTCACATCATCTCCGGAGACGACGAGGGCGGCCGCGGCCTGAAGCTGGGCGCCTTTGCGGAAGCGCAGAAGCCGGTCTCGAAGGAAGCTCTCGATGACGCTTTCGCGAAAATCCAGGGATTCCTGGAGCGCTCCAACAAGTCGCTCCTGATCATCGAGGACAACGAGGCGCAGCGGATGGCCATCGCCGAACTGATCGGCGGCGATGGCGACGTCGACATCACC
>JBKJQB010000017.1:0-2894 GCA_046594105.1 Thermoanaerobaculia bacterium
CATCCCGGTGGTGCGGATCTCGCCGGGGCGCCCCCTGCCCCGCCGCGTGCTCTCGATTCTCCGCCCCGCCACGCTGTAACCTCGCCGCCGTTCGCTTCTGTGCGCTTGCAGGTGCGCAGCGACCGACGTCCGACTGCTCAAACCGATTCCACCGTTGCCGGTTCTGTGAATCCGAACCACCGTCTTGTGTCGCCGCCGGCCCGCCGACTCCCTGAATTGCGAACTACGGCTCAGCTGGGCGTCCTGCCGATGACTTCGATATATTCCGGCCCGCTTCGCCGGCGACGGGACCGCTGTCGGGCAGGGAGAAGACGAGTCCATGGGCACAGCACTCTGGGGACTGGTGGCGGCAGCGGTGGTCAGCGTCGCGGCGCCGGCGCCGCAGGCGGCAACGGGCGCGGACAGCCGCGAGATCGCGTCGTACCGCCTGTCGATGGCGGTCGTCAATCAGGTCGCGGCCGCGACGCGCGCGATGGTGGCCGAGCTCAAGCGCGATCCGCAGTTTCAGGAAGTCGCGGAGGTGAACGGCGAGATCAAGGCGCTCGAGGCCAAGCCGGAGACGACCGAGGCGGAGGATGCGCGGCTCGAGACGCTGAAGGCCCGCAAGGAGGAGTTGTCGGACGCGCTCAAAGGGCCGTCGATCGGCGACGCCGATTCACTCACCGAGATGGAGGCGCAGATCCGCAAGGTGCCGCCGCTGATGGCGGGGCTGCGGTCAGCGAACATGAGCCCGCGCGACTACGCCAAGTTCATGCTCGCCTCGCTCCAGGCCGGGATGGTGGCGGGCCTGAAGAAGCAGGGGATGCTCAAGGAGATCCCCAAAGACGTCTCCGTCGAGAACGTCCAGTTCATGGAGGCGCACGAGGCAGAGCTGCAGGCGCTGCAGAAGGAACTGTCGGCGCTCGGCGGCGAAGCGCCCTGAGCCGGGCGCGCTTGGTGAATCGGGGCGGCGCTGCTATCATCCAGTGTTCGGACGCCAGTCCGAGCCGCGGCGTCGCACGCCCCGTGTCCCCATCGTCCAGAGGCCCAGGACGTGGCCCTTTCAAGGCCAAAACGCGGGTTCGAATCCCGCTGGGGACGCCATTTTGGTTGGCAACTCCACCACCCCAGCCAGCAATCGATCCAACAAAATCGTCCCGCTGAACGCGTAGCCGCACCGGTGCGCCTCCACCACCGGCGTGAAAACCAGCGGTCCAATCAGCAACGTCCGCAACGCCTCACGCCCCTCGGTCACCGTGCTGCGCTCCAACAGTCCACGCCAGTCCGCGAGCTTCGCACGCAACGCCGCGTCCTGTGCCGCCGGGGTGACCCGTGGGGGTGCCGCCGCGCGCCTGCGCAACTCGGATTCAATCGCGGTCCGGCGGGCCTGCCGCTCCGTGAGCCGGGCAATCAACGCCTCTAACAGCCCGCCGCCGCCAATCGACTCCGCGAGCCGCGTCTCCTCGCGCCGGACGCTTAGGAGCTCGGCCTCCAGCTCCTCCCGGGTGCGATCCTGACCGCGCGGGGACAGCTCCTCCTGCGCGAGCCGGAGCGCTTCCACAATCACCGCCGGTCGGCACAGGTCATTGCCGAGCGTCGCCAGCACCTCGGCGTCGAGGACGTCCATCCGCACGACCACATTGTTCGGACAGACCGTCTTCCCGCGCTTTCAATAGCTCGTGCAGCCGTAGTAGGAGGTCCGAGCGCGCTGCGACCCGTGCTGTCGGCTGTGATGGGCGAGCCCACCGTTGCAGGTGCCGCACCGAGCGAACCCGCTCAGCAAATAGTGCGAGTCAAGGTCGCGCTGGCGGCCCCGGCCGCCGGTGTGTTTCCGCTGCCGCTCCGCGAGACGATCGTGCGCCCGACTCCACAGCTCGTCACTGATGATTCTGAGCGAGGGGTCGGTGCGATGCTGCCACTCCGACGCGGGACGCGGCGTCTGGTGCACGGCGCCGAACACGTCGCGCTTCTTCGTCTTGCCGTAGACATCATCGCTCGAATAGGCCGTGCGGTGCAGCACCGCGCGGACGCTGGAGGTGGCCCACGCATGCGGGCGTCCCTGCTGCGCCCGTGGTGTCACCGCGCCAGCGGCGTTCAGGGCCTTGGTGATCCGCGTCAGGCCTTCGCCGCGCGCGGAACGCTCGTGAATCTCGCGCACGACCGCCGCCTCCGCCGGGTTGATACGCCGGACCGTGTGTCCGTCTTTGCAACAGCGCTCCGCGCCGGACGGCAGCAGCCGCGCGCACGCCGAACAGCAATTGTCGTAGCCGAAGGTGCGACCGCCGACGACGTGGCCGCGCTGGAACTTCCGCCGCATGGCCTCCGAGGTCTTCACGGCAATGGCCCGGCGATACTCCGCCGCGAATTCGCCGCGCAGGAAGCCGAGCGTGTTGGAGGCGAAGTCGCCGAAGGTGAAGCGCGAGCCGTCCGCGTAAAACCAAATCTCCACACCGGCCCGTGCGATGGCCTTCAGTTCGGCGAAACTCTCGTCTCCGTCGCGACGGGACAGCCGGTCCGGTGCCTGCGTGATCAGCACCTCGAAGGGTGGACCGCCCACTGCCATAATCGCCGCGAGCATCCGGGCCTTCTCGCGCAGCGTCGCAGGGGCTGCGGCCCCGCTGATGCCCTTGTCGGCGTAGACGTGGCCGTCCAGCACAGTCCAGCCCTTCGCGGCGGCGAAGGCCCGTGCGCTGTCCTCCTGCCGCTGCACGGACAGGTCGGTGTCATCGACACCGTCTTGCGCGGTCGATTTCCGTGAGTAGATTGCTGCGCGCATCATCGGGTCTCCTCCGTGGTCGCTCGCCGTTCAGCAGCGGGCGGATGTCGCGGGCGGTCGCGGCGGCTCATCGCTTCGGCCTGCGCGGGTGCAGCGGCGCTCGCCGCAGTCCAAGGCTTTTGAGTCTCGCCGGTCCGGA
>JBKJQB010000094.1:0-10041 GCA_046594105.1 Thermoanaerobaculia bacterium
AGTCCGCGCCTTCCCCCAGGACTTGGAAAACGTCGGCCAACAACCGCCGCCGTTTCCCACAGCTCCCACAGCGCCGCTACCGGCATAATGCCTGGACCAGTTTTTGGGGGCAGACCATCCAGCCGGCAGTACTCGGCAAGCTCGCGCCGGCAAGATGCCGGCGGACCGGCCGGCAAGGATGCCGGCGTTCCGAAAGGATCTACACCTTGAGCGGCTCTCCCTCGGGCGTGATGTATGCGGCGCTGATTCCCCCGTCGACCAGGAACGACGTTCCCGTCACGAAGGACGACTCATCGCTGGCGAGGAACAGCGCGGCGTTGGCCATCTCTTCTGGTCGCGCGAACCTGCCCATGGGGATGTGCACCAGCCGCCGCTGTCGCCGGGCCGGATCGGAGAGAAGCTGCGCCAGCAGAGGGGTCTCCACCGGTCCGGGACAGAGCGAGTTGGCGCGGATGTTCTGACGCGCAAATTCAACGGCGATCTCTCGGGTCATGGCCAGTACGCCTCCTTTGCTCGCGGTGTATGCGATCTGCGGTGCGGCCGCGCCCATGATGGCCACAAACGAGGCTGTGTTGATGATCGAGCCGCCGCCGGCACGCTGCAGCGCCGGGATGGCGTACTGGCACCCCAGGAAAACGCCTTTGAGATTCACGTTGATGACCATGTCCCAGATGGCTTCGGAGGTGTCGGTCACCGAATTGTCGTCCGCGTGGAACACCCCGGCGTTGTTGAACACGACGTTGAGTTTTCCGTAGGTCTCCTCGGCGAAGCGCACCATCGCCTCGGCGTCCTTCGCTTTGGAGACGTCGGCGGCAAAGCCCTTCGCGGCACCACCAGCTTTCTGGATTTCGATTGCAGTCGCATCGGCCGCTTCTTTCTTCAGATCGACCACCACCACCTTTGCGCCTTCGCGCGCGAAGAGCAGACAGGATTCCCTGCCGATGCCGCTGGCGCCTCCGGTGATCAACGCGACTTTGTCCTTGAGCCTCATGGCGTCTCCTTGGTTTGCGATCAGGCCATCTCGAAGTAGCGACGGCGCTCCCAGTCGGTGACCACCGAATCAAACTTGCGCTGCTCGGTGCGGAAGAAGTGAAGGTAATGATCGACGATGTCTTCCCCCAGCGCCTCGCGGGCCCAGGTGCTGTGGGAGAGAGCCTCGATGGACTCGTTGAGCGAATGCGGCATCTGGGGCAGTTCGGCCGCGCCGTACACATCGCCTTCGAATGCCGGCGGCGGCTCGATGTGATGGCGCACGCCGTCGAGGCCGGCGGCGAGGGTCGCTGCAAACGCGAGATACACGTTGGCGTCGGCGCCGGGCGCGCGGCATTCGATGCGCAGTGACGATCCTTCGCCGACGATGCGGAAGCCGGCGGTGCGGTTGTCGTAGCTCCAGGCGATGCCGGTCGGCGCGAACGAGCCGGCCACGTAGCGCTTGTACGAGGCTGGATAGGGGGCGAAGAATGCGAACAGTTCGCGGATGTGCTTCATCCAGCCGCCGAGAAACCAGCGGAAGGTCTTGGAGCACTCGATGTCGCCGAGGCGGTCGTCGCCCGCGAACAGCGGCTTCTTCCCTTTGCGGTCCCACAGGCTCATATGGATGTGGCAGCTCGAGCCGGCGTAGCGCTCGTCCCACTTGGCCATGAAGGTGATGGAGTGGCCGAGCTGGTACGCAATCTCCTTGGCGGCCTGTTTGTAGATCGAGTGGCGGTCGGCCATCTCCAGCGCGTCGGTATAGCGGAGTCCGATCTCCTGCTGCCCCGGTCCCCATTCCCCTTTGCTCGACTCGATGGGGACGCCGGACCGCTCCATGTGCGAGCGGATCGCTCCGATCAGGAACTCTTCTTTGGTGCCCTGAAGGATGTGGTAATCCTCGATGACGCGGCCGATCGGCGTGGCCTTGATGAAACCTTTCTCGGCGACGGTCTCGTAGGAGTCCTTGAAGACGTAGAGCTCGAGCTCCGACGCGGCCATGGCGCTGAACCCCATCTCGTCCGCGCGGGCCAGCTGCTGTTTGAGCAGGCTGCGAGGGGCCAGAGGAACCAGCTCGTCGCGTTTGTCCTGGTACACGTCGCAAAGCACCAGGGCGGTCTTTGGCAACCAGGAGGCGATGCGAAGCGTGGTGAAGTCGGGCATGGGGCGGAAGTCGCCGTACCCTTTGGCCCAGCTGGTGAAGGCGTAGCCGGGCACCGGTTCCATGTCCATGTCGCACGCCAGCAGGTAGTCGCAGGCGTGCATGCCGTGGCTGATCACTTCATCGACGAAGAAGCGTCCGGTGATCCGCTTGCCGACCAGCCGGCCGTACATGTCGGGGAAGGTGGCGATGACGGTATCGATCTCGTCATTGGCCACCATCCGCCTGAGGGTGTCGGGATCGATCCGGCCCTGCATCATCGTCGTCGCCATGTCACGATTCCTTACGCACCGATGTCGATGTAGACCGTCTTCCACTCCGTGTAGTGATCGAGTGCAGCGAGCCCGAGCTCACGACCGATGCCGCTCCGCTTCACTCCGCCGAAGGGTGCTTCCAGATGAACGCTGCTGCCGGAGTTGATGGAGAGATTTCCCGTTTCGATGGCCCGGGCCACGCGCATGGCGCGCCCGATGTCGCGCGTCCAGACCGATCCGGACAGGCCGTACGTGCTGTCATTGGCCAGCGTGATCGCCTCGGCCTCATCGGCAAAGGGCATCACCGCCACCACCGGGCCGAAGATCTCTTCCTTCGCGATGCGCATGGAAGGTTTCACGTCGAGAAAGACGGTTGGCTGCAGGTAGGTCCCGTTCGTCAGAGTTCCGGCTGGCCGGCCGCCGCCAGTGGCCAGCGTGGCCCCCTCGGCGCGGCCGCTGTCCACATAGGCGGAGACGCGGTCGCGATGAGCCGCCGTGATCAGCGGCCCCATCACGGTTCCGTCGTTGAGAGGGTCGCCCATCTTCACGCTCTCGAAGGCGGCGACGAGGGCCTTCGAAAAGCGGTCGTAGATGCTTCGCTCCACCAGCACGCGGCTGCGCGCGCAGCAGTCCTGTCCCGCATTGCCGAGGGCGCTGGAGACGGCGGAGGCGACGGCTCGATCGAAGTCGCAGTCGGCAAAGACGACGCTGGCGGACTTGCCTCCCAGTTCCAGGCTCACTCTCTTGATGTCGCGCGCTGCCAGCTGCATTACCCGGCTGCCCACCTCGGTCGATCCGGTGAAGGCGATCTTGCGGATGGCCGGGTGGTTGACCATGGCCTCGCCGACCACGGAGCCCTCGCCAGTCAGGACCGTGAACACTCCCTCGGGGAAACCGGCTTCGAGAGCCAGTTCGGCGAGGCGCATGGCCGTCATCGGAGTCTGCTCCGCCGGTTTCAACACGACGGTATTGCCCATAGCCAGTGCGGGCGCCGATTTCCAGGCGGCAATGGCGATCGGGAAGTTCCAGGGAACGATGATGCCGCACACGCCGAGGGGCTCGCGGAAGGTCATCAACACGCCGGGAGCCGCGCCGGGGATGGTCTGACCGCCGACTTTGTTGGTGGTGCCTGCGTAGTACTCGAAGCAATTCGCGGCGAGATCGACCTCGTCGCGCGAGTCGCGGATTGGCTTGCCGACATTGCGCGATTCCATCGTCGCCAGGGCGTCGGCGTTGGCGCGGATGAGATCGGACAGGCGGTGGAGGATGCGGCCGCGATCGCGGGTGTTGATGGTCCGCCAGGGCCCGCTGCGAAACGCCCGATCGGCCGTGTCGATCGCCGCGCCGGCGTCCTCGACGCTGGCCTGGTGCACCGAGGCCAGTCGCTCTCCCGTGGCAGGCTCGATCAACTCTACAGCGGACACGAAGGGAGATGGTGCAAAAAGCGGGCGCAAGGGTGAGGTAGGCCCAGCCGCGGAGTGGCGACATCGCCCCGAAGAGACGCTCAATCGTCCCTCCGGGACTCGCTGGATCGCTCACACTCAACCCAGCACTGAAGTGCTGGGCTAGCGCTCAATCGTCCCTACGGGACTGACAAATTCGACGGATACCGAAAATCGAGTCACCCTCGCGCCCGGGCGCTCCTCAATCCACTGCCGGCAGATCCGCCTGCGTTCTCGATCCGCCCAGCGTGTGCCATCCGATGGCGGTGAGCACGATCAGGCCGCCGGCGATGGCGAAGAGCGAGGGGCGCTCGCCCAGGAGGAGAAAGACCCAAAGCGGATTGGCCACCGGTTCGAGCATTCCGGTGAGCGAGGCTTGGGTGGCGGTGACGTACGCCAGTCCCTTCACAAATAGGAAGTAGGCGAAAGCGATCTGAAAGAAACCGAGGAAGGCGAGAACTGCGAAGGAGCGGCCGGTGAGGGCCAGGTGCGAAGAGACGAAGGGCAGCATGGCCAGACAGCAGAGGACGTTGCCCCAGATCACCGCGGCCTGGGCGGCGCGCTGCTCGCGGCGAAGGGCCAGGATCAGCGCGCCGAAGAAGACGCTCGACAGCAGGGCCATGCCATTGCCGGCCATCCCGTGAGCGTCGAATTTTCCGACGAAGAACAGGGCCATTCCGGCGAAGGCGGCAACGACCGCGATCACGTCGCGGGAGCGCATCGGCTCGCGCAGGACCAGCGGAGAGAAGATCAACACCCAGATGACGCCGGCGTACTGCAGAAAAATCGCGTTGGCCGCGGTGGTCCACTTCGTGGCCACCACGAACGTCGTCAGACAGGCGGCATAACTGACGATGGCCATGACGAACACGCCGGTTGAGTTCCACTGGCGCCTGCCCCACACCCGCCGGCCGAGGAAGAGCATGAGGGCCAGCGCGGCGAAGAGTGACCGGTAGAAGGTCACATGCAGCGGCGAATCGGAGATGGCCTTGATCCCGATGCCTCCGGTCGACCAGAGCAGAGCCGCTCCGGTGATGAAGAGCATGCCTCTGCGCCGATCGTTCACGGGGCGGATTGTACGGGGTCCGCTCGCCCTGGTTGATCAGGGATTCGCGGTGGTGGCTTCGCCCGATTCCGCTGACTTCTTCTGCCGCCTGGTGATCCAGTAGCCCACCAGGCCGTTGATGACCATGAGGCTGTTGGTAACGACGAAGACCCAGCTATGAATGAGAACGCTGTAGATGGTGAACCCGGCCGAAGCAGCGAGTTGCCCGACGAAGAGCCAGATGGAGACGCCTTCGCTGGTGCCGGCCTGCCACTGCTTGTGCACCTGTTTGGCGATGGTGAGGATGAGGACGACGGAGCTGAGCCAGCCGATTGCTTCGATCACAGGAGACTCAGTTCGCCAGCTGCGAGCCGCCGTCCATCTGCGGCTGGTAACCGCTTTCTGCGGGCGGGCAATCGAGCGGATCGTCAGGAGGAGGGACGACCCGTGCGCACTCGCGGACCAGTTCCGCCAGCGTGTCGATCTCCAGCGGTTTGGTCATGATTGCGTTCACACCGGCAGCATCGAGCGCTTCATTCTTCCTCGGATCGCGGACTGCCAGGACGAAGGAGTTCGCATCCGGCCGGGCCTCCCGGAAGTCCTGGAGAAATCGCCATGCATCCCCGGAATGAAGGTCCATGTCGATGAGGATCAGCGCGTAATCACAGGTGGTGACTTTCTCCAGCGCTTCGTCGGCGGTCGATGCCGTGTCAACAGCGAGCGGCTGGTGCCGCAGCACCGTAAAAAGCATCACCCGCAATGCGTCATTGTCTTCGACGATGAGAACTCTGGCCTCGCTGGATGGCATGGTGTTCGTCCTTTGCCTCCCTGGAAAATCCAAAAGATGTGCCAAGCGAGTCCATAACCGGCCCGCTCAATGGACTCTCCCGCCGGAACCCTCGGAATCCAGTGGTGCCCGGCAGCTTTCGAGTTGTGTTTTTCCATCCACCGCATTCAGGCAGGCCACGATGGTCTCGATGAGTACCTCGATGTCGAATGGTTTGCGGATGGTGGCGGATACGGTGGAGGGATCGAGATCGCGAGGGTCGTTGCCCGCGGTGAGAACGATGACGATCGGCCGGCTGGATGGCTCCCGCGTGGAAAGATGCCGGAGGACCTCGGGGCCACTCGGTCGCGGCATCATGAAATCGAGCAGCATCAGAGAGTAGCTGCAGCGATCGAGGCAGGCCAGTGCCTCCGCTCCATCGCGTGCGGTGTCGGCACCAAAGCCGCGCCGACGAAGGACGGTCACCAGCAGGGATCGGATGGCGTCGTCGTCATCCACGACCAGAATTCTCTTCTCGACCTTTTCCATCGTGCGACCAGAGCTTGTCGGCGAGGCCGGCAACGGCCGGCGGCGCTGGTTGCCCAAGGCTCCGGCAAGATCACGCTCCAAGACGTTCTGCCGCGCAGGCTCCTAAGCGATAGAGCAAATTTTCTGCCGGTATGCGCGTCGTCGTGGAGGAATGAGCGGCCGGCAGGGAGGAAGGGTCGATCGCTACTTCACCAGTCGCGAAATCGCCCGGAACTCGTCGGTTCCCGAGGTTCCGGTCAGCTCGAACAACACCATCTCCGTGGAGCTGAGGACGGCGCCTTCCTGGAGCATGCGCCGAACGCCGATCTGCTGGTTGCGAGGCGTGCGCGAGGAGACAGCGTCGTCGACGACGGTCACGCCGAAGCCGTTCTTGAGCAGATCGGCCACCGTCTGGTACACGCAGACGTGGGCTTCGATCCCGGCGACCACGGCGTGCTTTCTGTGGAGCAGGCGCAATTCCGTCTGAAATTCGGCCGATCCCCAGGCCGAAAAGGTGAGCTTCTCGATGGGTGATTGCGCGGCGGTCTGCTCCAATGCTGTGCGAATCGGTTCAACCGACCGTCCCAGTCCCTTGACGTACTGCTCGGTGGCCAGGACGGGGACATCGAGAACGCCGGCGCCCCGGATGAGGCGCTCGATGTTGTGAACCAGCGACTCCCTTTGGTCGATTACCGGCAGGAGCTTTTCCTGGACGTCGATGATGAGCAGAAAAACCTCGGTGCGGTTCAGCCGAATCATCCCGGAACTCTACACTGCGCGGTACACTTCCAGTGGGTCGGGCAGTGTCCATGGAAAACGAGCGTGGGGTCATCGGCACGCCAGCGGTTGTTCTGGCCATCGCCGCAGTGCTGTTTGCTGCGACCGCCGCCCTGTCCCTCCTGAGTCTCCGCTCTGTGTCCGGTGACTCGCACTGGGTCGATCATACCCATCAGGTGCTGGAGGAGTTGGGGACGACCCTGCAGCTGGCGGCGGACGCCCGTCATGGGGGGCTGGCGTTCGCGCTGACTGGCGAGGAGCAGCGCCTGGAAATGGTGCGCCGTTCCCTGAACAGCGAGCGGAGCTCGGTGGAGCGCCTCGCTTTCCTGACCTCCGACAATGCGCGGCAGCAGAATCGCCTGCCGGAATTGCGGCAACTGGTGGAGGCTGAGGTGGCCTGGCAGAAGTCGCTCCTGCGGAGCCGCAGCCGCTTGATCGCTCGCGGCGCAGTGGAGTCCTCTGCCTCGGTGCGCCGTTACGATCGATTGCAGCAGTTGATCGGGGAGATGAAAAATGAGGAGCGGGCACTGCTACGGCAGCGCGCCGAGCGGCAGCGCCAGAGCGTGCGCCAGACCATCGCCGTAGAGATTGCCGGAGACCTGGTGATCGTCGCTCTGCTCCTGGGCGCGGGGCTCATGAATCGGAGGGCGTCTACCGCGCGCGCCCGGGCTGAGCAGGGGCTGGCGGCGAGCAACGTGGAACTCCAGCAGCGGCTGGCCGACCTGCAACAACGCTCGGCGGAGCTTTCGATGCTGGGGTATCTCGCCGAGAATCTGCAGACCTGTGAAGGGAATGCGGATGTGGACCGTGTGGTGGACACCATCATTCCGCGACTCTTTCCGGGGTCGCGCGGCGCGGTGTTTCTTGCGATCCGATCGACGGAGATCATTCCCCAAACGGTGTGGCCTCCCGAGTCCAAGGCGGAGTTTCCAGCGTTTCATTGGCAGGATTGTCTGGGCTTGTCGCGGTTCACGCTGCACCGCGCCGGGCAGCCGGGCACGCCCAAATGCCCGCATGCCCTTCTGACCGAGAATGAATCGGCCATCTGCGTTCCGATGATCGCGCGCGGCGAGCCCATCGGTCTTCTGCATGTCCGTTGGAGCGATCCGCACCTTCGAGTGGAAGAGCTGGTCCGCACCGTGGCCGAGCAACTGGGGATGGCCTATGCGAACCTCAGCCTGCACGAGACGTTACGGCGACAGGCTGTGCGCGATCCGCTCACCGGCGTGTTCAATCGCCGGTACATGGAGGAATCGCTGGAGCGAGAGATCCATCGCGCCACGCGCCACAGCAAGCCGCTGGCCGTGCTGCTGCTGGACCTCGATCGCTTCAAGGAATTCAACGATGCACTGGGACACGCTGCCGGTGATGAGCTGCTCCGCGACCTGGGCGGGATCATGGAGCGGATGGTTCGAGCCGAAGACATTGTGTGCCGTTACGGCGGCGACGAATTCGTGATCATCATGCCCGACGCCCCCGCCCACGTGGCGGCGGTACGGGCGCAGTCATTGATGGAGCAGGTAGGGGAGCGATCGCTCCGTTCCGGATCGGGAATCCCGGTCACCATGTCCATCGGCGTGGCGGTGTTTCCACAGGACGGCTCCGATCCGCGCACTCTGCTGAAAGCTGCCGACGACGCGCTCTACGCGGTCAAGCGCGGGGGCCGCGGGCGCGTCCTGCACGCCTGATTCAGCGAACGGCGTGGCGCGCAGGTTCTCCCCGCAGGAAGCGCGCGACCTCCTCCGCAGCGATCCGGGCCATGGCCGCTCTCGCTTCGTGCGTGGCGGACCCGATGTGAGGCAGAACCACCACGTTGGGCAGTGCCAGCAGGCGCGGATTGACGCGGGGTTCGTCCTGATAGACGTCCAGGCCGGCGCCGGCGAGATGCCCTCGTTCCAGCGCGTCGCACAGAGCCCCCTCATCAACGATGGCGCCACGCGCCGTGTTGATGAGGTAGGAGCCCGGTTTCATCATGGCCAGAAATTTCGCATCGATGAGATTCTCAGTCTCCCCGGTCAGCGGCACATGGACCGATATCATGTCGCAGGTGGCGATGATCTCTTCGAGCTCGTCCCCTCGTCGAATGCCATGGACTTCCATCCCGAAGGCTGTGGCCCGCGTGGCCACGGCGCTCCCGATGCGGCCCATACCCAGAACGCCGAGCCGTTTGTTCTGCAGCGAGATGCCCAGGAGTTTGAGCGGCCCCCATTCGCACCGGCCCGTCGAGCGCACCTCCCGATCGCCTTCCACCAGCCGGCGCGTGGTCGCCAGCAGCAGCGCCATGGTCAGATCCGCCGTCGCCTCGGTCAGGACCCCCGGCGTATTGGTGACCCGGACTCCCAGCTCACGCGCTGCGGCGATGTCGATGTTGTTGTAGCCGACCGCAAAATTCGCCACGATCTTGAGGTCTCGATTCGACTCCAGCACCGATCGGGTGATCGGATCACTGAGCAGAGTGATGGCACCGTCCGCCTCGCTGAGGAGGGTGATCATGTCCTCTTCCGTCCGCGCCGCCTCGGTGGGGTGCTCCACGAGGTCGCACAGGCCGCCGAGGATCTCCCGGATCACCGGTGGAAACTGCGCGGTGACCACGATGGTCGGCTGCATCAGTCCTGCTTCTGTCTGGCCATCAGCCATCCCACGACGAAGAACGCACCGCCGATGAAGAGCAGGCGCACCTCCAGACGGATGTCATCCCGGAAGAGGCCGATCATCAGCCCCAGCGGGAGGACGATCATCCCCACGAGCTGAAAGAAACGGCCGACGAGTGCCCGCATCAGAGAGGGAGCCCTGGCCGTGATGCCTGGCTGCTTTTCGTAGCGCCGGGATCTTTGCCGGCCGGGCCCCCGGCATCTTGCCGGCGAACGCTTGGCGAATCGCGCCGGCTGGAAGCCGACGCAACGGCCGGCAAGGATGCCGGCGCCACCTTCGCTTTGCTGGCAGGACCGCCCTGGTCGCCGGATTCCTCCCACCCTTCCTGCACTCCTTGCTAGCATCCGATCATGAAGCTGATCGAATGCGTTCCGAACATTTCTGAAGGACGTCGCGCGGAGGTTTACGACGCGGTGGCTGCGGCCGCTGCGTCCGTATCCGGAGTG
>JBKJQB010000131.1:0-2909 GCA_046594105.1 Thermoanaerobaculia bacterium
TTTCACGAAACTGTAGGACGCGGTCACGCCGTGCTCCCGCTTCGCAATCTGATGGAAGTGGCGCACGTTGAACCCCGTATACCGCTCCCGATACAACCGCAGCAGCTGCTCGAGCTGGCCGGGCGGCAACCGCCGCTTCGACGGCCGCAGGAGCCGCTTGTCGATCAACCCGTGGCGCCCGAGTGCTTCATACCGCTCCCGCCATCGGCGCAGCGTCCGGGGCGACCACCCCAGAATCTCGGCCGCCCGGAACCAATGCAGCTCACCACTCAACGCCTTTAACAGGACTTCTTGGACCGTCATCGCCCGCTCCCAGGCGCTCGCCGGATACGTCATCGCCCATCGTGGGCCGCCGCCGTACCCCGCACGCACCTTTTAACAAAGCGGACAGATCACTTGCTCTCGGGAGCGGTCAAATCATGTACTCCCTACAGGAGCGTGAGAAGGACTTGACGCGGGATTTCCTCGGGCGTATCTTGGTGGCATCGCGTCTGTGCCGCTTGGCACATCCTCCGCTTCGCACACAGTGCATGCGGAGCGCGTTTCTGATCGTCGCTCCCAGGGCACGATCAAGCGCACCCCCCAGATTCGCGACCGGTGACCACGCTCGTGCGTTCTACGTGAGCGCCCGTGCACCGGGATCGCGAACACCATGCTCTCGTCGCCACGCGTCGTCGCTACGGCCAGGCGTCGCAGAGAGCGGCGTTTCCCGAGACGCCTGTGCGTCCATGCCTCGAGCGAAAACGCTGGTTCGTTGACGGTCGCTATCCACGGCGACCGTCGCCGCGCGGGGCACGCGCTCCCCGCGGTTCGATGTCGGCCAAGGCCACATCCGCGCTCCACGGACATCGGCGCGCCGGCAACATGTCGGCGCGCTGGAGCGCGACATCCCAACACACGCGAATTGCGCGCGAGTTTCCGCTGTGTGAGATCACACGAAGCGGCTTCGCGCACGTCCCGATGAACGGGACGCGCGTCGGGTGACGAACCGTTGGAAGCGAGGTGCGATATGGCAGTTGGCGAGCTGAGTCTTGACGGGCCGGCGATCGTGGCCGATTCGCCGCGGAGCAACAGGGCGGACGACCTCCAGGAACTGCTGACCGTTCAAGAGGTGGCGCTCCTGCTCAAAGTCAGTCCGAGCTGGGTCTACGAACACTCGCGATCGCGCGGTGTCGCGCGTTCGGAGCGGTTGCCCCATGTGAAGGTTGGAAAATACGTGCGTTTCGACGCGCGCCTGATCCGCGAATTCCTTGTCACGCGCACGCGGATCGGGTGACGTCGGCCGAGACAACCGCTACAATGACGATCGAGCTACAGCACGAAGAGCCAGCGAGAGGAAAGGGGTTCCCTCGAATGGCTCGATCGAAACGACAGTACGGAAGCGGTTGTCTTCTCAGACGAGGAAAGGGGTGGGCGATCCGCTGGAGGGAGATCGAAATAGCTCCCGACGGCACGAGGAAGAAGGTCCTGCGATACGAATCGTTAGGCGAAGTCCCGCGCAAGCAGGCGTCGGAGACTCTCAATCAACGAATCACGGCCGCAGGCAACAGCAAGACGGCGTCGCGATCTCGCGTCACGTTCCGGACGCTCGCCGGCGAATGGGACGCTTCGGTTCTGCCGATGTACAAGCACTCGACCCAGAAGCATCGTCGGTTCATGCTGAAGAAACACCTGTTGCCGCAATTCGGCGACATGGCCGTTTCTGCGGTGACGCGACAGGAGATCCAGGCGTACGTGGCGCATCTCACGCAGGCGGGGTACGCACCCAAGTCCGTCGACCACATTCACGATGTGCTGAGCGCGATCCTCCGCACGGCCGTGAAGTGGGGCCACATCCAGGAAAACCCGGCTCGCGGCGTGGACATGCCGACGCTGAGGTGCGTGCGCCCAAAGTGGGCGCTCACCGCGGCTCAGGCATCTGCGCTCGTGACAGCGTTGCCGGCACTTGCGCGGACGATGGTCAGGCTGGCAATCCTCTCGGGGCTTCGGCGCGGCGAGCTCTTCGCGCTGCGCTGGAAGGACATCGACGAGCATCGGCGGCTGCTCACGGTGCGGGAGGCCGTCTACGACGGCATATTCGGTGCTCCGAAGACGGAGGCGGGGTCTCGACAGATTCCCCTCTCAGGGGCGGCGCTGCGGCTGGTCGTCGAATGGAAAGCTCAGGCGACGAACACCGCCCCAGATGCGCTGGTGTTCGCCACACGCCTGGGCTCGCCCATCTCGCCCAACAACGTGCTGCGCCGCTCGATCTTCCCGGCCTGTAAACAGCTGGGGCTGCCGCGGGCAACCTGGCTGACGTTCCGGCGCACCTACTCCTCGTGGTCTCACGACAAAGGGGTGCCCGGGAAGGTCGTCGCGCAGCTGATGGGTCACGCCAACGTCGATACGACACTCAACGTGTACACGCAGGTGCTCGACGGGTCCGTGCGTGACGCCGTGGAGAGAATCGCCGGCGAATTGTTCACGATTGTTCACAAGCCCGAAAAGGCCGATGCTGTAAGTTACTGAAAAGAATGGTGCGCCCTGCAAGACTCGAACTTGCGACCTCCTGGTTCGTAGCCAGACGCTCTATCCAACTGAGCTAAGGGCGCGCTGTGAGGACATGCCCTACCTGGTGAGGGCACCCGTTCCAGCGGGAAACCCGGATTATATCATCACCGCCACCGTCCAGCTGCCAGCGAACCCGAACCCAACCCGGAACCCCGAACGCGGAACCCGGAACCTCTTCGCAACCCGGAACCCCGAACCTCTTCCCCATATAATCGACGGGTGTCCGTCGAACAGCACCGCCAAGACTCCCCGTCGCGGGTTCGCTGCTTCGTCCTCACCATCAGCGACTCCAGGACGCCCGACACCGACACCGGCGGCAATGCCGTCGTCGCCGCCTTCGAAGGGGCCGGACATGAGAT
>JBKJQB010000132.1:0-31599 GCA_046594105.1 Thermoanaerobaculia bacterium
CCGGTCGCTGAAAGTGTCCTTCACCACGCGATGCGGAAATCAGACCGGCGGATTCAAAGGAACACTGACCTTCAACGACCCTCTGCCAGGTAACGAGGACTGCGCGAATCCGATTACCGGCGCTCCTCCCTCCGGTGGTGGTGGGAGGAGCGCCGGTGATCGGATTCGCGCAGTCCTCATTGCCTGGCAGAGGGTCGTTGTAGGTCAACGTTCCTTTGAATCCCCCGGTCTGGTTTCCGCATCGCGTGGTGAAGGACACCTTTAGCGACCGGATGTGGGGCACCACGATGACGGTTCCGTTCAACGCGGGACTGATCGCCGACTCGCAATCAGAGGTGAGGTCCTCCACGGTATAGGTGGAGAACACCCCGCCGGCGCAGAACAGGGTGTTGATCTGCAACTCGAACTGGGTGTCCTGCTTCCCGCCCTCCAACCCGGCGGTGTCGCCACCCGTGTAGGTCTGCCCGGGTACGAAATCGCCGAACGTTCTCATGTTGAGAACTACAGCCCCGACGCCGGTCCGCTTCTGTGCGGCATCGGTCGCGTTCAATTTGATGGCAATGTTGGCAGGGAGCACGCTGTCTTTGGGCGCTCTGGCGAACGAGATGAGCTCCTTCGCGTCCCGCTGTGTCAGCGAGTAGCTTTTGCCCTGGCCCACGCCCCCGATGTTCGCTGCCTTGTCACTGCTGAGGGTGAGGGTGTACGTCGCCTTGGTCCGGGGGGCGTCGTTGATGGGGGTCGGCGGGACCGGGGAGGTGTCCGCCGCGGGTGGATCAAGAGGAACCCCCCCGAGCGACGGCTCATCGGCCTGCAGGACGGCGTGGAAGGTCTGACCATTCGCGGTGCAGCGTCCGTCGACGCTCGCGCTAAGCTTCGTGACGTGAAATCGCTGCTCCAGCTGTTCGGTCTGGATCTCGGTGATGGTGATCGTACCGGTCGCTTCTCCTATCTGGCACACTGGTCCACTCGGGATGTTGGAGAGGAAAAACGCAGGCTGGAAAGGGAAGTCCATGAACGATTTCGAGGCGAGATTCATCGCTTGATACGTGCCCGGCAGCAGAACCCGTGGGGTGAGGCTGATGCCGACCACGGGTCCCTGCACCCCACCGACTGATGAAGTATCACTGGTGCGGTCACCGCGCGTGCCACCATCGGAGGTAAACATGGCCACAAGGGTGGGGTAGATGAATCCGTTCTTCAGGGTGTTGGTGGTGTCGGTGTAGACGAGCCGGGTTTTCGGAGACCCCTCCCTGGTGGTGACGGTGCCGCCCTTCAGGCCGCCGCCAGTCCAGGAAACGGTGAGCGAGTTGTTCGCAACTTGCGCCTCAACGGTGGCAGCGGTGAGAAAAACTGCGACTATTGCCAGTGAGCGAAACTTCGTCGCTACCATGTTCACCTCTGGATTCATTGATCTTATGGGCGGATGTCTTCATGCAGGATAACATGGCGGGCACATCCCTTCGATCACACCAGATCAAGCTCCGTCGATGAAATTCACTCCTGAAACCCACACACACGCATGGGGAACACAGCCTGAGATGTTCGGGCCGCGCCACGAATACCGGCTGCGCATGATCTTCGACGAAGCCGCGCGCCTGCCTCCGGAAAGCCGGCTGCTCGACGGAGCCGTAGGGCTGGGACAGCTCGCGAAGCGTCTGGGCACAAAAGGGTTTCGCGTTTTTGGGGTCGACTACTCATTCGACGCGGCCCTCCACGTGCGGCGCACCTCCTCGGTGCCGGTGGTCGTGGGTGACATGACACGGCTGCCGTTCCTCGATTCGGTCTTCGCCGGAGTGACCACAGGTGAGACCCTCGAGCATCTTCCGGATGACGTCTCTGCTGCGCGGGAGATCGCCCGCGTGCTCGCTCCCGAGGGCCGCTGCATCGCCACCGTTCCAGCGCTGCAGAGCCTGTGGAGCAGCAGCGATGATTACTACGAGCACCTTCGCCGCTACTCTTCCCGGCAACTGCGCGACCTCTTCGAGGGCGCCGGGCTGGAGATCGTGCGGATCTCTTTCTGGGGGTTCCCGGTCGTGCTGCTGTACGACACGCTCTTCCTGCTCCCGATGAACATGCGCCGGGCAAATCGGGAGGTCGCCGGCGACCCCGCGCTGCGGTCGGTGGCCCGTGCTGGGAAGTCGCGCATCCTGGTGCGTCTGGTGCTCGCTCTTTTTGCCATCGACCGCCTCTTCTCGTTCCTCCCGTTCGGACCGGGACTCATTCTGGTGGCGGCCCGGCGCTCCGGAACTGACTCGAAGCGATGATCATCGCGCGTGCGGAAGACCTCGAGCTGGCCTCGGTTCTCCAGCGGCAACAGGCGATCATCGCGGTCGCCACCGGCGAAGTCTCCGCGGCGGCCCTCCACGCGGACTGGCTGGTGATGACGCCCCAGGCCCGGCTGACCATCGACCTGACCATCGACCTCGAGTCCGCGACACCCGCCCTCTCGTCGCTCATCGGAGCGCTGATCTGGCGGATGGGACCGCGCGCCCGCGGCATTCTCCTTGGGGGGACAACCGGGATGCGAGGCCCGGAGGCTCTTGCTCGAGGGATCGCCGACGCAGTCGTTCCTGAGGCCATCGATGCGCTCGAGTGGACCAGGCGATGGGCCGCCTCCCGGAGCGCGCGGGCGCTCGACGTCGCGGCGATGCTGCTTCGCTCCCGTGGAGGCGATCCTCTCGAGCGCGCCCTGTTCGCCTGGCTTTTCGCCACCGGCGAGCCGCAGGAGGGCCTCCGCGCCTTCCTGGAGAAACGTTCGCCGCGATGGGGTGCGTGAGTTCGCAAACTGCGAACCTCGGGTGACGTCCGCCGGTGCTGGGTTCTTCGCGGCCTATCCGTTGCATCATTAGTTGTTGACCGCCGGGCACATCCGGTAGTCTCGCCTGCGATGTGACCCTCAGGGATTGGAGATGCGATGAGCCGCGATGAGTTGACGATCGAAACGGGTGCCGGCGCAGTGGCGCGGGCACCGGAGTCAGAACCGGTCCAGCTGCCGCTGTTTGGTGGGGGCGCCCTGCGCGGAGTGCGCGAGGCCGGCAGCCGGTGGCGGCGCGAGGTTCACGATCCGCTGGTGGCGAAGAAAGCGCCGTGGAAAAAAGACTTCACCACCGTGAGCGGCATGGAGGTCAATCCGCTGGCCACGCCTTCCGACGTCGCTGCTCTCGACTTCGATCGCGACCTCGGGTTTCCCGGCGAGTTTCCCTACACCAGAGGAATTCATCCGACCGGCTATCGCGGGAAGTTGTGGACCATGCGGCAGTTTGCCGGCTTCGGTACGGCCCGCCAGACCAATGAACGCTTTCATTACCTGATGTCGCAGGGCCAGACCGGACTGTCGACGGCGTTCCACCTGCCCACGCTCTACGGTTACGACTCCGATCATCAGTACAGCGCAGGAGAAGTCGGCAAGTGCGGCGTGGCCGTCGACACGTTGGCGGACATGGAGACGATCTTTGAGGGCATCCGCCTCGAGGACGTCACCGTGTCCATGACCATCAACTCCACCTCGCCCATCCTGCTGGCCATGTACCTTGCGGTTGCCGAGAAGCAGGGCGCCGACTGGAAGAAGATCAGCGGCACACTGCAGAACGACATCCTCAAGGAGTACATCGCCCAGAAGGAGTACATCTTCCCGCCGCGTCCCTCCATGCGGCTGATCACCGACATCTTCAAGTACTGCGCGGAGAATGTTCCGAAGTACAACACCATCTCCATCAGCGGTTATCACATCCGGGAGGCCGGCTCGACGGCGCTTCAGGAGCTGGCCTTTACCCTTCGCGACGGCATGGAGTACGTGGAGTACGGCGTGCGAGCCGGGATGGACATCGACGACTTCGCCCCGCGGCTCTCCTTTTTCTTCAACTCCCACAACGACCTGTTCGAGGAAGTGGCCAAGTTCCGCGCGGCCCGGCGTGTCTGGGCCAAGGTCATGCGCGATCGCTACGGCGCGAAGGATCCGCGTTCCTGGAGCCTGCGCTTCCACACCCAGACGGCCGGCTGCTCCCTGACCGCGCAGCAGCCGTACAACAACATCGTGCGCGTGGCCATGCAGGCACTGGCCGCCGTCCTCGGCGGTACGCAGTCGCTGCACACGAATTCGCTCGACGAGACCCTGGCGCTGCCGACCGAGCAGGCCGCGCGCATCGCCCTGCGCACGCAGCAGATCATCGCGCACGAGTCCGGCGTCATCAACACCACCGACCCTCTGGGCGGTTCCTTCTACGTGGAGGAACTGACCAATCGGATGGAGAAGGGCTGCTTCGAATATTTCGACAAGATCGACGCCTATGGCGGAATGGTCGAGGCCATCGAGGCCGGCTTCCCGCAGCGGGAGATCTGGGACGCGTCGTATGCGTTCCAGCGTTCCGTCGACAGCGGCGAGAAGATCGTGGTCGGCATGAACGCCTTCAAGATGGAGAAGGAAGAGCCGTACGACGCGCTGTACGTCGATGAGTCGGTCACCGGCGAGCAACTCGCCTTGCTCGCGCAGATCAAGGCGAAGCGCGATGGCGTGAAGGTCAAAGAGTCGCTCGACGCCCTGCGGATCGCCGCTGCGGATCCGGAGACCAACACCATGCCGTTCATCCTCGACGCCGTGAAGACGTATGCGACGGTCGGGGAGATCAGCGACGCGTTGCGCGAGGTCTTCGGGACGTATCAGGAACCGGCGTTGTTTTAGGGGCGGAAGGTCTCGCCACGAACAGACCGATCCTCACATTCGCGGTCGTTGACGGAGAAGTCCCGGTTTGCCGGCGAATGACGGTTCACTTGTCAACATTCCGTGACGCGCTCAACGGCGACCGCGCGCGCAGGTAAGATCAGTATCTGCCGAAGGAGAACCGATGAAACGCGCCCTGCTTCTCTGTGCTCTGATGAGTGTCGCAGTCTCTGCCTTTGGAAAGGACGCCTTTCTCGTGATCGGGGGGAGCGTCAGCAACTTCCGGACGGACATGCGGATCTTCAATCCCTCCACGACAAAAGACATTCAGATTCAGGCCACGCTGCTTCCGGTCAATGTCGGGGTGTCGAACCCCGCCGACAACCGCCTGGCCCAGCCGGTCACCATCAATGTGCCCAGGCGGCAGATGGTCACGTACGACGACGTGGTCAAAAGCCTGTTCAACGCCGGCACGCTCGGAGCGATTCATTTGAAATCGGCCGACGATTTCGTGGCCACGCAGCGGATCTATGCGCTGCAGACGGCGTCCAGCGCCTGCCAGATCGAAGGGACGCTGGGGCAGTTCGTTCCTGCGGCTGATTTCTCGTCTGCGAAAACCGCTGGAGTGCTCATCCAGCTGAAGTCGAACACGTCGTTCCGAACCAACGTCGGTCTGGTCAATCCGAACGTGGCCACTGCGACGGTGACCTGGAGGCTGTACGACAAGAACAATGCGCTGGTGTCCACCGGCTCGCCGATGGTGATCGCGCCGCTCGGTGTGGTGGGGCCAACCTCCATCGCCACCACCGTCTTCTTCACGCCCGGTTCCGCAGACCTTTCGGACGCGTGGGTCAGCTTCACCTCGGATCAGCCTGTGCTCGCCTATGCGTCGGTCGTGGACAACGGAACCAGCGATCCGACCTTCATCGCCATGGCTGAAGACACCGGTTCGCCGCCGCCGCCGGCCACCCCGCAGACCAAGACGTACGACGTAACCATGAAGAGCTGGGACATCAGCATCACTCCGGCGGTCGACCTCAAGCCGGGCGATACCGCGATCTTCCGCATCACCACGCTCGATTCGACCCACGGGTTCGAGCTCCGCGACCCCACCAGCAAGCCTGTGATTCCCGGGTTCTTTCTCGCAGCGGGGGATCCGACAGTCAGCAGGACGGTGAGCATCTCCGTAAGCGGCACCTACAGTTACTTCTGCACGCGATCGAGCTGCGGGTCAGGGCACGGGAGCATGAACGGATCCTTCGTCGTCGGCGCCAGCACCGGAGAGCGGCCAGGCTACTAGGCCGGCACGGCCGGCGGCGCTGGTCGCCCAAGGCTCCGCCAGGATCACGCTCCAAGCCGGCACGGCCGGCGGCGCTGGTTGCCCAAGGCTCCGCCACGATCACGCTCCAAGACGTTCTGCCAGCCGGTCGTTACACCGCACGCGTCGATTACGATGCGTGCGTGCATCGTTCCAGCGGCCATCGAACTGAGGCGACCGCGTTTGCTCCCGCCTCGGTGGGCAACGTGGCGGTGGGGTTCGACATCCTCGGTCACAGTCTTGCCGGTCCGGGAGATCGCGTGACCGTCCGGTTGCTCGACGAGCCTGCCGTCCGCATCGCAGCCATCCGAGGAGCGGCGATGGCGTTGCCGATGAATGCGGAGGGCAACACGGCAGGGGTGGCGTTGATGGCCATGCGCGAGGAGCTGGGCCTCGCGTTCGGCTTCGAAGTCGAGATCGACAAGGGCATCGCCGTCGGTTCCGGAATGGGAGGCTCGGCAGCGTCCGCGGTCGCTGCGCTGGTCGCCGCAAATGCCCTGCTGGAGACTCCTCTCCCTCGGCAGAGTCTGTACAGTTTCGCGCTGAGCGGCGAGGCAGTGGCCAGTGGCGGGCGGCATGGCGACAACGTTGCGCCCATGCTGGTCGGAGGACTGGCGCTGGCCACCGCCGACTCGATCGTCTCCATCCCGGTTCCGGACGAATGGCATTGTGTCTTGATCCATCCGGAGATGACGCTCCAGACGCGATATGCCCGCGAGGTGCTTCAGGGTCCCTATGCGCTGCACGAATTTGTCGCGCAGAGCTCCAATCTGGCCCTGGTTCTCGCTGGATGTTTCGGTGGGAACGCAGAGCTGGTGCGGAAGGGCCTGCAGGACGTGCTCGTTGAACCCCGTCGCTCATCCCTGATTCCCGCGCTGCAGGAGGTTCGCCGGAGTGCGTTGAATCGCGGGGCGATGGGAAGCAGCATCTCCGGTGCCGGTCCGAGCGTGTTCGCCTGGTTCGAATCGCGACAACAGGCTGAAGAGGGTGGGCCGGCCATGCAGGCCGCGTTCGCCGAGGCCGGACTCTCCAGTGAGTGCTTCCTCTCACCCGTCAACGGACCGGCGGCGAGGCTGGTCGATTGAGGTACCTCAGCACACGGGGCGGTAGTCCCGACGTGTCGTTGAGCGAGGCCATGAGAGCGGGGTTGGCGCCTGATGGAGGCCTGTACGTCCCGGAGGAGATTCCTCGCCGGCACCTCGGAGACTTCGAAAACTGCCGGACCCTTCCGCAAACTGCGGATCGGCTCCTCGCTCCGTTTTTTGAGGGCGACGAATTGCGCGCGTCGCTGACAACGATCTGCAATGAATCGTTCGCCATCGGTGCGCCGCTGCGCGCGTTTGGCACTGGTGACGATTTCCTGCTGGAGCTCTTTCATGGTCCCACCGCCGCATTCAAGGATTTCGGCGCGCAGTTCCTTGCGGCATGCCTGGCCCAGCTCCGCAAGCCGCAGGAGCCGTTGCTGACCGTGCTGGTGGCCACTTCGGGAGATACCGGCGCGGCGGTGGCCGCGGCGTTTCATCGGCGCGAGGGTTTTCGCGTCGTCATCCTCTACCCCGAGGGCCGAGTCTCGGCACGGCAGGCCCACGCACTCCAGTCGTTCGGCGACAACGTAGTCACTCTGCGCGTGGCTGGATCGTTCGACGACTGCCAGCGGCTGGTCAAACGCGCACTGGCGGATCGGGAGCTGCAATCGATTGTCGCTCTCAGTTCAGCGAACAGCATCAGCCTGGGACGCTGGCTGCCGCAGATGACGTACTTTGCGGCGGCGGCGCTGGGGTTTTTCAGAGACCGGCAACAACCTCTGAATTTTGTGATCCCCACCGGAAATCTCGGCAACGCGACGGCAGCCATGCTGGCCCGGGCCATGGGCCTGCCCATCGGACGCATCGTGCTCTCCACGAACGCCAATGACGTCCTCCCGCGCTACTTCGCAGGGGAGGACTACTCGCCCGCGGTCAGTGTGAAGACCGTAGCCAACGCCATGGATGTGGGAACGCCGAGCAACTTCGAGCGCATGCGCTGGCTCATCCCCAATGAGGCGGATCTGCGGGGATCGATCGAGGCCCACGCGGTCTCGGACGACACGATCCTGCGAACGATTCGCTGGCGATACGAACGCACGGACGAAACCCTCTGTCCGCACACTGCCACCGCTGCCTTTGCCCTGGAGCAGCTGCGCGAGCGCGGCGTGCATGGCGGCTGGGCCGTGGTGGCCACCGCTCACCCCGCGAAATTCGAGGGCATCGTCGAGGCGCAGATCGGCCGGAGCGTGGAAGTTCCCGCTGGAATGGCCTCAATGCTGGAACGGCCCAGGCACGGCACGGCGATCGAGGCGACAGACGAAGCACTGCGCCGAGTTCTGGTGAAGTGACGGCGATCGCCTGAGAACCGCGGCGCCCGTCGGGGCGCCGGCGATTCGCTACGCGGTGGTGGCTGGTTTTTTAGCTGCTTTGGCGCGCGGCTTCGCTGCCGGTTTCTCGGCAGGTGCTGCGGCTTCGGCAGGTTTGGCGGCGCGCTTCTTTGCTGGCTTCTCTGCAGGCTTGGCGGCCGGAGCGGCCGTTCGCGCTGCTGCTGCTGCCCGCAGGGCCCGGGTCTTCTCGCGCATTGCTGCGTGGCGACGCGAGGTGATGGCAGCTCGCGCTTTTTCTCCATTGATCTTCGACATCAGAATCCTCCGCTCAGGACTGTACCAGTTCGGAAGCGATTTGGCGCGGAGCCGTCGCAAAAACAAAGGGGGCAGACGTCGCCGCCTGCCCCCGGGAACTTCGCGAAACCGGATCCACTCCGGAATCCAGGATCGATCCTACATGCCCGCGGGCAGGAGGACCGTGTCGATCACATGCACGATTCCGTTGCTGGCCGGAACGTCGGCCTTGATCACCGTTGCGTTGCCCACCATCACGCCGCCGCTCACGTTCGTGATCTTGAGGGTCTGGCCGGAAACGGTCCGGGCCGAACTCATTTTCATGACGTGCGCCGCGTCCACCCGGCCGGCCACCACATGGTTCTGCAGGACTGCGCGCAGCTTGTCCCGGTTCTCCGGGCGAAGGAGCATGTCCACAGTTCCGGCCGGAAGCTTCGCGAATGCCTCATCGGTCGGTGCGAACACCGTGTAGTTGCCCGACTGCATCAACATGTCCGCCAGACCCGCAGCCTTCAGGGCTGTGACCAGGGTGTTGTGCATGCCGGTGGACATCGCCACTTCGGCGATCGTCTTGTTGCCCATGGCCATGCTCGAGTCCGCCATGTTCGCCGAATTCGACGAGCACGCGCTCGCCATTACAAAAATCAAGGACACCATCAAAGCGTTTCGCATCAGATTCTCCTGTTTTTCGACTCTGGGGTGAGCCGTTCTGGATAGCTACGGAGTCACCGTGGATTCGGATCCCGCAGACCGCCTGTCTGAGGTTTATCCGACACACACCGAGTTCAGCCTTGGAGCGTGATCGTGGCGGAGCCTTGGGCAACCAGCGCCGCCGGCCGTGCCGGCCTAGGCCCCGCTGTCCTTGCGCATCTGCCACAGAAGGTGGCTGAGGTAGTCGCGGCGCGATTCACCGGTGGTCACGATCAGAAGTTTGGTGATCTTCAACTCCAGAGGATCGGTGTAGAGGAGGATCAGCATTTCGCGCAGGAAGCTGGTGCTCAGGGTGACGTCGTTGTCGGTCCCGACGCCCAGTCGCAGTCCCTTCTTTTCCCACCACGAAAAGGGATGGTCGTTGTAGTCGGTCAACGTGCCGGTGAGCTTCTTGTTGGAGGACGGGAGTGAGACGAGCGTCAGCCGCTTGTCGATCATCCGGTTCAGCACGTCGTGCTGGTAATGCTCCACCTCGCGGGCGTGATGAAACTTCGTCTTGGTGGCCAGAGTGATCTCAGGCTCGGTGAGTTTTCCCCCTCCCAGGAGTTTGGTCAGGATCCCCTCGCGTCTGCTCCAGTCCATGTCACTGAGCTCGGCGAACTCGCGTGATCCCGGCCGGAGTGCGTCGCCCTGCAGGTTCTTGCGCAGGACCCGCTGGAGCAGGCTGTGGAAGTAGAAGTTGGGATTGATCCCCAGACTGAGCCCGTGCTCGATGGCCTCGACGTGCCAGATGTTCATGGCGTTGTCGACGGCCTGCACACCCTGTCGGAGGGTGTCCCAGGTCTCTCCGTGATGGCTGCGGGTGCGGAATCCATAGGCCTGCAGCTTCCGCATCCCCACGCGCATTTCCTGGAAGTGCACCTTGCGATGGAATCCGCGCTCGTTGCCGACCGTATCCACTTCGGTGACCACCTCCCGCAGCTCGGGAAACTTCTTCAGCAGCTCGATGATCTGCCGCACCTGATCGTCGAAATGAGCACGCTTGGATGGATAGCGGGTGGCGTCGTAGAAGCCGGCCTCTTTGCGGAAGCTGGGCGAGAGGATGAACCGGAACGCCGGGACTTCGCTCTGGAACGCGCGGAATCCGTCGTACAGGCCGAGGAGGACATCTTCCGGCGTGAGATCGCTCAGGCCGGGGATCTGTTCGGAGGAATCCGTGGTCTCCCGGAACAGCGTGAACTTCAGACGCAGCGAGCCGACATTCGAAGTCCGGTACAGCCGGCTGGCCATGTGATACGCCGCATCATGATGAGCCTGGCGACTGTTCAGGACCAGTTTCGGGAGATACAGAATCTTGAGGTAGCGATCGAAGCGGTCGTTGTCGCCCAGCCGGATCAGCCGATCGACATCGCCCTCGCTCTCGATGGGAAGGCTCCCCGGCCCGTACACCTCTTCGATCTTTGCTTCGTACATCTTCCGGTGGGGACCGTCGAGGAGCTGCTGCAGCCGCGGGAAGACGAAGCTGGCGTCGAGCGACCCGGTCAGGTGAACGTGTTCGTCGTGAAACGGCAGGGGGAAGCCTCGGAAAAAAGCGGCCAGAGCGTGCGAGACGGGATGATCGAGCAACGGTTCGATGGGGACAGCGTTGAGGCGGAACCTGCCGAGCAGAGTGTGGAACTCGCTCACCAGATGACCGAGATCGGAATCGCCGGAGGTCTGCGGCGCCTGCTCGGCCAGCAGGAGGTTGTCCTCCAGCGACAGGCCGCTGGTCTCGCTGATCAGTTGCGTCAGCAGCCGGGTGAGCCGCTTCACTGCATCGCCGTTCATGCCTTGCATCGTATCGCGCGAGCGATGGACGGGGTCTGGTGACGAGGGCGGCGACGGAAAGCAGGTGCGGCTTCCGCGATCCCTGCCGGGCGGAGCGGCGACCAGCGGGTAGACTGGGCCGTGGCCGGGGACCTGGGGTCTCCGCACGCTCGAGGGTTCGATGGCTTCAGCGCATGGCGGACAGGACCGCATCTCCACCAAGGCGAAACTCGCCGGAGAGTTGATCGTGCTGGGAGAGGTTCTGGTCCGGGCCCGGGAGCGTTCCGGTCTCAAGCAACGGGAGGTTGCGGAAAGGCTGGGGATGCCCGCTTCGTACCTTTCTAAAATGGAGAGCGGCACTCGACGGATGGATGTCATCGAACTGATCCGCGTCGCCGAAGCGATGAAAAGCGACCCGGCGGAGATCATCCGCGCCTTGCAGGAGGCGCTGGGGTCGAGAGAGCCCTCGGCCTGTCACAAAGCTGGATGACGAAGGCTCGTCGATCGGCTCCGTAAGCGCGGCGGCGATCCGGGACAGCCTCGACGTGCTGGGGGCAACGATCCGTCAACGGCACGCAGCGCGGGACTGAAGGACCGCACGACGATGGTTGCGATCCGGCCTCTGCCGTGGAGGGACTACGGCGAAATCCTAGTGCGCTGCTGCCTGGATCGCGCAGTGCTCAAACTGCCATCGTTTATAGTGACGTCGCCCTGGAGAATGAACGTTGCCCGCGCCACCAAGACCGCCGGATGAAGACAGAAGGCTGGAGACTGTTCGCCTCTACGACATCCTCGACAGCGAGTCGGAAGCGATCTTCGACGACCTGACGAAAATCGCTGCGCATCTGCTCGACGTCCCCATCTCCCTGATCACCATCGTCGACGACCAGCGGCAGTGGTTCAAGTCGAAGGTGGGGACTGACGTCACGGAAACACCGCGCGACCAGGCCTTCTGTGCCTACGCCATCCTCGATGACCAGACGCTGGAAGTCCCCGACACTGAGATGGACCCGAGATTTTCCGACAATCCGCTGGTCACCGCGGGGCCCGGCATCCGCTTCTACGCCGGCGCGCCGCTCATCACGCCGGAAGGTGACCGGCTGGGGACTCTTTGTGTCCTCGACCAGAAGACGCGCACGCTGACTCCTGCGCAGCGCATCACGCTGGAATCGCTGGCCCGCGTGGTGACCGACGCGCTGGTTCTGCGCCGCCGTCTGAGCGAGAAGGGCGAGTTTCTCAACGCAGTGCTCGATCATGTCACCGACGGCATCGTGGCCTGCGACGCAGACGGGAAGATCACCCTTTTCAACCGGGCCACGCGCGTGTTCCACGGAGTCGGCGAGCAGCCGATTCCGCCCGAGGAGTGGAGCAGCTACTACCGCCTGCTGCGCACGGACGGAACTCCGCTCCCCATCGAGGAGGTTCCGCTGTTTCGCGCTCTGGGGGGCGAGACCGTCGTGAACGCTGGAATGATCATCCGGTCGATCGAAGGACGGGAGACGCTGATCTCTGCGGATGGCCAGCAGCTCAAGGGCGCCTCCGGCCGGCGCATCGGTGCCATGGTGGTGATGCACGACCTCACCTCTGCCCGCCTCGCGGAGCAGGAGCGGATTGCGCGGAGCGAGGAGGAGGCCTCGCGCAAAGCTGCCGAGGATCATCTGGCGCGCACGCGTCTGCTCGACCGGATCAATCGGCAGCTCGCTTCGACGTTTGACTTCGAGCGCGCGCTGCGAGCGGTGGCCGATGAACTGGTTCCCGAGGTCGCCGACCTCTGCGCGTTCGACCTGATGGAGGGAACAGCCAGTCGCAATGTGGCAGCCAGGCATGTCTCGCCGGAGAAGCAGGAGGCCTTTCGGGAGCTTCGGCTTCGCTACCCGGTGCGGGTGGGCGCATCGATCGGGGCAGGAGCGGTCCTGGCGTCGGGAGCCAGCCAGTGGTTGCCGTCGTTGAACCCCCAGAAACTCGAAGACTTCGCATTCGACACCGAGCATCTCCAGTCGCTCCGCGGTCTGGAGATTGCTTCGTTCATCGTCGTGCCGTTGACGGTACGCAACCAGACCATCGGTGCCATGACCCTGGCCCGGTCGGAGGGACGGGCAACGTTCGCGGAGATCGACAACAAGACCGCTCAGGACATCGCTGACCGCATCGCCCTGTTCGGGGAAAACCATCGCCTGCATCGCGAGCTCGAGATCGCCAGCAAGGCGAAAGACGAGTTTCTGGCGACGCTGTCCCACGAGCTGCGCACTCCGCTCACCGCAATTCTCGGATGGGTGCAGATTGCCGCGGACGAACCAGGCAATCTGGAGACGGCGCTCGCCGCGCTGCAGTCCATCGGGGAGAGCGCTCGCGCGCAGAAGCACCTCATCGAGGAGGCTCTCGATGTGTCGCGGGTCATTACCGGCAAGATGCACCTCACCCTCCGCGACCTCGATTTCGTGCAACTGGCGGCGGCCTCGGTGGAGGCTCTGCGGCCCACCGCCGTAGTCAAATCCATCGACCTGCGCTTCGAAGCGCATCGCGAAGCCTGCACCATCCTCGGAGACCCGGAGCGGCTTCGCCAGGTGATCTGGAATCTCGTTTCCAATGCCGTGAAGTTCACACCGGCCGGGGGCACCGTGGAGGTCCGCGTGGAACGCGAGGGCGGACAGGCTCGGTTGCGGGTGCATGACAGCGGGATGGGGATCGCCACGGACGAGCTGCCATTCATCTTCGACAACTTCCGGCAATCGCCCGCTGCCAGACAGCACGGCGGCCTCGGCCTCGGTCTGGCCATCGTCCGGGAACTGGTGGAACTCCACGGCGGCGGAGTCACTGCATCCAGCACAGGCGAAGGGCAAGGTTCGACTTTCGAGCTCTGGCTGCCTCTGCAGAATCTGACGGTGAGCGCCGAGGTCCCGGAAGTACGGAGCGGACAATCCGTCCAGCGAACTGGCGGCTGACCTCTGCGCTAGGCCGGCACGGCAGAACGTCTTGGAGCGTGATCTTGGCGGAGCCTTGGGCAACCAGCGCCGCCGGCCGTGCCGGCTTAGGTGACCAGAGTCTCTCGGGCTTCCTGCCGCTTCCAGCGACCGCTTTCCAGGATGTCGTCGATGACGTTGTAGGCGGCGCTGAGATCGTCGTCGGTGGTGTAGAAGTGCGGCGAGAAGCGCACGCCGGAATGCGGACGGAAATCGCAAACGATATCTTCCGCATTGAGCTCCAGGGCCACCTCGCGCGCATGAGGGATCATCATGGAGATGGATCCGCCACGGCGGTCGTGATGGCGCGGGGTGCGCAACTCGAATCCGCGCGCATCGGCGAAGTCGATCAGCGACTGGGTCTGCCGTAACGATTTCTCCCGGATGGCCTTCATGTCCCCGCCGCTGGCCTCCACCAGAATCTTCGGGCCCTCCCGTGCGGCATAGAGAGCGGGAACCGGTGGTGTGCCGAGCGCGAATCGGAGCGCGTCGTCTCGGAAACGCATGGGGGGCGGCTCGAAGCCGAACGGATTGGCATGGGCCATCCAGCCGGTGAAGTCGGGCTCCAGCTTCGGTCGCAGCTCCGGGTCGACGTACAGGAACGATCCGCCCGGACCTCCGCAAAGCCATTTCAGCACGCCGCCCACTGCGATCGGCACGTCCCATTTCACCACTTGCAGCGGCACGATGCCGGCCGACTGAAACACGTCGAGCACCAGGGTGGCGCCCACTTCGCGGCAACGCCGGGCAATGGCCTCAACGTCGATCATGTAGGACGACTCGAACAGGATGTGCGCGAGAGGAACCAGCTGCGTCCGCTCATCGATCGCCTTCAGCAGCCGCTCCAGATCGAAACCCAGTCCGGAAGCGTCGTGCGGCACGGTGATCACTTCCGCGCCCAGACGCTGGGCCAGCCGATCGTAGATGTAACGCACCGAGGGAAACTCCCCATCGACCATCACCACGCGGTTTCGAGGTGCTTTGTAATCGAAGGAGGAAAGCACCACAGCTTCGGCCGTGGTGACGTTGGGCAGCATGACCACCGATCCCGGAGGCGCACCGAGGAGGGGAGCGATGAGATCGCCGATCTCCACCGACATCATCCACCAGCGATCGCCCCAGGCACGCACGCCGCGGGTGGCCCAGAGCTCGGCGTACTCCGCCAGAGCTTCGCGGGTGGCCTCCGGCATCGCTCCCAGCGAATGCGAAACGAGGTATTTCGTTTTCGCCAGGATGGGAAAACGGTCACGAAATCGCAGCAGCGGGTCGGTGGGCATCAGCGGTTCTCTTGCGAGGCGGGTCAGGATACCCGCCCATGATCGCCCTGTCATCCGATTCGGAATCCGCTGACGCTGATGGCTTTCCTCTGCCCGCCGTCGTTCGGCGTCTTGATGATCGGGCATCGAGACTCCGGCCCGGAGAAGTATTGTGCGGATTGATGCGTCGGCTGCTTGTCTCGTTCCTCCTGATCAGCATCACCGCGACTGCCGTTGCCCAGGTGCAGCAGGGCAGCCTTTCCGGTCTGGTCCTCGACACGTCAGGCTCGCCTGTCTCCGGCGCTGCGGTCACCCTGCGCGATCCCGCCGACAACCGCCAGCGCACCACCACGACCGACTCTGAGGGCGCGTTCCGGATGGCCAGTGTCGAGCCCAGTCGTTACGAGCTTCACGTGGACAAGCAGGGACTGGTCCACCACGACGAGAGTGGACTGCACATCGTGGTCGGTCAGTCGCTGAGAATTGAGATCAGGATGGCTGCCATCTCCATGTCGGCGACCACGGAGGTGAGCGCCGAGCGCGCCGGCCTCGATCGCACCGAGAGCTCTGCGTCGACGGTGATCGATACCGAGCGCATCGAGGAACTGCCGGTTCGCAGCAGGAACTATCTGGAGTTCGTGCTCCTCGCGCCTGGTGTCCTGTCCACTCCGGGGACCCGCGCGGGGACTTCGCTTTTGAGCGACAGCGGTTTCAGCTTCGCCGGCCTGCGGCCGCGCAGCAACACCATTACGATCGACGGTCTGGCCAACAACGACGAATTCAGCGGAGCGAGCCGGACGGAGCTGTCGTTGGAAACGGTTAAGGAGTTCCAAGTGGTGGGGCATTCGTGGGCCGCGGAAAACGGAGGAGGCTCCGGCGGCTCGATCAACGTGGTCACCAGGAGCGGAACCAACGTCTTGCATGGAGACGCCTTCCTGATCGCTCAGTCCGGCCGGCTGAATGCGCGTCCCTTTCTCGAGGCTGGCGACGGCAAGCCGTCGTTGAGCAGGCAACGTGCAGGCCTGGCCGCGGGCGGTCCGCTCATCAACGATCGAGTCTTTTATTACGCGGCGGCCGAGCTTGAACGCACGCGTGGCCAGGCAGCTTCGGACGTCGATGGCGCGGTGGTCGATCGGATCAACTCGTCTCTTTCCGGCGGCGAGTTCGGCGGGATCTCCACCGGGCAACTGACGAGGGTCCGTTTTCCGACCTCGCTCGACGAGACCGAAGCCTCGGCGAAAGTGACCGGTCAGGTCACGGAGCGCCATTCGTTGATGGGGCGGATCGCCACCACGGCGAGCCGCGAGCGGAATGACGCGTTTCATGGGAGCGGTCTCTCCGATTTCAGCAGCCGAGGTACGAGAGGCACTCACGACGTCGCGGGGACAGGGTCGTGGATGGCCATCCTGGGAGAGAGGATGACCAACGATCTGCGCGGCCAGATCGCACGTCGAACGGTCGAGCTCAGCGCCGTCGATGACCGCGGCCCGGGCGTGTTGATCCCCGGTGTCGTCGAATTCGGCAGGCCTTACGCAGGCGACAGCAATCATCGCCAGACGTACCTGGAAGCCGGCGATACGGTGGGTTACGCGGTTGGCCCGCACTTTTTCCGTGCCGGGGCGGATGCGATGCGCATCGCCGTGACCGGCAGCAATGGCGACGGGAGGGGAGGGCTGTACCGATTCCCCTCGGTCGAAGCATTCGTCCGCGGCGAGCCCGACTCCTACCGGCAGACCTTCGGCGATCCGTCCGTTTCTCTTCACGCCACCCGGACCAATCTCTTCGTTCAGGATGAATGGACCCGCACCGCGCTTGCAGTGACGGCCGGCGTCCGCTTCGACGGCGAGATGCTGCCGGCGTGGCTTGGGATCTCCAGCCGGCAAGTCAGCCCGAGAATCGGATTCGCCTGGTCCCCCGATCCGAACTGGGTCGTTCGCGGTGGAGTGGGACGGTTTGCCGATCGCATTCCGCTCGCCGCGCTGGAGCGGGCCGTCGCTCTGGATGGGACGCAGGGATTCGAGCAGGTTCTCGACGCCGCGGCAGCCCGCAGATTGTTCTCGGAGCGGCGGGGCGGTGTGTTGACTGCGCCACTTCCCGGTCTCGCGCCATCGATCGCAACGGTGCGCCGCGGCTCCTGGCGATCGTCGAGCGAACAAGCCAGCCTGGGCACGGAGGTCGCGCTCTCGCCGTTTCTCAGCCTTTCGGCAAACGCATTGCTCGCCCGCGGGAATCGACTCCTGCGGACCGTCAACGTGAACCTTCTGCCTCCAGTTGGAGCGGGATCACCTGCTGTGCCAGGGGCGAGGCTCTTCGGGCTGGAGCGGATTGACCCCTCGAAACAAGACATCTTCGAAACGCAGCCGACCGCATCGTCGCAGTATCGCGGCCTGACTCTGGCGCTGAAGCGGCGGCTTTTTCATGAGGTCGAATGGTCGGCGGCGTATACCTGGTCGAAGACGACGGACGACGCGTCCGACTTTGATGAGCAGCCGCAGAATCCGTACACGCTGCGTGAGGAGCGGGGTCCGTCGCGATACGACCAGCGACATCGGCTGGTAGCCAGCGCCTTGTTCGAGCTGGGCGACAAGGACGATCTGCCGGCCGGAACGGCACCCTCCCTCTTCAGCAGGATTCTGGGGAACGTGGAAGTGGCGCCGATTCTGACGGTCGAATCGGGACGTCCCTTCAACGCAACGATCGGAGCGGATACGCTGGGAACTGGATCGCTTCCGGCGACCGCTCGCCCGGAGGGACTGGGCCGCAACAGCGAACGTCTTCCGCTCTCGGCGACCATCAATCTTCGCCTGCTGAAGTATCTGGTGGTCAAGCCAGGCGCGCGCATCGACGTGGTGGTCGAGGCGTTCAATCTTCTCAATCGGAGGAATGTGGTCGAACGGAACGCAATCTTCGGCCCCCAGGCGACACCGGCGCCCAACTTTGGCCGGGCGCTGGAATCCGAGTCGGCGCGGCAGATCGAGTTCTCGCTGGACTACGAGTTCTGAAGCTCGGGGTAGACTCGCCGCCGCCATGAAAGCGATCGGCCGTATTCTGGAAATCACCCGCTACCCCGTGAAGTCGATGGCCGGGGAGGCCATGGCTTCGGGCACACTTGGATGGCATGGGCTGGAAGGCGATCGCCGGCTGGCGTTTGCCCGTTCAGGCGTGTCGACTGGCTTTCCGTGGCTGAACGCAAGCAAGCTGCCGTCGCTCATCACCTATGTCCCTCTGCGCGAGGAGCCCTCCTCCACCCTGCCCTCACGCGTGCGCAACCCTGCCGGTCAGGAGCTCGGACTGCAAAGCGACGAACTTCGAATCGAGTTGGAGCAAGCCCACGGCGCCCCCCTTCATCTGATGGAAATCTCGAACGGGATCTTTGACGACGCTCCCATCTCGCTGATCGCCGCCTCAACGATCGACGCGATCTCCAGGGAAGCGGGCGTTCCGCTGGATTCCCGGCGCTTCCGGCCGAACCTTCTCATGGAGACCGTCGAGGGACGGCCGTTCGAAGAGGACCAATGGGTGGGGCGGATGATCCACATCGGAGAAGGGGAGGAGGCGCCGGTGCTGGCGATCTGCGTGCGCGATGTCCGCTGCGTAATGATCAACCTCGATCCAGCGACCGCCGCGGCCGATCCCCGAATGCTGAAGGCGGCGGTGCGCCTCAACGAGAACTGCGCCGGTGTTTACGCAACGGTGGTCAGATGCGGGCAGGTTTCCCGGGGCGACGTCCTGTATCTGGCGTAGTCCGCCGGAAAGCAAACCGGGGGGGACGTGAACGTTACCGCGCCGCTGACGTGCGCAGAGCGATCGGTTCGGCCACCATCAGTTCCGACTCGGTCCACAGCCTGCGTGCGAGCTCATCGTCGCCGGCCTGGCGGCTCTTCGTTCCCGGTTTGCGCTTGACGTAGAAGAGTCCCGGCTGCCATTCGTTGGCCGGTCGCGAGGTGGCCAGCCACACCAGCGTGTCCGCTCCCTTTTCCGGAGAGAGCATGAAGATCGGTGCCAGCGCTTTTCCGTAAATCAGCTTGGCCATGGAGTTCCCTTCACGGGCGAAGCCGGTGGCCACCACTCCGGGATGGAACGATGCGGCGTGGACTCCGCGAAAGCGCCGGTCGATTTCCGCCGCGTGAAGGATGTTCATCAGTTTGGCGGTGCCGTAGGCGCGCCATCCGTTGTACTTCCGTTCATTTTCAAGATCGGAGAAATCGAGACGCCCCATGTTGTGCGCGCGGCTGGAGGTGTTGATGACCGTAGCGCCCGAGCGTTCCAGGCGTTCGCGGAGGAGAAGGGTCAGCAGGAACGGCGCGAGGTGATTGACCTGCAGGGTCTTCTCGTGGCCATCCTCCGTGATCTGACGCTCCGCCATGATGCCCCCTGCGTTGTTGGCCAGCACGTCGATGCGCGGATACTTCGCCAGAAGCTGCGCGGCCAGCGCACGCACATCCGCAAACTTCGAGAAGTCCGTCAGAAACGCTTCGGCACCGATCTCTTTTGCCAGTTGTTCGGTGTGCGCGGACCTGCCCGTGATCGCCACCACCGCCCCCTGTTCGCGGAGCGCGCGGGCCGCCGCCGCACCGATCCCCGAACTCCCACCGGTGATGATCACAACCCTTCCGTTCATGTTCATGGACTGATTTTCCTTTGGCTGACCCATCCGCCGATGCCGGTGATGGCGAGTGCCTATGTTGCTGGGTAGCGGCGGCACGGATCGCTTTGCGCGCGGGGCTTCTGGAGCCAGCCGTCCGCGTCGCGGGCGGTCCAACCACGGAACCGTGAGTTCTATGCCGGAATCGCGGTCCTCCGAAACAGATCGGACCGTTCGGGCATCGAACCAGGGGCCCGCGCGTTGTGCCCGTGAAGACTCGATTCTTCGATCGCTACAATACCGAGGCCCGCGTCACCGTCTCATGACTCTCACGAATCTCGCAATCCTTGCCGTCTATTGCTTCGCTCTGGCACTGCTGGCGATGTATGGGACGCATCGCAGGACCCTGGTGCGGCTCGGCCGTCGTCATCGGGCCGAAGAGCGGCAGCCGAAAGGGCAGCCGTTCCCTTGGCCGAGCCTGACCGTGCAACTGCCGCTGTTCAACGAGCCGAATGTGGCGGCCCGACTGCTCGACGCGGTGTCGGAGTTGACCTATCCAGGCGTTCTCGACATCCAGGTCCTCGACGACTCGACGGACGAAACCAGCGGGCTCATCGCAGCGAAGATCGAGGTGCTCCGGGCGCGAGGGGTGCGGATCGAGCATCTGCGCCGATTGCATCGCGAAGGCTACAAGGCAGGCGCGCTGGCCGCAGGGCTGGCCGCGAGCGACAGCGAGCTCTTTGCCGTCTTCGATGCGGACTTCGTCCCCCCGCCGCACCTCCTGCTCGCCGCCGTCCCTCGTTTTGCCGACTCGGGAGTGGGGATGGTGCAGGCGCGCTGGGACCATTTGAATCGCGATGAGTCGAGATTGACCAGCGTCCAGGCGGCGTACCTCGATGGGCATTTCGCCGTGGAGTCCGCGGCCCGATTCCTCTCCGGCCGTTTCTTCAACTTCAACGGGACGGCCGGGATCTGGCGGCGTGAAGCGATCGAGGAAGCGGGAGGATGGTCGGCCTCCACGCTCACCGAAGATCTCGATCTGTCGTACCGCGCGCAGCTGGCCGGGTGGCGTTTCGTGTTTCTTCACGACCTGCCGGTGCCGGCGGAGCTGCCGGGAACGCTGCAGGGATTTCAGGACCAGCAATTCCGCTGGACCAAGGGATCGATCCAGACCGCTCGCAAAGTGTTGCCGTCGCTGCTCCGCGGGAACCTGCCGATGGCCGTCAAGACCGAGGCGTTCTTTCATCTGACCAGCAACGTGGCCTATCCGCTGACGCTTCTGGTGGCCGTGCTGATGGTTCCGGCGATCACCATCCGACAGCAGCTTGGGCTGACTTGGACGCTGCTGTTCGATATGGTGCTGTTCGCCGCGTCCACCGGCTCGGTGCTGCAGTTTTTCATGGAGGGCCAGAGGCTGGTTGGACGCCGCCGTCCTTCACCGGCCATGCTCCTCTCACTGTTGTCGGTTGGCGTGGGGATGGCCGTGCGAAATGCCGCCGCGGTTTTCGAAGGGCTGCTGACGGAGGCTGGACATTTCCAGCGGACGCCGAAATCAGGTGGCTCAACGGCGCGACGGGAAAGACGTCCACGGTTCCCTGCAGGTGAACTGGTTCTGGCGGTCTTTTTTTTCGCCGCAGTGGTTTGCTTCGTGGCTGCGCGCCAGTGGCTGTCCATCCCGTTCCTCCTGCTTTTTCTAGGCGGCTTCGGGTACGTGAGTCTGCTGGCGCTTCGCGAGCGGTTTCGCTGGGCTCATTGAGTTCGGGCGCTTTTTGGTGGAGCGCCGGGCATCCGTGCCGGCCAGTGCGTCGGCTTGTTCAGCGTCGAGGTCCACGGCAGCGCAGGCGGCTCGGTTGTTGCTCTCCACCAGGTCCGAGGCCAACGCAGTTCCACGGGCCCAGACCGTGAGGAGACAACATGGACACACCAACCACCACCCCTGCCACCACCACTGGACAGACCCAACCTACGGCTGCAAAGTCTTCGATTCTGGGCGATCTCCTCAAGACGCTCGGAGTCGGGCAGCAGCACGTAGACGTCATTCACGACCAGACTCATGCCGGCGATGTGAACAAACAGCTGGACCAGGCGCACTCGTATGTCACGGATGCCATCGCCCATGCGCGCGAGTTCGGACAGAAGAATCCGGGCGCCGTTCTCGGCGGACTCTCCGCGCTGGTCATCGCCGCGGGCATGCTGCGCAACAACATCAAGCGCTGATTCCAGAAAACGAAAAAGGACGGCCACTCGGCCGTCCTTCCGGATGCTGCGGATCGTTGGATTTTAGGAAACGGTGACGTTGGCCGCCTGCAGACCCTTCGGGCCCTGAACCAGGTCGAACTCCACCGTGGCTCCCTCGGCGAGCGAACGAAAGCCCTGCGAGGAAATCGCAGAGAAGTGGACGAAGACATCTTCGCCGCTCTCCGTGGTGATGAAGCCGAAGCCCTTCGCGTCGTTGAACCATTTGACTGTGCCGGTGCTACGCATGCTTGTGAATCTCCTTTTTGCTGTTGGCGCTGCTGCGGAAGACGGAAAGGCCGCCGCAGTAATCAATCTCGATTTTGCTCAGCGCCGGTAGACATGATGAAACGAGGCGTTATCAGGGAGAATTTCCATTTGCAGGCATTTTCGGCGGGCTCGTCCTTATCGCCGTGGTCATTCAGGCCTTTCTGGACCTTGAGGCGGCCCACGAGCAGACCGGGCACCCCTGCGAATCGTGACGGAGGGCAGGACAGTGCTCCCGACCGAAGTAGATCATCTGCAGATGGCGTCGTGACCACTGGTGCGGCGGGAACAGCTTCTTGAGGTCGCGCTCCGTCTGGTCGACCCGGGTGCTTCTGGTCAGTCCCCATCGGTTGGCGAGCCTGTGAATGTGCGTGTCCACTGCGAAGGCCGGGACGCCGAAGGCCTGCGACATCACCACGCTCGCCGTTTTGTGACCCACCCCCGGAAGCTCCTCGAGCAGGTCGAGGTCCGCGGGCACGATGCCGCCGTGGTTTTCGGCAATGGCGGAAGCCAGTCTGCGGAGGTTCTTGGCCTTGGTCGGGGCCAGGCCACAGCTACGGATGCAGGCGAGGATTTCGGCGTCGCTGAGCCTGGCCATGGCGGCGGGCGTGGAGGCGCGCGCGAACAGCCCCGGTGTCACCCGATTGACCTGCGCGTCGGTGGTCTGCGCGGAAAGCATCACCGCGGTGAGCAACGTGAACGCATCCTTGTGCTGCAGGGGGATGGCAGGATGGGGATACAGCTCATCGAGGATTTTCCCGATCCGCACCGCTTTCTCCGAGCGCTTCATCGTCGACAGAATATCGTTTGAGACGATCGAGAGCCCTTCTTCCCCGCGTGTCCTGGCAACCGAGCAAAGCGCCGTCATCCTGAACGGCGCGGGTGGTCGGGCGGGAAGTGAAGGATCTGCAATCACGGGGATGAAGCCGACTTGCGCCAGCGACGTTGCAGATCCTTCGCCGTCTTCGCGGCTTCAGGATGACGAGATTGTGCATCACGCCATCACGGGCGTCGCACCGTTCACGAGCTCCGGATGACGAGATGTTGCCATGCGCTTCTTCCCCGTCCCATTTCGGAATGACGATCCATGCCGGCACGGCAGAACGTCTTGGAGCGTGATCTTGGCGGAGCCTTGGGCAAACAGCGCCGCCGGCCGTGCCGGCTAGTTGAGATCGAACAACAGGAGCTCGCCTTCACCCTCGATTCGCAGCGAGGTCTCCTTCTCGATCGAAGCACCATCGCCGGCGTCCAGCGATTGCCCGTTGATGCTGACCGATCCGCGGGTCACTTGAATCCAGCCGTAGCGACCGGCTCGCAGCGCGAAGTCGATGGGCGCGCCATCGTGCAGGGTGGCTTTGTAGAGGTCGACGTCCTGATGAATGGTCAGCGCTCCGTCACGTCCGTCACCCGCGGCCACCAGTCGAAGACGTCCGTCGCTTTCCTGCGGCGGGAACGTCTTCTGTTCGTAGGCCGGAGTGATTCCCCGCCGATCGGGCTCGATCCACACCTGCAGGAAATGCACGATCTCGGAGTCGGATGCATTCTTCTCGCTGTGCATCACTCCGGTTCCGGCGCTCATCCGCTGCACGTCACCGGGACGGATGACCGAGCCCGTGCCCATGCTGTCGCCGTGTCCGAGCGCACCCTCCAGGACATACGACAGAATCTCCATGTCGCGATGACCGTGGGTCCCGAATCCGCGGCCGCCCTGCACGCGGTCTTCATTGATCACCCGCAGCGACCGGTATCCCATGAACTTCGGATGGTGATACTCGGCGAAGGAGAAGGTGTGGAAGGTGTTGAGCCACCCGTGATCGAAATGACCTCGATCCCCCGATTTTCTGACCTGGATCATGTTTGCCTCCCTGTTGATGGTAACAACTCCTCATTCCCTGGATGTCTGGTTACGCCGGGTGCAGCCTGGGCCACACCCGCGTCGCGGCGCTGGATCTCCCACACCCTGCGTGCTACAACGCGCAGCGATGCACGACGAGCCGCTTCCGCGCAAGCTTGATGAGCGAACCGGCCATCACCTCTGCGTGCGCTGCCTGGCCGAGGTCTCTGCCGAGGAGTACCTGCGGAACGATCACATCTGCAATGCGTGCGCGGAGCAGGACGAGTATCCGCTGGCATCCACCCCCGAGGCGCGGACGCCGAAGCCATGAACGACGCGCCGGGCGTGGGGCGTTCGTGGGGCCGCGTGGCGGTCGTCCACGACTGGCTGACCGGAATGCGCGGAGGAGAGCAGGTCCTGGAGGCCATCCTGGAGCTGGTTCCCCAGGCCGAGCTGTTCACGCTCTTCCATTTCCCAGGAACGGTGTCGCCGGCCATTGAAGCGAGGGACATCCGCACCTCACCGTTGCAGAGACTGGCCCGCATCGTCCCCGACTACCGCACCCTGCTCCCGTTGTTTCCGATGGCCGTTCGCAGCTGGGATCTCCATCGCTTCGATCTGATCATCTCCTCCAGTCATGCCGTGGCCAAGGGCGTGAGGACGGGCGGCAGGCCGCACCTCTGTTACTGCCACACGCCGATGCGGTATGTGTGGGACCGTTTCGATGATTACTTTCCGTCGGGGGTGAAGCGCCTGGCACTACGCCCCGTTGCGGCATGGCTGCGGCGCTGGGATGTGCGGAGCTCGCAGGGAGTGACGCAATTCGTTGCGAACTCGACCTTCGTACGCGATCGCATCCGTGATTCTTATGGTCGCCAGTCGACGGTCATTCATCCCTTTGTCGATCCTGCGTTTCTTTCGCCCACGCTGGCGGAACGCCGCGAGGATTTCGACCTCATCGTGTCGGCGCTCGTTCCCTACAAGCGGATCGATCTGGCGGTGACCGCGGCGCGCCAGAGCGGGCGGCGCCTGATCGTGATCGGAGACGGGCCGCTCCGGCAGGCTCTTTCCGACGCCGGCGGTCCCAACGTTCAGTTTGCCGGTCCCGTATCGAGGGAGGTGATCATCGACCATCTGGCCCGGGCCCGGAGCTTGATCCTGCCGGGCATCGAAGACTTCGGCATCACCCCGCTGGAGGCCATGGCGCTGGGGACGCCGGTGATCGCGCAGGGTGCGGGCGGGGTTCTCGATACGGTGGTGCCCGGCCGGACCGGGATTTTTTTCGAAACGGCGGCGGTACACTCGCTGCAGCGGGCGCTCGAGGAAATGGAGTCGGTGAAGTGGGATCGCGCGGCCCTCCGCGCGCACGCAGCCACCTTCTCCCGGGCGCGGTTTCTGGGCGCGATGGAACAGGCGGTCCGGCAGGTACTGAGTTGATCGAGAAGAAACATCGAGCGCTGGCGTCGATCTACCTCATCAACGATGCGGTGGCTTCGAATCTGGCCATGCTCTGCGCCTGGTTTCTGCGCTTCAGTCTGGAAGTCATCCCGGTCACCAAGGGCGCCCAGAATCTCTCCACCTACGAGCATGTCCTGCCCATCGTGACCATTGTCTTTCCGCTCGCCTTCGCCGTGCAGGGGCTGTATCGCATCCGGCCCACGCGCTCCAGAGCGGACGAGTGGCTCTCGGTGGCCATCGGGTCTGTGGTGGCCACGGTAGTGCTCTCGGGCGTGCTGCTGTGGGTGCGGCCGGGGAATCCGGACGTTCTCTACTCCCGGGCCACGCTGGCCATCTTCATGGTCTGCGCGATGCTCTTCGCGATCCTCGGGCGGGTCATCGTGCGAGCCATCGTGGAGGGGCGCCACCGAGCCGGCAAGGATCTGGACCGGGTGTTGATTGCAGGAAGCGGGGAGCTGGCGCGCGCAGTCGTCGAGCGGATTCAGTCGCACCGCGACGAGCTCGGATTCCGCATCGCCGGCTATCTGCGGAACGGGGAACAGAGCGAACTGGAAGGGCTGACCTGCCTCGGCCGGGTCGACGACGCGGAGACGGTCATCCAGGAGCATGCCGTCGATCACGTGTTCGTCGCGCTGCCTCATGCCTCTTCCGAAGCGATGATGGCGCTGCTGGACCGGCTGGTGCGAAGCTGCGTATCCATCCACGTCGTTCCCGACCTCCTGCAGTTCATGGTGCTGCGCTCGCGGGTCGAGGACATCGACGGTCTTCCCACCATCAACCTGTCCGAAACGCCGCTGGAAGGCTGGAGTCGCTTCGGAAAGCGTGGCTTCGATCTGCTGGTGGCTGCCGTCGCGCTGCTGGTGTTTTCGCCGCTCATGCTGATCGTCGCGCTGGCCATCTGGCTGGATGATCGCGGGCCGGTGTTCTACCGGCAGGTGCGCATGGGCCTCGATGGGAAGTCGTTCGACATCTTCAAATTCCGATCGATGCGGGTGGGGGCAGAGGCGGAGGGTGGCGCGCGCTGGGCCGAGCGCGACGACCCGCGCCGCACGCGCCTGGGGCGCCTCATCCGCGCCTGGTCGCTCGATGAACTGCCGCAGCTCTTCAATGTTTTACTCGGCGACATGAGCGTTGTCGGCCCCCGTCCGGAACGGCCGCAATTCGTGGAGCAGTTCCGCGCCGAGTTTCCGCATTACATGCTGCGCCACAAAGTACGCGCCGGCATCACCGGCTGGGCGCAGGTGCACGGCTGGCGAGGCAATACATCCATTCGCATGAGGATCGAGCACGATCTGTACTACATCGAGAACTGGTCGCTGATGCTGGACCTGAAGATCCTGTTCATGACCGTGCTGCACGGCCTGCGTCACGAGAACGCCTACTAGCCGGCACGGCCGGCGGCGTTTGTTGCCCAAGGCTTCGCCTCGGTTTGCGCGGAAACACGGCTGCTGGAATCAAGGGGCAAGGAAACTCAGATCTGTTCGCGATCAGCCCGCGACAGCGGGCGCAAGAATGTAGCCCCCGGCGCCAGCCGGGGGGATTGCGGAGCCCAGTCAGAAACGAGCCCGCCCAGCGGGCGACAGAAGAGCAACGAAGTCGGCCCGCGATCCAATCTCCAGTCCTGTTCTGCCGCGCGCTCCGCGGGCTCGCATGCGAGGCTTCTCGTTGTTCTTTTTCGGAGACGGGTGGTCGAATCTGCGATAATTCTTCTTCTAAAAATCAAGGAGGAATCAATGAACAAGTTGCGAACCGCCTCAATGGTTGGCCTGGCCGTCGGCCTTGCCCTCAGCGTCGTTCCAGATCTTCACGCTCGTGGCAGCAAACCGGCCAGCACCGCTCCTGGCACGTACAAGCAGTGGGGCCGGGACATCGACGAGATCGAGATCGTGAAGACGTTCAAGATCAGCGACTACGACACCATCGCGGTCAAGCCCTTCGATACCTCGTCCACTCCCATGCCCGAGAAAGACGATCGCTCCTACGCAACCATCAAAACGGTGCTCGACAGCTACACGGAGACGCTGATTGAAGCATTACGCGGCGAGTTGAAGGCGCACGCGAAGGTGGAGCAAGCCACCGGCACACCGAAGAGCGCGAAAACGCTCATCGTGCGAGGCAAGGTCGAGTCGCTCAGCCCTGGTTCACGCACCAAGCGATACATCGGCGGATTTGGAGCTGGTGCTTCCGGCACGAAGATCAGCTGCGACCTGGTCGACGCTGCGAGCGGCAAAGTGGTCGCTCGCTTCACCCAGGAGCGGCGGTCCGCCGGTTCGTTCAAGTTCGGCGGTGGCAGCGACCAGCAGGTGATGCGCGACAGCATCCACGCTGCAGCCGAAGACATCGCCCACATCCTCGACGCGTTCTGATGTCCATGGGGCGCCGCGTCCGTCGCGGCGTCCCGGTAGTGGACAGTCCACGACGAAACCTGCGCTCTTTTGGAGCGCCGGCATCCTGCCGGCCGGTCCGCCGGCATCTCTGCCGGCGGGATCTCGCCAGGCACCAGCCGGCAACGATGCCGGCGCTCCAGCCGCGCCGCGGGGCCGATACCGATCAGATCCTTCCGCCCCCTCGTATAATCCCCCGCCTCATGGGCAAGAACTCCGAGACTCTCTTTCAACGCGCGCTGGAAGTCATCCCAGGTGGCGTCAACTCCCCGGTACGTGCCTTCAAGGGCGTCGGCGGCACCCCTCTGTTCATCGACCAGGCCCTGGGATCGCGTATTTTCGACGCGGACAACATCCAGTACATCGACTGCGTTGGCTCCTGGGGGCCGATGATCCTCGGGCACGGCCACCGCTATGTGGTGGAGGCGGTGAAGAAAGCAGCGACCCGCGGCTTCTCTTACGGCGCGCCGACTCTCGGCGAAATCGAGCTGGCGGAGATGATCGTGCAGGCGGTGCCCTCCATCGAGATGGTGCGTCTGGTCAACTCCGGAACCGAGGCGACCATGAGCGCACTGCGCCTGGCGCGCGCCGCGACTGGACGAACGAGAGTTCTCAAGTTCGACGGCGCCTACCACGGTCATGTCGACTCGCTGCTGGTCAAGGCAGGATCGGGCGGCGCGACGTTTCAGGTTCCCGATTCGGCGGGCGTTCCGGCGGAAGTAGCGAAGCTGACGCTGAGCGTTCCCTACAACGATCTGGATGCCGTCCGTGAGGCCATGAACGATGAGGTGGCCGCGATCATCGTCGAGCCTGTGGCAGGCAACATGGGCTGCGTGCCCCCGGCCAGCGGATTTCTCGAAGGCCTGCGCACGATCTGCGACGAGCACGGCGCGCTACTCATTTTCGACGAAGTGATGACCGGCTTCCGTGTGAACTATGGCGGCGCGCAAACGCTGTATGGCGTCCGGCCCGACATCACCACCCTCGGAAAAATCATCGGCGGCGGAATGCCCATCGGCGCCTACGGAGCCTCCCGCTCGCTGATGGAGCATGTCTCACCGCTGGGACCGATGTATCAGGCCGGTACGCTGTCAGGCAATCCAGTGGCCGTGGCTTCGGGCAAGTCGACTCTGAGCGTGCTGAAGAACTCTTCGATCTACTCCGATCTGGAGGAGCGGTCGGCGGAATTTCAGGACGGCGTCCGTCGGGCGGCAGAGCGTCACGGTGTGCCTGTGACCTTCAACCGCGTCGGCTCCATGTGGACGATTTTCTTCACCGAAGGTCCGGTCACCGACTACCAGTCCGCCAATCAGTCGAACCGCGAGAAATTCGCGCGCTTCTTCCACCTCATGCTGGCGGAAGGGGTGTACCTGCCGCCCTCCCAGCTGGAGTCCGCGTTCTTCTCGGCGGCCCATGCCAAGAAGGACATCGTCCAGCTCGTCGAGCGGGCCGATCGCGTTCTGAAGAAGATCGCCTGGGAGTTCGAGAAGTAGGAGCAACACGGAACGCAGCGGAAATCCGTTTGCATCTCGGAAGGCGGCATCTTTGCCGGCGGGCACTTGCGACAGCTCACCCCGCGAAATCGGTCATCCTGATCTGGCTACCCCGATGACAAAATCACTCCCGTACAATGCGTGATCATGCCGCGCGAGCTTTCGGACGACCAGCGACCGCGCAGCACGCTCTCCTATTTTTTTCGTGAGGCCATCCGGCGGATCTGGGTCTCCAAGAGAAACAGTTTCGTGGCCGTCTCCATGATCGCCATGTCCCTGCTGATCGTCGGCACGTTTCTCCTGCTGGCAGAAAACCTCAGCCGCGCGGTGGGGGAGGCGCAGGGGCAGTCGCGGGTGAAAGTGTTTCTGGAGCCGGAGGCGACGCCGGCGCAGATCGCGGCGGTGTCCGATTATCTGAAGGTGCATCCCGATTTTGCCCGGCGCCGCTTCGTCTCACAACAGGAAGCGCTGGCCCGGTTCCGCCAGTCGTTCAGCGGCATGTCCGAGATCCTTACCCAACTCGAGGAGAACCCTTTCCCGCCGTCGTTCGAGTGCGAGGTCGCTCCCCGGGTGGTGGCCACGCCAGGGTTCCGTCAGGAGATTGCCGCGATGCAGTCGCTTCCTGGCGTGGAACAGGTGCAGTTCGACTGGGAATGGATCGAGAGGCTGAAGCGCCTGATCCGTCTCATCAATCTGATCGGCATCGTCACCGGCGGTCTGCTGGCGGTTGCCGCGGCGTTCACCATCGCGAACGTGATCCGACTGACCATGCTTCTTTACCGCGAAGAGATCGATATCATGCGTCTGGTGGGAGCCACGGAACGCATAATCCGAGGTCCATTCCTGATCGAGGGAGTCCTCCAGGGACTCGCTGGGGGGATGCTTGCCGTCGCACTTCTCCTCGGTGGATTTCTCTCGGTGCGGCACTTTCTGGCGCCCGCCAACTCCATCGTCTGGGGCTTCCTCTTCAACGGATTCCTTCCCTGGACGAAGATTGCAGCGATGATCGGCGGAGGCATGCTGGCCGGGCTGATCGGAAGCTGGCTCTCGGTTCGCGAAACGGGGGAGGAGCCGACATGAAACCGCTCGCGGGGCGAACGGCGCTGGTCACCGGTGGAGCACGACGCGTCGGTGCCGCGGTGGCCGAGGCGATCGCCGACGCAGGAGCGACGGTGTATGTGACGTCGCGGACCGCAAAAGGGTCGAACGTGATCGCCGCCGATCTCTCCACGCGCGCGGGCATCGATGGGCTGCTGGAAACCATTCCTGCAATCGATCTGCTGGTCAACTCCGCCGCGAATTTCATCCGCGAGCCGTTCGGAGCGATCACCTGGGAGAATTTCGAGGAGACCTTCTCTCTGAATGCGCGGGCCCCTCTCTTCCTTTCGCAGGAGCTGGGAGTGCGGATGCGCGACCGCGGGTGGGGGAGGATCGTGAACATCGCCGACATCGCGGCGACGTTGCCGTTTCCTGCGTACCTTCCCTACAGCATGAGCAAGGCGGCGGTGGTGGCCCTGACCAAGGGGCTGGCCCGAGCTCTCGCGCCTTTGGTGCTGGTGAATGCAGTGGCACCCGGACCGGTATTGCTTCCGGAAGATTTCGACAAGACGCTGGAGCAACAGGCCATCGAGCCGATCCTGCTGCGGCGGGCGGGGTCGCCCGATGATGTCGCGGCCGCGGTGGTGTTCCTGCTGTCGAGCGACTACATCACTGGCGTGACCCTGCCGGTCGATGGCGGCCGATTGCTGCGGTAGGCCTAGTTGCCTCGGAGCGCCGGCATCCTGCCGGCTGGTCCGCCGGCATCTTTGCCGGCGGGATCTCGCCAGGAAGCGCCGGAAAGAGGACGCGACGGCCCCGGCAGGGATGCGCGCGCCACCTTCGCTTTGCTGGCAGGACCGCCCTGACCGCCGGATTCCTCCCACCCTTCCTGTACTCCTTGCTAGCATCCGATCATGAAGCTGATCGAATGCGTTCCGAACATTTCTGAAGGACGTCGCGCGGAGGTTTACGACGCGGTGGCTGCGGCCGCTGCGTCCGTATCCGGAGTG
>JBKJQB010000153.1:0-8418 GCA_046594105.1 Thermoanaerobaculia bacterium
GGGATCGTCTCCGACCGGCAGTCCCATGCTCCACTGTCGGGATTGATCGTCAGCGCCTACACAGCGGAAGGAGCTCTGGTCGCTTCGGCAGTCACGGACGGGTTGGGGCGCTACGAACTGATCGTGCCGGACGGGACCTTTCGACTGCTCGCTGCGGACCCGGCGCGCGGCTACGCGACAGCCTTTTACGCCGGCGCCAATTCATTTGAGAAAACGCCAGGAGTGACCGTGGCTCCGGGTCAATCGCTCTCGAATATCTCGCTGGAGGCCGAGCGGGGAGGCTTCGTGAGCGGGCGGGTCACCGCGACGGGAACAGCGATCTGCTGCATCGTCGTGGTTGCCTACAACCCCGACGGCAGCCAGCGGGCCTCGACGCGAGCGGATCAGAACGGCGGCTACCAGCTGGTGTTGCCCCCAGGCGATTTTGTCATCGGCGCTTATGACGAGTCGCTGACCTACGCTCCGCGATTTCATGCGAGCTCCACCACCTTTCGCGGCGCGACTCCTGTGAGCGTGCTGCGTTTCCAGACCACCGCTCCGGTCGATCTCTCTCTCGATCGCTCCGCGCGCGTCACCGGCCGTGTCTTCGACCCCACGACCGGAGCGGCCATCGGATCGATTCTGGTGAGCGCCTACGACTCCGCCGGGAACCTGGCCGCCATCGTCACCACCACGGCCTCCGGGTCGTATCTTCTCGGACTGGCAGCCGGCACCTACCGGCTGGTGGCCTTCGACCCGTCCCTCCGTTACGCCACCGGATATCCCCAGCTCGCCGCGACGTTCGAAGAAGCGCCCGCGTACGACCTCGGCACCGACACCACCCGCAGCGTCGACTTCGCGCTGAACAAGGGAACTCGCGTGACAGGCACCGTAGTCGATCCCTCCCGGACAGCACTTTCAGGAATCGAGATTGGCGCACTGTCCATGAACGGGAATCGCGTCGCCACCACGACGGCCCGCAACGGCGCCTTCGATCTGGTTCTGCCGCCCGGTAGCTACAAGCTGGTGGCCATCGATCCTCGGGGTCGCTATGGAACGATGTTTTTCAACTCGGCGGGATCGTTCGCCAACGCCACCACGGTGGTGGTGACGAGCTCCGGCTCCACTCCGGGCACGGTCAATTTCATTCTGCTCTCGCAAATGCGGCATCGCTCGGTCGGCCGCTGAGCAGCGGCGCTGCCGCTAGCCCGCATGGCAAAACGTCTTGGAGCGTGATCTTGGCGGAGCCTTGGGCAACCAGCGCCGCCGGCCGTGCCGGCCTACGTGCTGGCGATGTTCCGATCGTAGAGATACATCGCCCACGGCCGCATGCCGAACAGTTTCGGCGCTGCGTAATGCTCCGCCGCCAGCCAGTCGCGAATGGGCAGCGTGAACCCCGTCTTCTTCCGATTGAGGACCGACTGCGGGAGCGGAGTCTTCGGCGAGCGCGCCATCATCGACTTGCCGTTGCGCCTGCTGGTGGAAAACACCGCCGGCGCGACCTGTCGCAGCAGGAACGCATCCACCAGCGGCACGCGCACTTCGAGGGAATGGGCCATGCTGGCCCAGTCGAGATCGCGCAGCAGCTGGTTGCGCATGAACAGCGCGGTCTCCAGGGCGGCCACCCGGGAGAATGCGGTTCCCGGATCGGGAGTGATCACGGCGCGAATGCGATCGAGCATTCCCAGTCGATGCAATCCCTCACGGGCCAGTTCCGCCCCCAGCACCTGCTCGAGCTCGTCCGGAAGAAAAAGCCCGCGTTTCATCAGGTATGCACCTTCGTACGAGTGGCAATACTTCAGGGTGTGCGCCGTCTTGGGGCTGAAGCGACCATTCTGCGGGAACACCCGCCCGTGCATCCGCTCGTAAGCTCTGGCCGCCGCAGGCATGTGGCGGAACATGCGGAAGGCGCGGACGAACTGCGGAATGATCCGAAACGTTGAGTAGCCTCCGAACAGCTCATCACCGCCCGTTCCGGAGAGCGCCACTTTCCATCCGAGCTCCGCGGCCGCGCGACAGACAAAGTACGAGTTCAATCCGTCGATGGAAGGCTGGTCCATGGCCTCCAGTGCGCGGGGAAGCTGGATCCGGAAGTCTTCGCTGGTCAGGGTGCGCGTGGCGTGCTGCGTTCCATATCGTCGGGCCACTAACTCTGCCAGCGGCGCCTCGTCCTTGCTCGTTCCGGCGTACTCCTCGAACCGCAGGGTGACCGTCTGCAACGGTGTCCCGGTCTCCGCAGCGAGGGCCACGATGGTGCTGGAGTCGCGTCCAGAGGACAGGAATGCGCCCACAGGTACATCGCTGACCAGGTGGTAGCGCACCGACTCGGCGACCGCGCGCCCGATGATGTCCTGCCGCTCCTCGTCGGTGAAAGTCGCTTTCGATCGAACGGCATCCCGCAGCGTCGAGGCGATGGAGAAATACTCGCGTGGCGCTTGCGCTCCGGCCGGCGTCACCAGCATGGAGCTGCCGGCTGGAAGGGCTCGAATCGACTCGTACATCGTGAACGGTTCAGGAACGCTGCCCCGCAGAAAAAATCCGGCCACGCCCGCGGAATCGCGTGTGGTGGAAACCCCTCCACCCGCCAGGATGGCTTTCACCTGGGAAGCCACGCGAATGGTCCGGCCGTCGTCGGCATAGTAGAGAGGCTTGATGCCGTACGGATCGCGCGCCAGGAAAAGAGTGCGGTCGCGTGCATCCCAGATGCTGAAGGCGAACATGCCCCGCAGCAGCGGCAGCATGGCGGCGCCCCGCCGGCGGTACAAACGCAGCACCACCTCGGTGTCGGAGGTGGTGTCGAATCTCTCGCCAGCGCGCTCGAGCTCCTCACGCAACTCGCGGTAGTTGTAAATCTCTCCATTGAAGATTAGCGCCAGGTCCCCCTCGCGACTGAGCATGGGCTGGTTTGCGCGATCGCTGACGTCGATGATGGAGAGCCGGCGGTGTCCAAAACCAACACGCCGGTCAGCAGAGAACCACAGGCCCGCCGCGTCCGGACCGCGCGAATGCATGGCCTCGCGCGTGCGCGTCAACTCATCCTGATCGACCGGGGACGCGCTCGGATGGTATGCGTAGATTCCATTGATCCCGCACATGAAAGGGTGCGCAGTGTTGCACAGGTCCTGTATGCAGTCCATGGGGTGGTCTCTGCTGATGGTGGTCGAGCAAATCCCGTCATCCCGAGGCCGCGAGGAGTGCGATGCGCTGATGAGTGGGCGAACGTGCGCCTCGTGGTTCTTCTGGGCGGAGCGAACGGAGCGCCGGCATCCTTGCCGGCCGGTCCGCTGGCTTCCAGCCGGCGCTGTTCGGCGAGTTCCAGCGGGCAGGATGCCCGCGGACCGGCCGGCAGGATGCCGGCGCTCCGAAGCCTCCAAAGACGGCGAAGATCTGCATCCTTGACATTGCACCCTGTGGCAGTGGATCGGAGCTCTTCTGGTAGCCTTACCCCGCTCTGATGAAACGAATTGGCATCTCGGCAAAAATCACCTCGCCATCGGCGCTGGAGTACGCGGCGAAGGTGACCGGCGACCTGCGCGGTCGCGGCTATGACGTCTGTCTCGACTACGCCACCGCGGACAAACTCGATGATCGCGGCACGTGTGCGGCGAAAGGGGAGCTCGGACGTGGGGCCGATCTGCTGATCACCTTCGGCGGCGACGGCACGTTGCTCTCGGTGGCCCGGCACGCTCCGCACGATGTCCCCATCCTCGGCGTGAACATGGGAACTCTCGGCTTTCTCACCGAGGTGCGGGTGGAAGAGTTCCCGGACGTGCTCGAGCAGGTGCTGAAGGGTGAGTTCCATGCGGACCGGCGGGTGTCGTTTGACGTCACGGTCCAGGGTCCCGGTCGCGATGGGCGGGTCTTCCGCGTGCTCAACGACGCCACCATCAACAAGAGCGCCCTGGCCCGCATCGTGGAGATGCATCTGAGCGTCTCCGGCGTCTTCGTGTCGTCGTTTCGCGCCGACGGTCTGATCGTGGCCACGCCGACCGGCTCGACCGCCTACAACCTGTCGGCGGGCGGTCCGATCGTCTATCCCACCATGGGAGCGATCGTCATCACCCCGATCTGCCCGCACATGCTGACCAACCGGCCCATCGTTCTCCCCGACGATCTGGAACTGGAGATCGGCATCGCCACCTCGAATCAGGAAATCTTTCTGACGCTCGACGGACAGGAAGGATTGCCCATCACCAGCGAAGACCGGGTCTGCATCGTCAAGTCCGCAAGCTCGGTGCGACTGATCCGATCGCCCGACAAGAATTACTTCGACGTGCTGCGCGCGAAGCTGAAGTGGGGCGAAGCGTAAGTCGCTCCCAGGGCCGGCACGGCCGGCGGCGTTGGTTCGCAAAGCGTCTCCCACGATTTTCGCCCCATCAGCGTTCACTTGAGCGCGCCTTTGATTGATACGCGAGCGCGTCATTAGAAGGTGGGGCACTGCGCGTGGGAAGCGATTGATGGTGAGAAACGGGGGAGCGCTCCGATCAGCGTCAGACCAAGCCCCGGAGGGGGCGATTGAGCGATAGCCCAGGACTTCAGTCCTGGGACAGTTGATGTCGAGAAAGTGAAGTCCCGTAGGGACGATTTAGCATCTCTGAAGGAACATGCTCAACCGTCCCTACCGGGACTCGCCTTTCTCGCTGGGCTAGCGCTCAATCGTCCCTACGGGACTGAAACGTCCGATAGCCGCACATCTGCATCGAAGGCGGCGGAAATCGTGGCGGACGCTATGCGAACCAACGCCGCCGGCCGTGCCGGCCCGGCCTACCGGCCCTCGTACACCACGTCGCCACCCACGACGGTGAAACGCACCTGGGCGCGAAACAACTCGCTTTGGGGCATGGAGTAGAGGTCGCCCTGCACGATCGTAAAGTCCGCCAGTTTGCCCGGCTCGATCGTTCCTCGCGATGTCTCTTCGAACGCTGCGTAGGCAGCGTCGGAGGTGAAGCCACGGATCGCTTCGGTCAGGGTGAGCCTCTGTGAGGGATACCAGCCGCCCGCGGGTGCGCCGCTCTGATCCTGGCGTGTCACCGCCGCATGGATTCCGAACAGCGGGTTGACTGCTTCAATCGGAAAATCGGACCCCAGGGCCAGGCGTGCGCCGGCGTCGAGCACGGTGCGCCATGCGTAGGCCCCCCGAACGCGATCGGCTCCCAGTCGATCCTCCGCCCAGCCCATGTCGGAAGTCGCATGGGTCGGCTGCATGGAAGCGATGACGCCATGCTTGGCCAGCCGCGGGAAATCGGCGGGGGCGACGACTTGCAGATGCTCGATGCGGAAGCGATCGGATGGCGTGACGCCGGCCGATTCGTACGCGTCCAGAACGTTGCGCACGCCGCGGTCGCCGATGGCGTGCGAATTCACCTGATACCCGGCGGCGCGGGCGCGTCGGGAGACAGCAAGGATGTGCTCAGGGCGGGTCACCAGCAGTCCAGTGTTTCCGGCGTCGTCGGAGTAGGGAGCCAGCAGGGCGGCCCCGCGACTTCCCAGAGCGCCATCCGCGTACACCTTCACGGAGCGAACGGTCAGACGGCCGCCGTATCCGATGATCGGGGCGCGATCGAGATAACGATCGAGCAACGCGGCGTTGTCGGTGAGCATGGAGTAGACCCGGATGGGAAACTTTCCTTCGTCGATCAGTTCGCGAACGGCCTTGATGGTGTCGTCGTCCGCGCCGGCGTCGTGCATCTCGGTCAGGCCGCTGGCGGCAATCTGTTTCGCGGCGGCCAGAACCCGTGCTTTCCGCAACGCGAACGAAGGGGCGGGCACGGCGCGGTCGATCAATTGCTGCGCGCCATCGATGAAGACGCCCGTGGGATTGCCCGCTGCGTCGCGAAGAATGCGCCCGCCTTCCGGCTCGGCGGTGGCCGCGGTGATTCCTGCCGCGCGCATCGCCGCCTGGTTGGCAACGCCGGCGTGACCATCGACGCGGCGCAGCCAGACCGGGTGATCAGGGATGGCGGCGTCGAGCGGTGCGGAGGTCGGGAACGCTTTGCCCTCCCAGCGATTCTGATCCCAGCCGCGACCGAGAATCCATTCGCCAGCGGGAGCTTTCGACGCTCGTTCCCGAACACGTCCGATGGCCTCCTCGTAGGAGCGCGCCCCGATGAGATTGACGGTGTCCAGAGACAGCCCGAGTGAGTAGAGGTGGCCGTGGGCGTCGGTGAGCCCGGGGAGCAGCGTCGCGCCCGAGAGGTCGACGACGCGCGCCGCCGGGTGTGCGCGTCGCATCGCCTGGTCAGGCCCCAGGGCGAGGATTTTTCCATTGGCGACAACGACCGACCAGTTGCTTTCGGGCCGTTGTGCCTTGCCGGACGCGACCGTTGCGCCCGCGAAGATCGTTTCCACTGCAGCGGTTGCGGGACGATTCGTTGAGGTCGGTTGCATCGAGCAGTGGGCGGCGGCCAGAAAGGATAGCGTAGCCACGGTCATTCGCATGTTCATGGCCCGATCGTACCGGAATACCGCCCCTCGGCCCGCGTTGAGAAACATACCCCGATGAGAGTCTTAGTCGCCGCAGTCACCCTTCTCGTGGCTACCGCCGCCATGGCTGACGGTCGCTTTAGCGCCGCCGACGTGCCCTCGGCGCGGCTGAAGCAGACCGGCCGCGTGGTGATCGAGAATAAGGGCCGCACCATCACCGCGTATCACTTTTTCGGCAACATCCGGCAGGCCCTGATGTCGCTGCAATCCGCCAGCAACCTGCACTACTCTCCGTTCGGTCCGGCGGTGTACCAGTCGGATGCGCGGCTGACGGCAGTGATGCCGGCGTATCTGAGCGCCGCGATCGTCGACGCCGCGAGACAGCATGGAGTCGATCCGCGGCTGGTGGCGGCCGTCGCTGCCCGGGAGTCCGCGTACAACCCCAATGCACGTTCACGCGTGGGCGCAAGCGGCATCATGCAGTTGATGCCGGAGACCGCGAAGTTTCTCGGCGTGGCGAATCCTCTCGATGCCCGGCAGAATGTGTTCGGTGGAGCGCGCTACCTGCGCAAGCTGCTGGACGCCTATCGGGGCGACCTCGATCTCACGCTGGCCGCGTACAACGCCGGCCCCGGTGCGGTGCAGCGTTACAACGGCGTGCCTCCGTTCCGCGAGACCCAGGCGTATGTGAAGAGCATCCGCGCCGCCTACGAGCGCTCCGTGCGCCCGTACTGAGGCCGGGCCTCCGCGTTACGATCCGTGATCGTCGAAATGGGTGAGCGAGCGGAGATCCTGGTAGCGCTCGTGGATGTCGTCCAGCGTGATCTCACGCAGCCGGTCCAGTGAGAATTTCTCGACCGTGAACGACGCCAGAACGCTCCCGAAGACAATGGCGCGGCGAAGCTCCTTGTCGTTCATCTCCCGCCGGGAAGCCAGGTAGCCGAGGAATCCGCCGGCGAAGGTGTCTCCGGCGCCGGTGGGGTCGAACACATTCTCGAGCGGGTAGGCCGGAGCGGCAAAGACGGCATCGGCGGTGATCATCATGGACCCGTACTCGCCGCGCTTGACCACGACGGTCTGAGGTCCCAGAGCCACGATCATCCGCGCCGCCTTGATGATGTTCGGCTCGCCGGTGAACTGCCGCACTTCCCCTTCGTTGATGATGATCAGATCGACCTTGCTGAACACGCGTTCCAGCGCCGGCCGGCTGATGTCGATCCACAGGTTCATGGTGTCCAGGGCCACGATGCGGGGACGCCTGGTCTGGGACAGCACGTCCATCTGCAATTCGGGGTGGATGTTCGCCAGGAACAGCACGTCCGGATTCTGTTGCTCCGCGGTCAGCTTCGGATGGAAGTCGGCGATGACGTTGAGTTGCGTCTCTTTGGTCTGTGCCGCATTCAGATCGAAACCGTATTCGCCCCGCCAGAAGAACGTCTTGGCGCCGGCCACTTTCTGCAGACCGGTCAGGCCGATCTTGCGTCCATGAAAAATGGCCATGTCTTCTTCGCCAAAGTCGTCGCCGACCACGGCGATCAGATCGACTTCGCTGAAGAAGGAGGCGGCCACCGAAAAGTACGTTGCCGAGCCCCCGATGCAATGGTCGGCGGTTCCGAACGGCGTCTTGATGCTGTCGAATGCGACGGTGCCGACGACGAGGATGGACATGGTGGATGGGTCTCGCTTTGGAGTGGGTTGTAGCGACGGCGGAGAGTATTGCCTTTTCGGTCCGGAGGCCAGCCGGCACGGCCGGCGGCGTTGGTTCGCACAGCGTCCGCCACGATTTTTGCCTGGTCGCGTTCACTCGGCCACCTTTGCTTGCAGATGACAGGTGAGCGCGTGATTCGAAGCGAGGGCACTGACCAGGAAGCGCAGCGATTGATGGGTAGAAACGGGAGTCTCCCCACCGAGTGTCCTTCTCCCCGCCGCAGCGGGGAGAAGGTCCGCGAAGCGGGGATGAGGGGTCCTGCGTCGCCGGGTGAGATCCCCTCGTCCGCCTTCGGCACCTTCTCCCCG
>JBKJQB010000187.1:0-5935 GCA_046594105.1 Thermoanaerobaculia bacterium
CATGATCCGTCGACCGCTCCCACTGATCGCCCTGACCCTCGCACTCTCCGCCGCCAGTGTCGCCGCGGGCGATCTGGCAACGTCGGTCGCCCGGATGGCAAAGATCGGCAGCACAACGTCGCCGTCGTTCTCTCCGGATGGCAAACGGATCGCCGTGTTGTCGAACATGAGCGGATCTCCTCAGGTCTGGATTGTTCCCTCCGAAGGCGGGTGGCCCCAGCAGGTCACGGCGCTCGACGACCCGGTCAGTGCGATGTCGTGGTCGCCCGCAGGCGACTGGCTCGCCGTGCAGGTGGCGCCCGGCGGCGGTCTCAACGAGCAGGTCTCCCTGGTCCGTCCTGACGGGACCGGCCTTCGCCGTCTCACTCCGGGAGGGGCCGACAACAACTGGTTGAACGCCTGGAGCCGCGACGGCCGGTTCCTGACCATCGCCTCCAACCGACGTTCCGCCGATGCCATGGACGACTACCTCGTGGATGTATCCACCGGCGACTCCAGACTGATCGCCAGGAACAGCGGCATCGGCCGTTGCTCAGACATCAGCGCGGACGGCAGATTCGCACTCATCAATCGCCTGATCAGCCGAGGCAACAACGATCTGTATCGAGTCGATCTGCAGTCGGGCGAGGAGTTGCTGGTCACACGCCATCAGCCTCCTGCATCCTTCGCCGGCCGTTTCGGCGCCGATGCCAACACCATCTGGCTCACCGGCAACGACAGCCGCGATCTCGCCGCACTGCAGCGAGTGCGCATTCAGGAAGGGAAGGCCGGCCGGTTGGAGACGGTCGTCTCCCGGGCCGGTGCGGAGCTCGAGTCAGTGGAAATCAACGACGCCGGCACACGAGGGGCACTCAACTGGAACGTGGCCGGCCGATCGGAGATGACCATGGTCGATCTGACCAGCGGCGCGACGGTGGCCACGCCACGCCTGCCGCAGGAACTGCTCGGCGACCTGGCCTTCACGCGCAGCGGCGATCGCCTTGCCGCCACCCTTTCCGGCGCCACGGCGCCCTCGGATGTCTGGATCGCGTCGACTGCCGATCTTCAATTCCGCCGCATCTCGCTCAGCCCGCATGCTGGCGTCGATCTCGCCGCGCTGGTCCGCCCTGAGCTGATCGAGTACGCCGCGCATGACGGAGTGAGACTGAGCGGCTGGCTCTATCGTCCAGCATCGGGGAAGATGCCCTACCCGACCGTATTCAACTACCACGGCGGGCCGGAAGGACAGTCGCGGCCATCGTTCAACTCGCAGGTGCAGGCGCTGGCAACGGCCGGCATCGCAAGCTTCCTCCCGAACGTTCGCGGGTCGTCGGGCTTCGGCAAGACCTTCGTCAATCTGGACAACGGACCGCTGCGGGTGAATGGCGTCAAAGACATCAAGGCCACGGCCGACGCCCTGACCACCCGTGGCATCGCCGACCCGGCGCGACTGGGAATCATGGGGGGCTCATACGGCGGCTACATGGTGATGGCGGGCGTGACGGAGTACCCCGATCTCTTCCGCGCCGGCGCCGACCTCTTCGGCGTGGTCAACTTCGAGACCTTCTTCGCGCATAGCCAGCCGTGGATGGCCGCGATCTCCACGATCGAGTACGGCGATCCGAAAACGCAGAAGCAGATGCTTTACGATCTGTCGCCCATCCATCACCTCGATCGGGTCAAGGCGCGGATGTTCGTCCTTCACGGCGCGAACGACACCAACGTGCCGGTGGTGGAAGCGGAGCAAGTGGTCAATGGACTGAAAGCACGCAACGTCCCGGTGGAGTACATCCTGTTTCCTGACGAAGGCCACGGCTGGCGGAAGACCTCGAACCGGATCCGTTCCACGGTGGAGATCACCAGATTCTTCCTCGACGCGCTCAGAGCGGGAGGGGTCGGCGAACTGCCGTGATCGGGGTCCATCCGTGATCGGGGTCAGGTCTCCGCGCGGCTGCTTCGCGGGTTGACGTAATCCGCCGGCGATTGGGTTGGGTCGGTCAAGTTCACTTGGACGGGATCGAAGCGACTTGACGCCACACGATCCTGCATTCCTGCTCGCCCGGGAGCGTGATTCAGCCCGCTGCGGTGGAACACTCGCGGGTGATACCAGCGCGTGACGAGCGACGTCGCCGTCAGGCGTGGATCTGCACCGCGGGATAGCTCTCGCGATGGATGGTGGGCACGCGGACGAGATCACGGCGGAGGATGTCGACGCAATGATCGATGGCGATCCGGAGCATCGGGTCGCGGGCGAGATCACGATCGCATTCGGCGATCAGCGCGGAGACGCGGCTGGTGCTGCGCAATCGCAACACCGCCGCGAGCGCGCTGAGGCGCGACATCGACTCGTAGCAGCCGAGCCAGGCGAAGACGCGGCGCTCGATCGTGCCGTGGCCGTTGCGGATCTCCTCTTCCTTCGTCATAAAGACCGAGGCCACGGTCTCCACGATCTTCGCCGGCCTTGGCCGCGCGGCGTAGCGCTGCGCCGAGGGATGCTCGCTGCTGCGCGGTTTCGCTTCGATCAGCGACCGCATGCGCTCGATCCACGCTGTGCTTCCGAGGAAGAGCTGGCCGACAGCGGCCTCCCATGGCGCAGGCGTGATGCCCGCACCGGCGTTAACGAATTCCACGTATTTCTGTCGCTGGGTCGCCTCGTCCGGGCCGAACTTCGCCAACGTCCACTCGCTCCGGATCCACGCCGGCATCGGCTCGAGTCCTGCCGTCGCGCGGTGGCTGCTCCACCGATACTCCTCGGCGCGCTCGACCATCCCGGCGCGCACCGGATTGAGTGCGATGTAGCGCATCAGCTCGAGCAGATACGCTTCCTTCTCCACCAGATGAGCGCTGAAGCGGCCCTGAAACAGAGGCCCCACCCGTTTGTGCCGGCGATTGAATCGCTGCACGTAGCAGCCGGCGAACCACTTCATCCCGCGCGAGAGGGTCGGCTCCGGCGTCTCGATGATGATGTGGAAATGATTCGTCATCAGGCAGTACTGATGGATGACCCATCGGAACCTCCTGACGGCTTCGGCGAGCAGAGCGAGGAACGCCAGGCGATCCTCATCGCAGCGAAAGACGTCGCGCTGCTCGACGCCACGGTTGTGAATGTGCCAGGTTGCGCCCGCATGTTCAAGTCGGAGTGGTCGTGCCATACACCGAGGCTACCTCGGCACAAGCGAAGCCTCGTTGAAGGGGTAGCGCCGGTAGAATCCCGCCTTTCGAACCCCTCGGAATGGAACCTTCGGCACGATTCGCTCTACGATCGGTAGCGGGTGAGAATGAGGAAGTGGAGAGGAATCGCAGCGGGGCGGAGACCTGACCCCGATCGGCCGGGCCCTAATCCTAATCGGCCGACCCTGTCACTTCGGCAACCGATGCGCCTCAAATATCGAGGTCACGCGCTCACCAGATCGGCCAGGGTCCGCAGCATCTGGGCCGCTTCCCCCGCGGCTCCCTGCCACGCGCTGCCGTGCATGAGGGCCAGCGTTTTCGGATCGGTCGAGGCGAGTTTGTCGAGGTGCGCGCGCGCGTCGCGCGTCATGCTGAAGTAATCGGGGAAGCCGGTCATCTGGCTGAAGCCCGTGCGGAATCCTTCCGACGGTCCGATCAGGTCCGAAGCGACGAGCGGCGCGTTGGCGGCACCTCCCTGCGTGAACAGGTCGCCGCAGAAGAGGGTGCGGCTGGTCTGATCGAACAGATAGCCCGCTTCCCAGCCGTGCGGGATGTGCGGTGTGTCGAACCACTCCACGGTCCGTGCACCGAGGGAGAGGGTCTCGCGATCGGCCATGGCGCGCGGGGCGCGGTCGGCATAGTCGCCGATCGAGATCATCGCGGCCACGCGGCTGCAGAGCGGAACGGCCTGCGGCGCGGCAGCCAGGAACTGGTTGAGCGCGCCGCATTCGTCGGACTCGAAATGGGAAAACCCCAGATAGCGCAGCCGGCTCACCGGCATCACCTTGCTGATCGCCTCGCTGACCAGCGGGAAGTGGTGGCGCAGGCCGGTGTGGAACAGCAGCGGATCCTCATCCACCACCAGATACTGGTTGAAGGAGAAGTTCATCTCGGGAACGGGAACGCAGATCCGGAAGATGCCGGCTTCGATCTCGTCGATGGTGGTGCCACTCTGGCTGTTCGCGATCATGAGGATCTCCTTCGAGACGGTTTGCCGGCGCGTCCATCGCGGCGGCGGGCAGATGGCGGGAGCGAGGCGAGGACTGCGCCGGTGATGGAAGAGCAGGCCTGATGGAGTGAGAGCCCGCGCTCGCGCAAGGTGCGGAACACGGCCACATCGGTGAAAGCCAGGAGCATGGAAAGCGGGAGCTCCTTCGAGGGAACTCCTTCCAGCGCCAGCCGCGCCAGCCGCGCCATATTCCTCTCCAGTGCTCCGATCCCCTCGGCGATCGGCAGATAGCGGCTGCGCTCGGCCCGGATCCCCTCGATCCAGGGACAGCTCTGTTCATAGCTTCCCATGGCCAGGACGAAGGCAGCGACCCGCCCGGCGGTCCCTCTGGTGTTCTCGAAGATGGAGGCATCCGGCGGTGGATAAAGTTGCATCGTGTAATGCCCGCAGGCCCGGACCGCCTCATCGTACGAGGGGAAGTGGTGGTAGGCCGTTCCCACCGAAACGCCGGCGCGGCCGGCGATGTCACGGAGCGAAGTGGAAGAGACTCCCTGCTCGAAGTGGAGTGCCGCCGTGGCCTCAATCAGGCGCGCGCGCGTCTCCGCAGCCGTCTCCGCGCGACGGCTCATGGTGTAGATGCGTGGCTTCTGTCGAACCATGATGTATTGAATATACTTTAGTTCGATGAAATGTCAAGAAGCGCCTGCTGGGCGCCTTCCCGGGGGGGTAATGACGACGAGGTCGGGACTGACGACGAGGTCGGGGTCAGGTCCCCGCAGCTGCTTCGCGGGTCGAAAGGATCCGCCGGCGATTGGGTTGGGTCGGTCAAGTTCACTTGGACGGGATCGAAAGCGACTTGACGCCGCACGATCCTGCATTCCTGCTCGCCCGGGAGCGTGATTCGGTTCGCCGCGGCGGAACGCTCGCGGGCGATACCAGCGCGTGAATATCGACATCGCCGGTCAGTCGTGGGGTTGCGCGCCGGGATAGCTCTGGCGATGGATCGTGGGCACGCGGACCAGGTCGCGGCGGAGGATGTCGACACAATGATCGACGGCGATCCGGAGCATCGGGTCGCGATCAAGATCGCGATCGTATTCGGCGATCAGCGCGGAGACGCGGCTGGTGCTCCGCGCGGCCACTGAATCGCAGAGCCGTCCGTTAGCTGCCTGCGTCAACGACGTCCGGCCAAAACCCTCGCCAGATCTTTCGGCGTGGCCCCGATCGCGAAGAGCGACCTCACGAGCAGATCTACCGTCACACTGCCGTCGCCAGCTTCCATCATCGCCACTCGCGGTTGGCTCGAGCCGAGACGTTTCGCCATCTGCGCCTGCGTCATCTTCTTACGTTCGCGTCGCGCGCGCAGCGCTCCTGCCAGTGCGAGTTTCACGGCAACGTCGGCAGTACCAACCTCGCAGCGGGGCGCTCTAAAACAGATCGCTCTGTTTGCGCGCTGCGCTCAGCGGGTAATTCAGATGGGCGTAGGCCAGCCGGGTGGCTACGCGGCCGCGGGGGGTGCGCTGCAGGAATCCGATCTGGATCAGGTAGGGCTCGTAGAGATCCTCGATCGTGCCGCGATCTTCGGCGATCGAGGAGCCGAGGGCGTTGAGGCCGACTGGTCCGCCGCCGAACCGTTCGATCACGGCGCTGAGGATCTTGCGGTCCACCTCGTCCAGTCCGTACTCATCCACCTCGAGCATCTGCAGCGCTTCGCGGGCAATGGCCACGTCGATGCTCCCCTCGTGCTTCACCTCGGCCACGTCGCGGACCCGGCGCAGCAACCGGTTGGCGATGCGTGGCGTGCCGCGCGCGCGCCGGGCGATCTCGTGCGCGCCG
>JBKJQB010000336.1:0-15433 GCA_046594105.1 Thermoanaerobaculia bacterium
CAACATCAGAACGACCGCGAACGTCATGCGCATCAGAAAGGGCCTCTCCGGTCTCGCCGTCGTCTGAGCTGCGCTGACGGCGAACGATCAAGATACTAAATGCGGATTGGAGTTCTCACGACATTTGCGGAAATCCTTGACTCGATTGTTTGTCATCCTGAACTCGTGACCGGCGCTCCGAAGGCGGTACTCCGTTGGAGCGTCGCGCCGAGTGCCTAGATCTGCGGTTTGATGTCGAGGTCGACCTTCATCACGCCCTCAATGATGTAGCCGAGGGCATGGGCCTGATGCGCAGCGGAGTGATAGCGGACCGGCGCCTGCGGGCCGTTGGAGGTGTCGTTGCTCACCACCGCGCGCATGGTAGGTGGAAGATCCGGGAGGTAGACGCCGGAGGTCACCGCGCCATCGGCCGATGAGTACAGACCGAGGGTCAGATCGGTGGATGGCCGAAGCCTTCCCAGGACGGCCAGCACCTGCTCGAGGTTGCGGGGATCGGGCGGGACCAGGGAGAAGTCGACCTGGTTGAGAACCGATCCGCTTCCCACCAGAACGTAGGCATTGCCGGCCGGCTGGTCATCCGGGATTCTGACCTCGAAGGTTTCCAGGAACGCTTCACCGCGGTACGGCTTGAGCAGTGTGCGGACCTTGACCGTGTCGCCGGCGTGGATGCGACCCGACTCCGGCATCACGATGGAGGCCTCCAGCAGTCGCGCCGTTTTCAGATTGTCGTCGTGACGCAGGTGGATCTTCACGCTCTCGATGTCGGCGGCCCGGAACTCGTTCGACATCACGTACCCCCCGACCAGAGCGAGATAGGCCGGGATGGCCTGGCGCGCCTGCGCTCCGGCCCATCCTTCGCGGAGGCGGATCGGATCGTCGATGCCTTTGAGTTTGATCTCCGATTCGAGCATGACCGTGCGCTCGCCTGCTGCCTTCTGCGCGTTGGCCACCACGCTGTCGGTCGCCATGGCCAGCATCAGCGGAGAGAGCTGCGCGTGCCGCACGATCTCCACGTGGTAATTGTGAACGGGACCCGATCCCTCCACGCTCAGATCGACCGGGATCATGTCGGCGCGGTCACCGATGGACCCCATGATGCCGTTGGATCGATCCTGGTGAAACGCGCCGACCACTTCGCCGGTGTTCGCGAACTTGAACGAGCTGGCCAGGCTGGGAAGGACGCCGACGATCTCCGACTTGGCCATGGGAAACGAAACCTCCCCCATGTCCAGGAAGGGGTGACCGAAGGCGTAGACACGATCGCCGTCAACGTAGGTGACGGTTCCCGTCGCCGCGACGTTGAAGTCTCCCCGCACCAGCACGGCGCCGATGGCGTCGCCTGCCGCGAATTGTTTCGAGCCTGCCGATTTCGTGACCGTGGTCGACGTCGAGGAGGCACCGCTGGGGACCGCCACGAACCCCATGGCGTCGAGGTACTTGCCGAAGCGAAAGACCGTGTCCTGCGAGAAACTCGACAGCGAGAGGGGCACCGCGATGGGCCGGGCATCGGTCGATGAGCTGGCTGGCGAGGCGACGCCGAAGCCCTTCATCAGTTTCTCGAACCACTCAGGAGCCTTCTGGTCAGAGAGTGCACGAAGGAATTCCGCACCCGACATCCGGGGAGTCGCTGCGGGAAGCAGCTTCAACCCCTTCTGGCCCGATTGAGCCATCTTGAGCATCTCTTCGATGGGAGTGATGCCGGCGATGGGCTCCTTCGCGAACTGCCAGGAGTACGCCAGCGCCCCGATGACCTTGCCGTCGATGTAGATGGGCGAACCGCTCATCCCGGCGATCACTCCTGCTCGCTTGACCATCGGCGAATCGACTCGAGCCAGGATCAGGTCCTGACCGGGCCCGATGTTGTGGAGCACCCCCACGATCTCGACGTCGAATCGCTCGAGCCGGGTACCCTCGAAGACCGTTTCCCCGTAGCCCTTCATCCCTTTGTGTACTGCGGAGAGCGGCATGGTCGCGGCGATGGAGCTGGCAGCGAACAGAACGGTCGCGGCGACGGATAGAGAGAAAGCGGCAGGAGTTCTCTTCACGGTCGCGCTAACAGGCAGGGGCAGCTCCACATTTCGGAAATCACGCATGAGATGGCCGGCATCGGATCGCTGACTCTTTACTCGTAGCGCAGCGCCTCGATCGGATCGAGCTTGGAGGCCTTGGCGGCGGGATAGAAGCCGAAGAGGACGCCGAGGAAGGCGCAGAAGCCGAAGGACAGGGCGATGGCCCAGAACGGCGTGTGAACCGGTGGCAGCTCCACCAGGCGGCTCAGCGCGAACCGGGCGATGTTCGCCAGCAGGTAGCCGCCAAGGATCCCCACCGCCCCTCCGAAACCCGACAGCGCGATCGCTTCGACCAGGAACTGCATCAACACGTCGCGACGTCTCGCTCCGATCGACTTGCGGATCCCGATCTCCCGGGTCCGCTCGGTGACCGACACCAGCATGATGTTCATGATCCCGATGCCACCGACCAGCAGGGCGATCCCCACCACGGCGCCCATGACCAGCGAAGTGGTCATCAATGCCTTGGAGATCATCTTCAGGATCTCTTCCTGGGCCATGATTTTGAAGTCATCCCGAGCACCTTTGGCCAGATGGTGCCGGCCGCGGAGGGTCTCGGTGATCTGCTCCTTCACCATGTCCAGATCGGTTCCGGTTTTCATCTGGAACGCCAGCACCAGCCGCTTCATGTTGTCGATGCCGTAGACCGTCGACGCGGTGGAGAACGGGATGAGGACCATGTCGTCTCGATCCTGCCCGAACATTCCGCCCTTCTTCTCCATGATCCCGACCACGGTGAATCCGTTGCCGTCGATCTGGATGGTCTTGCCGATGGGGTCGTTGCCGAGATTCAACTTCTCCACCGCGGTCAGGCCGAGCGTGCAGATCCGCTTTTTCTGCTCCTCATCCAGCGGGGTGAAGAAACGTCCCTTCTCCACCCAGATGTTGAAGACCTCCTGGTACGCGCCGCTGACGGCACGGAGAGGGACGGCGTGACGGGTGTCGCCGAACTTGGTCTGCGCGTTCCCCAGAAAGATCGGCGTGAACTGGCGGATGGAGGGAACCGACTTCTGCACCGCGCTGGCATCCTCGATGGTCAGCTCCGGGAACTTCTGCAGAAAGGGATTCCGGTTCTCCCCTGCGTCCGGGTAGACCTCCAGATAGTTCGACCCGATGTCCTGGAGGTCGTTCGATAATTTGTATTGCATGCCCTGCACGAGGGAAACGACGGCGATGACGGCAGCCACGCCGATCATCACCCCGAGAACGGTGAGGAGGGAGCGCATCTTGTTCGCTCCGATGGCGCGCAGGGCGATGGTGAGATTTTCCAGAAACATGGCTGCCGTCCGATCGCCGTTTCCGGCGCTTTCCAAGGGCTGAGACTACGCCTGAATGCGCCCGTCGCGGATGTGGATGATGCGTTTGGCTTCCCGCGCCACATCGTCCTCGTGGGTGACCAGGATGATGGAGTTGCCGCGGGAGTGCAGATCGCGGAACAGGTCGAGGATTTCCCGTCCCGTCTGCGAATCGAGGTTGCCGGTCGGTTCGTCAGCCAGCAGCAGCGAGGGCTTGTTCACCAGGGCCCGGGCGATGGCCACGCGCTGGCGCTGTCCGCCGGAGAGTTCGTTGGGCTGGTGGCCCATCCGATCCTTGAGGCCGACCGCAACCAGAGCCTCTTCCGCCTGCAGGCGGCGCTCCGCGCGCGGAATCTTGGCGTACACCAGCGGCAGCTCGACGTTGGCCAGGGCGGTGGTGCGAGCGAGAAGATTGAACGTCTGGAACACAAAACCGATCTTCTTGTTCCGAATGGAGGCCAGCTCGTCGTCGTCCATCGTCTCGACCGGAATCCCGTCGAGGATGTACTGCCCTTCAGTGGGTCGATCCAGGCAACCGATCATGTTCATCAGGGTCGACTTGCCCGATCCGGAAGGCCCCATGATCGCCACATACTCGGCCTGTTCGATCACCAGATCGACCCCGCTCAGCGCGTGGATCTCCTCGGTTCCCAGTTGATACGTACGCGTGAGGCCGCGCATTTCGATGAGATGCGGTCCGCTGCTGCCACTCATTTTGAGCCCTCACTGGCCGATTTCTTCGGCTCGTCCCTGGTCACCTCGACCGGATCGCCATCTTTCAGCTTCTTGAGGACACGGAACGGGCCGGTGACCACGACATCGCCCGCCTTCAGACCCGACAGGATGGAGACGTGCGTGGTGTCGCTGACCCCGGTTTTCACTTCGATCAGCTTCGCCTTGCCGTCTCTGACCACCAGCGCGTACTTACGCTTCGGCGCGCTCTCGTCTTCTTCTTCGTCCGCCTTCGCTTTTGCCAGAGAGGGCGGCACGCGCTCGACGACGCTCTGGATCGGCAGCGACAACGCGCTTCCCGAAGTGCTGGTGATGATGGAGACCTGGGAGGTCATCCCCGGTCGCAGCCGGTCGTCAGGGTTGTCGATTCCCACTTTCACTTTGAAGTAGCGCATCCCCGATCCGCCGGTCTGGCGGACGGCCGCGGAGCTTCCGATCTCCGCGACATGCCCTTCGTATTCTTTGTCCGGGATGGCGTCGACCTTGATCTTCGTTTTCTCTCCTACCCGGATGCCGGTCACTTCGGTCTCCCCCACCTCGGCTACCACCAGAATCTCGGAGAGATCCGCGATCACGGCGATGACCGAGGCCGGATTGTTCATGGTTCCGGTGACCACCACTTCCCCTTCGTGTGCGTTGAGCTGGACCGCCTTGCCGTCGATGGGCGAGAGGATGGTTGTATGCGCGAGATCGGTGGCCGTCTGCGCCAGGAGCGCTTCGGCCTGCTGCACGCCGGCTTGTGCGGAACCGAGTCCGGCGCGCGCATTGTCATGATCCAGGCGCGAACGGTCGAACAATTCCTGCGCCGAGATCCCCTGCCGTTGCAGGCTCACGGCGCGACCGTAGGCCGCCTCCGAGGTGGCCAGGGCGGCCCGGGCGCGGACAACCTCGACGCGCCGGTTGGACAGCTCGGCGCGCGCCCGGTCGTATTGCGCCTGATACGCCGTCCGCTCCAGATCGACGAGCTTCTGCCCTTTGCGAACCGGATCGCCTTCCTTGAAGTACAAGTGGTCGATCTTCCCGACGATGTGCGCGCCGATGCTCACTTTGACCTTCGGATCGATCTCTCCCGGCGCGACCACCACGGCCTGAATGTCGCGCATCTTCACCGCCTCGGCGTAGACCTTCTCACCCTTCTTTCTTCCCCCGCGAATGCTGAAGAAGACGATGGCGCCAATGACGATCACCGCGGCGGCCGCGATGAGGGCTCGCTTCACGAACGCATCCTGACTGCCTGCAACGCCGGCCCGATCAGCGAGACCAGCTTTACCACCAGCCACAGAACGACCACGATGGTGGCCGCTCGCGCCCGGGGAAGTCGCGAAATCGCCGCGAATCCGATGATCATCAGCACCAGCGACCAGATGGTGAACAGGTCGAGAGACGAGCCCAGGGCGAACTGAACAGGCTGAGTCTTCGGATCGAACAGAAAACCGAGATTGGAAAGAATCGGATTCTGAAGATCGAAGATGGAAATGGCCGTTTTGTTGAGAATGACGATGACCGCAAGAATGCTTTTGATCAGCAACGGGTACCAGGCGTAGATGGTCACGGAGAAGGCCTGCCGGAACGTGCCCTGGCCGCCGAACATCCGGAAAGCGAACATCAGGATGGCCGCCACGATCATCAGAACCAGGATCGAGACCAATGGGCTGGCGAAGGCAAACACTTTCATCGTGGCAGCGCTGAAGCGCACCATCGTGTCCAGGCGCTCAGCAGGTATCTTCGCGGTCTGTGGGTTCGTCTCGATGGCTTCGCGCGCCAGGGCGGTGAAATCGACGCGCTGGGCGATGATCACGCCGGCCGCCAGCGAGATCACCATCAGGATGAGCAGAGGCACGACCCAGTCCGGTCGTCTGGCGATCGACTCAAAGGTCGGCACCGGCGCGGACAACACGCCGAAGATCCTCTGCAACGAGTTCGGTTTCGGTTCCGCGACAGGCGGGATCGGCGGCGGAACTGAAGCCGGCCCGGGGGTGAGAATGTCCGTCATTTTCTTTCCTCAGGACGCAGGCGATGCTCGTAGGTGAGCCAGGGATAGCGATCGAACGCACGGAATTGCTGCGGCTCGTCGACCTTTTCCTCCTCGACGCGAATGTTCCGCTCATCGAGAAGATCTCCCACCACGCGGTGGTAGGTCGCCAGCGACTTGTTGTAGAAGACCACGGATTGAATCTCCCGGACTCGCGCCGTGGAAAGCTGCCCCTGAACCAGCAGGACCTGGAAGTTTGTGGTCATGCCGTTCTCGTAGCGTTTCCGTTCGGCGTCGAGATTCTTCTCCGCCGCGTCGCGGGCCGCCCGGGTGGCGGTGATCGACTTCGCGGCGGTGTCGATGTCGCGTGAGGCCTTGCGCACTTCGACGGCCACGTTCTCCCTGGTGAGCTGCTCGCTGGTCTTCGACTGCGCCAGGTCGAGCTCTGCCCGCTTCTTCTCCGCGCGCGCGCCGATGTTCAGAATCGGAACTCCAACGGTGAATCCCACGGACCATGACGGTGAGTCGTTCCCGAACACCTGGTTCAGCGCGTTGGGGAAGTTGGTCGTCGTGGCCGTTCCGGTCGGGAGGTTGGTCACCGGGTCGATGTCCAATGTTCGACCGGCCAGCCCTGCCGCGTTGTAGCTCAGGACCGCTTCGAGCTTGGGAAGCACCTGGTTGCGTGCGTAGAGGTACTGGATCTTCCGCGTCGCCGTGATCAGGCCGGCCTCGCGCAGCTCCGGCCGGAGCTCCATGGCCCGGGCCACCGACTGCTCGATGTCCACGGGCACGGGGACGAAGCGAATGGAGTCGGTGGGGACGATCGGGCGGTCCCATTCCGAAGGGTCGAGGTGCATCAGCTGACGCAGACGGTCTTCGGCGTCGCGAACGGAGGCCACGGCCACGATCAGATTTCCCTCCTCCGTCGCCGTCTGCACGTTGGGCTGCAGGATGTCCAGTGGCGCGGAGGCGCCGACGTCGATGCGGATCTGGGTGATGCGCGCCTGGTCCCGAGCGAGGAACAGAGACTCCTTCACCACGTCCACGAACTGGCGTGCGTAGATGAGATCGAGGTAGGCCTGTTCCACGGAGACCGCGGTGTTCATCAGCGTCTGCCGGAATGCCTCATGGCTGATGCCCAGGGTGTTGCGAGCGATGTTGATTCCGCGGCGGCTGATGTCGGTTCCGAAGTTCCGCAGCAGCGGTTGATCGAACGACGCCGACAGGCTGGAGCGATAGGCCGGATTGATGAACGTGCCGCCGCCGGTGGTGACGTCGCGGGAGTTGCGGAAACCGAGGTTGTACGTCCCACCGGTGGGGATGAACTGCTGGACACCTAGGTTGGCGAAGGTGTTCCGTCCGCCGTTCGAGGCGAAACGGGAGATCGTCGGAGATCGCTGGCTCTGATGCGCGACGTCTGCCGTGGCAAACCAGTCAAAAGCGCCGTAGGTCGAGCGCAGGCTCTGGCCGGCCATCTGGTAGTCGTATCGCTGGATCTGGACGCCGAGATTTTTCTCGACGGAAGTTCGAATGGCATCGTCCAGGGACAGGCGCAGCGAACGAGCGTTGTCCTTGTCCTGGTCCGTGTCCGCCTGAACGGTCACCGTGGCTTTGCGGCCCTTCGGAGTGTCGGAATCCGTGCGCGGATCCATGGAGACGGTTCCGGGCGACGGCTGACCGTCGGTCGCTGTGATTTTCTTTGTCTGCGCCGACACAGCACCGGCGCTCAGTGCGCAGGCGATGATCAGCAACCGTCGGACAGCGGTCATGTGGGAATCCTCCTAGACAGGCCTCTTGTACGAAGCGGGCGGGTGAGAGTTTCGATGGGAGTGGGCCGGACGGCGAGTGGCCACCAGGCATTCTAATGCGTGAGCTTGCAAGGACTACGAACGGCTGAGCGAAACGTCGAATCGGTTGAATCGAAGGTGCCGAACGTTCCCCGGCCGTCGGCGATGGACCGCTTGAATGTAGCGCGACACTGCCGGCCGGTGCGTCGGCTCCAGCCCGATGGGCGCTTTTCGGCGATCTCCCGCGGGCAGGATGCCCGCGACACGGCCGGCAGGGCTGCCGGCGCTACGAAAAGCTACTTCTTCCCGGTTGCCGGCCTGGCGATGCGCGCCGACTCCGGGATCGGAGCTCCTGCGAAATGACAGGCGGCGAACTGTCCCGGCTTGTGCTCGATCAGCGCCGGAACGTCGTCCTTGCAGATCGGGAACTGCGCGATGGGGCAGCGCGTGTGGAACACACATCCGCTGGGAGGATTGAGCGGAGTGGGGATGTCGCCATTGAGGATGATGCGGTGCTTCTTCACGGTGGGATCGGGCGTGGGAACCGCCGAGAGCAGGGACTTCGTGTAAGGGTGCAGCGGGTCGTCGTACAGCGATCGCCGGCGGGAAAGCTCCATCACCTTCCCCAGATACATGACCGCCACCCGGGTGGAGATGTGCTCGACCACGGAGAGATCGTGAGCGATGAAAAGGTAGGTCAGCCCGAACTCTTCCTGCAGATCCTGGAGAAGATTGATCACCTGCGCCTGGACCGAAACGTCCAGCGCCGATACCGGCTCGTCGAGAACCAGAAACTTCGGGTTGGTCGCCAGCGCGCGGGCCACGCCGATCCGCTGTCGCTGGCCGCCCGAAAACTCATGGGGATAGCGTTTCCGGTAGTCGGGACTCAATCCCACCTTCGTCAGCAGCTCGGCTACGCGATCGGCGCGGTCGCCCGACGAGAGGTGTCCATGAATGATCAGCGGCTCGGCCACGATCGTCCCTACCGTCATGCGAGGGTTCAACGAGGCGTAGGGATCCTGAAACACGATCTGCATGTGTTGACGGATCCTGCGAAGGTCCCCTGAGTCCAGCGCGAGAACGTCGGTCCCTTCGAAACTGACCGATCCGGAGGTCGGCTCGATCAGGCGGAGGATGCAGCGGCCTGCCGTCGTCTTGCCCGAGCCCGACTCGCCGACCAGGCCGAGTGTCTCTCCCCTGCCGATGCCGAAGGTCACGCCGTCGACCGCTTTCACGTTCGCCACCACCCGCCCGAGAACTCCCCGCTTGACCGGAAAGTACTTTCGCAGATCGCGGACGATCAGCAGTGGATCGCCGTCCCCCATCGGGATGACCGGCGTCTGTTGAGGAGCCGACTGTTCCGAAGGAAGCTGCGAATGGCCATCGCGGTCACTTTGTTCTCGACGAGGTTGCGGAACCGAACCAACCGCGGTTCCCATCGGCATCTCGCCGGCCGACCCGACAGTCACCGGCGCTTCGGTTCCGGTGCCGCCGATGAACGGTTTCTCGTCAGACACATGGACCTCGCTGTGAGAACGACCCGAAAGATGCGGCCGGCTGACCGGTCATGAGCCCTGATGGATTCATGAGCGCTCCGGGTCGGCCTGATCGCCGTGCAGATAGCAGCGGGCGTCGTGACCCGGCCCCACGATCATGCGCGCCGGCTCGTGCCCGAGGCAGATGGGCATGACATCGGGACAGCGCGGATTGAATTTGCAACCGGGAGGAAGTGCGGTGATGGGCGGGACCATGCCGGCGATGGTGGGCAAGCGGTTGAGCAAACGGTTGGCCGAGGCATCGCGGCCGGCGCTCACACTGGGCAGCGAGCGAAGCAGTCCACGAGTGTAGGGATGGGCGGGCCTGGCGAACAGGTCGCGGACCGGCGCTTCTTCCACGATCCGGCCCGTGTACATCACCACCACGCGCTCACAGAACTCGGCCACCACACCGAGGTCGTGGGTGATCAGCAGAATGGCCAGACCGAGGCGTTCCTGCAGCGATGCCAGCAACTCCATGATCTGCGCCTGGATGGTGACGTCGAGAGCGGTAGTGGGCTCGTCGGCGATGAGAAGCTCGGGATCGCAGGAGAGGGCCATGGCGATCATGACCCGCTGGCGCATCCCGCCGGAAAGCTGGTGCGGATAGTCGTCGAGCCGCTTGACCGGATCGGGAATGGCCACCAGCTCCAGCATCTCCCCCGCCAGCTTGCGCGCCTCCTTCTTCGAGACCTTCCTGTGAATGCGGATGGCTTCAGTCACCTGCGCGCCAATCTTGAACACGGGATTGAGCGACGTCATCGGCTCCTGGAACACCATGGCGATGTCGTTGCCGCGCACGTGGCGCATCTCCCGCTCCGACAATGAGGCGATGTCCTTCCCTTTGAAGCGGACGTGACCGCCGGTGATCTTTCCCGGCGGAGCCACGAGGCGCATGATCGACATCGCGGTGACGCTCTTGCCGCAGCCGGACTCCCCGACCAGCGCCACCGCCTCCCCTTTCCGCACATTGAAGGAGACGTTGTCGACCGCATGGACCAGGCCGTTCGCCGTGGGAAAGGAAGTGCGGAGGCTTTCCACTTCGAGGATTGCTTCGCGCGGGTCGACCTCGCGGTCCGCAACCTCCGCGTCCGGCAAACCTGATGGCTGGCCTTTCTTCGGGACGGACTGCATCGACGGCTGCTCGGTCACTCGGTGGGGATCGTAGCAAGAATGGTGTCAGCGCCGCCTTTTGTAGCGCCGGCATCCTGCCGGCCGGTGCGTCGGCTTCCAGCTGGCGCTACCTGGCGAGCTCACGCCGGCAAGATGCCGGCGCTGCGGAAGGCTCTCCGCACCGCCGCGATACCATGTCCCGCCGATGAGCAGCCTCGATCCCATTCGCATCGCCGGCGCTGGCCCCTCCGGGCTTGCCGCCGCCATCGCCCTGGCGCGGGCGGGCCGCACCGTCGAAGTGCACGAAGCGAAGGCCGACGTGGGAACTCGTTTCATCGGCGACCTGCAGATCATCGAAGCGGCTTCGGAGACGGAAGGAGTTCCCGAGTTTCTCGAGCGCATCGGGATCGAGCGGAACTTCGACTGCAAGCCTGCCACATGGGCGACCTTCTACGATCATCGCGACCGCGCCAGGAAGATCCGCAGCAACCGGCCGTTCGGCTGGTTCATCAAGCGAGGCGCCGAGGAAGGGACGCTGGATCGAGGTCTTCTGGCTCAGGCACGAGCACTGGGCGTGAAGGTAATGTTCAACAGCCGTCTGGCACCCGAGCAGGCGGACATCGTGGCCACCGGACCGGCCACCCCCGACGGCCTGGCCCGGGAGATGACCTGGAAGTCCAGCGACGAGGAACGGGTCGACGTCTTTTTCAACCACGAGCGCTCGCCAGGCGGCTATTCGTATCTGTTCATCCTCGACGGCATCGCCACCTTCGGCTGCGCCATTGTTGCGAACTTCAAAAAGATCGACGAATACTTCGAGCACTCTCTGGCAGCCGCACAGCGCGTTCACGCATTCTCCATTCCCGCAGAGACCCGCACCGGCTACTCGTACATGAACTTCCATCTGAAACAACAGGCCACCGCCGGACAATCACGCTACGTTGGTGAGGCCGCCGGATTTCAGGACTACCTGTTCGGTCTCGGAATCCGCTACGCGCTGACCAGCGGGAATCTCGCTGCACGCAGCATCCTGGAGAACCGCAGCTACGACGAGCTCTGGACGGACGCGCTGTCGGCCAAACAAGAGACCAGCCTGGTCAACCGCTTCCTGTACGAAGCGGGAGGAAACTTCGGCCTGTCGATGTTCGTCCGCCGCGCCGGCATCGCCCGCGACTTTCATCGTTACCTCGGTTCCTGGCACGCCACGACCTGGTGGAAATCGCTCCTCTTCCGCGCGGTGCGACGTTTCTGGCGTCACCAAGGCCGGTGCATGCACAAGCCAGGCATTCATTGGTGCCGCTCGCGAGACACCGCGATCAAGGTGCCCCCACTGGGACCGCTGGTGGTCGGAGATTCCGCGACAGAGAAAGCGAACCTCCTGTCATGAGTGCCATAGACGCCCCGACCACCTCGGGGACCTCGACGATCGGTGAGGCCGATGACTTCTGCCGCGCTGTGGCGCATCGGCACGGCGCAAACTTCTCGGTGGGCTTCCGCTTTCTGCCTGCGCAAAAGCGCCGGGCGGTCTATGCCGTCTACGCGTTCTGTCGCTGGGCCGACGACATTGCGGACGAGGAGATTGAAAACGCGCCCGCCGACGCCGAGTCCACGATCCGTCTGCGCATGACCCGTCTCGACGACTGGCAGCGTGAGTTGGACGCCTGTTACTCAGGCTCCCCTTCCCACCTCATCACCATCGCGCTGGCGGACGCCCTCAGGCATTTCCCCATCCCACGCAGCGCCTTTGTGGCACTGATCGACGGCTGCCGGCAGGACATGGTCAAGACCCGCTACGAGACCTTCGAGGAGCTCCTGCACTACTGCACTCTGGTGGCCTCGTCGATTTCTGATCTCTCACTGCCCATCTTCGGCTATCGCACCGAGGCCGCACTCGAGCATGGGCGCAGCCTCGCCACGGCATTGCAGCTGACCAATGTGACGCGCGACATCGGCGACGATCTGGGACGCGATCGCATTTACCTTCCTCGCGAAGAACTGCGGCGCTTCCGGGTCACCGAAGCCGATCTGATCGCCAGGTCCGAATCTGAATCGATGCGAAAGCTGATCGAGTTCCAGATCGACCGGGCGAAGTCGTACTTCCGGGCCTCCGAGCCTCTGCTGCATGAGCTCGCCGGGGACGCCCGATTTCCGACCGTATTGATGGGCGGCATCTACGCCACAGTGCTTTCTCACATCGAGCGCGAACCGCTCACCGTGCTCCACCGCAGATTCCGGCTGTCCACCCTCCAGAAGCTCCTGGTGGTGGCCCGGCGGCTCCTCCGTCCGCACTTCCTTTGAAACGAGTCAGGCGTAACATCCGTCCCAACAGTTAGATGTCGCGAACCCTGATCGCTCTGGCTCTGATTCTGTCCGCGATGACCGCGGCCGGAGCGGAGGACCCGTCGGACAGCGTCACCGTGCTGGTGCCCGTGGTCGGAAGCGTCAGCGGCGCGAATGGGGTCCGCTGGAAAACCGACGTCGATCTCGTGAATGACATGAATCACGAGATCACCGTCGCCCTCACCCTCCCTGCCATGGCGGCGCCGGTCATCCTTTTGACGCTGCCTCCCAACAGCACCCAGCGGTTCACCGACGTGGCTGCCGAGGCCTTCGGACTGGAGACCGCTCTGTCGCCGATGCAGGTGCAGACGCTCGGGAAGCGCTCCGTCCGCATCGCCGCCTCGGTGTACGGAGTGCGGGGCAACGAGGTGTTCCGCCCCGAGCCGATCGCCATCGACTACGGCAACAGCTATATGCCGCTGCGCGCGCTCCGCGGGCTCTCGTTCACCGATACCTTCCGAACCAACATCGGGATCGTCAATCTCGGTGAGCGGCCAGCCCCCATCACGCTCGCTCTGCAGCGTCTGGAAGGGCGGAACGTTGCGGTCCAGCGGATCACGCTCCAGCCCAACACCCTTTCCCACATGGCCATCCAGAGCCTCTTCCCTCTGATCACCAAGGGCGACGATTTCACGGTGCTGGTGGAGAGCGGTTCGCGGGATACCTACGCCTATGCGTCGGTGATCGAGAATCAGACCAACGAAGCGCATTTCATTCAACCTGCGGTGGCCGTCACGCAGCAGGACCAGCCGGCGCTCGCCAGTAGCCGGTTCTGAGGGCTGGCTGCTATGCTCTCCCCATGGGTGATGAGCCGGAGTATCTGATCTGTCTCCAGTGCGAGACCCCGACCTACCAGTTCGAATTCACCAATGGAAAACTGGGCGCGATCGTCTGCACCGTCTGCGGGAACGATGACTCAAGCGACTTCATGACCGAGGCCGAGCTCGAAGAGAGCAGCGGCGCGTGAAGACGCCTGTCATCATCGGGATTGCAGGTGGGACAGGGTCGGGAAAGACCACCGTGGCGCGGGCGATCCACGATCGCGTCGGCAAAGATCGCATCGAATGGATCTCCCACGACTCGTATTACCGCAACTTCGATGCGCTGAGCCCCGAAGAGCGACATCGCATCAACTTCGATCATCCCGACTCGCTGGAGACCGAGCTGCTCATTCGCCAGCTCGACGTGCTGCGCAAAGGCGCCTCCGTGGAAGTCCCGATGTACGACTTCGCCACCGACTCCCGCAAGGCGGAGACGCATCGCGTGGAGCCTCGCAAGGTCATCATTGTCGAGGGCATCCTGGTCCTCGCGGAGCCCGATCTGCGCAAGCGCATCGACATCAAGCTCTTCGTTGATACGCCGGCCGACATCCGCTTCATGAGGCGCCTGGTGCGCGATATCGAAACGCGCGGACGGACGCTGCAATCGGTGGTGGAGCAGTACATGACGTCCGTCCGGCCCATGCATGAGGAGTTCGTCGAGCCGTCGAAGAGGTACGCCGACCTGATCATCCCTGAGGGTGGGGAAAACCAGGTGGCCCTCGACGCGATCATCTCCCGGGTCGAGCACTTGATGCTCTGAGAACCTGGCGAGCGCAGCGGGATCGGACTTCCACAACGGGTGGAAGAGGGCAGCAGCGTTCGGAAGTCGCCGAGTGCCGGCCTACACAGTTATTTGCGTCTCCACCGGCCGGAAGCATCACTTCTCCAGTGACTTACACAAGTCTTCATCGCGAGGAATGCAACGGCGGTCGCGCTTCGTTGCAAGGGCGTCGCGGATGGCTCGTTGACCCCCGTCACCACCATCCCTACAATCATGGCCGCCCCATGGGGGACCGAAGAAAGAGAAGGGGGGGATTAGATTGCCTCTGGTACACGTAAAAGAGGACGAGAGCTTCGAAAACGCGCTTCGGCGTTTCAAACGCAAGTGTGAGAAGTCCGGCATCCTCTCGGAATTGAAAAAACGCCAGCACTACGAAAAGCCCAGCACCAAGCGGAAGCGAAAAGCGATTGCCGCAAGGAAGAAAGTGCTTCGCAAGCTGGCGGAAGACCGCCGCACCGGCTACTAGCATCCGACCTCGAACATTTTTCTCGAAGGGGACCCACATCGCGTGGGTCCCTTTTGTTTTTGCCAAGGAATAGCTCGCGTGCCTCCCACGTCTAGGCCTTCCGAGTGAGCTCACCGCTCCAGGCACTGGAGTTCGATCGCGTCCTGACGCTGATCGCCATGGAGGCGAAGAGCGCTCTGGGAAAAAAGGCCGTGGCCGACCGAAAGCCGCTCACGACCCTTTCCCAGTGTGAAAACGCGCAGGCGGATCTGGCGGAGATGGTCCGCTTCTATCTCCGCGACGGACTGCTCCCTCTGGCCGGACTGATCGACGTCTCGGCACTCTTCGATCGGGAGACGGTGCTCGACCTCGACGAGTCGTGGCTCATCGTCCGGGCCGTCCGGGCAACGCAGGCCATTCGCGAAACTTTCCTGCGCAGCGATCTCTATCCCCGCCTCACTGCGTTCGCGCATGGCATCGAAGACCTGGGAGAGCTGACCACAAAACTCAACAAGTACTTCACCCGCGAGGGCAAGCTGCGGG
>JBKJQB010000253.1:0-2510 GCA_046594105.1 Thermoanaerobaculia bacterium
AGGAAAAGCGGCTTGCACCACGCCGATCGCGCCCCCACCTTCCTCGTTCTCGCCCGGCGATGTTGTCTGGTTCGACGACGCGGTGCCTGCTGGGGCTTCGCCTTCCGGCATCTGGACGTGGGATCCCTCTCAGAAGGCGAGCGGCACCCAATCGCACACCGAGCCTCGATTCACTGGCTCCGGCTTCACGCAGCATTACTTCAGCGGTGCCACGCAGACTCTCACCATTGGGGTCGGCGACACGCTCTTTGCCTACGTTCTGTTGGACCCCTGCAGTAAGCCGCAGGAGATCATGTTGCAGTGGAGCGATGCGAACTGGGAGCACCGCGCGTATTGGGGCGCGAACCTGATTCCCGGTGGAACAGACGGAACGACCAGCCGCAGGCGCATCGGAGATCTGCCGAGCGCGACGGGGTGGGTCCGCCTGGAGGTCCCCGCGTCGCTTGTCGGGCTCGAAGGAGCAACCCTGACCGGCATGGATTTCGTCGTCTCCGATGGTAAGGCCTGGTGGGATCGAGCAGGGAAGAAACCGGCCGGCACCGGGAGGCTCGACCGAAAGCCCCCGGCGTCGATGGTGGCATCCCTGGAGGGTTCAGGAGTCGGAGCCGCGCAGCCGCAGAGCCTCGTCAGCCGGATCTTCGGGTGGCTGCAGCGCCCCGTCAGACGGCGATCACTGATGAGACTCGATCTTGTCCCGGCCATGTCCTTCGCGGAACCTCATGCCACCGTTGCCGGCGCCGATAAAAACCGCTACTCACTCTACTCACCCGAGCTCAATCTGCTCGCAGAAACCGCCCTGAGCCCAACCGCCAGTCCTTCGATCGCCAGTGAATACATCTGGTTCGGCGGCCAGCCGCTCGCCCAGATCGATGCCACCACAGGCACCACGTCCTACTACTTCAACGACCACCTCGGAACGCCGATCCTGCAGACCGACTCCGCAGCAGCGACCGTCTGGCGCGCCGAGTACGAGCCCTACGGGAACGTATTTGCCACGCGCGCGGGAGCCACACTGCACCAGCCGCTGCGTCTGCCGGGACAGGAGTACGACGAATCCGCGACTTCAGAGCGGAGTTACAACATCTTCCGGTGGTATCGGGGCGGGTGGGGGCGGTATTCGCAGGCCGATCCGTTGGGCTTTTTCGGTACGACCGATTTGTATGACTACGTCGAAGAGAATCCTGTTCGGTACGACGACCGCTTCGGCCTGTTTAGCAATGATCAAACCGAAGTCGCGATGGAACTCGGCGCGATGTGGTTCTTCTACAACGAAATGAAACGGAAGAACTTCTTCGGCGATGACGACTACTACCACTGCATGGCGCACTGTACGGCAACGAGAATCGGCCCGGACGGCATAATCGTTTCAATGGTCATCGGGGTCGGCCGTGAGGCGCTGGATTTCCCGTGGAACCTCGTTAAGAAGCAGAAGAAATCGGGTGAGCGGATGACCATACCCGACTCATGGAGTGACTGTCGAAAAGACTTGGACGCGAACAAGTGGGGTCGAAACGTACCGCCAAACGTGCCGTGCGATCAGGGGTGTCGGCCACTCGCTCCAAAAGGATTTGCACCGTGAAGAAGCTGAGTGTCCTGATGCTCTTGATCATTGCTTTTGGTGCCGCCAGTTGCGGCGAAGATCGCCACGAAAGCTATGCGACGTATCGAGACGTAGTCGCTGCCGGCGCCGGTCCACGGAGTTGGTTTCCGGCGTGTATACCAGACACCGCTGTCGACTTGGAGAATTTTCACAATCTCGACTCAAACGAGACGATCGGGACATTTCGCGTACCCGCGTCTTCACCATTCACCGGTTGTGCGCAGGCAGCGAACGTCGATGAACCGAGGTTGGATCCGCCGCTCGGGCATTGGCCTAGCTGTTTGAAAGGTCGCGTGACACTCGACGTCATCAAGCAGTGCGGCATGGCGGCTTACGAAGATTCTCGATTCGTCATCGCCTTTAGCACGCGTGATGGACATGCTTACTATTGGTCCCGCAGGTCGTAGACCGTTGCGAACTTAGCAGAGCTTCGCGGGGTCAGGTCCGCTGCCCGCGGCGACTCCCGTCGATGACCTCTGGTGTCGAAGAGACAAATATTGATGCGCCCTACTCTTTGAGCAAAGGGGGCCGAATGAGGGTCAGGTCTCCGCTTGGCTTCTCGCAGTCGCGAGGTAACCATTCATTCGACAGGGGTTATCATGGCGGGACGGTATGCGGGCAGCAGCCATTTGCAGACCTGACCCCAAGTCAATGACGAAAGCGAGCGCGGCACCCAATCGCACACCGAGCCGAGAGTCAACGGTTTCACGCAGAGAGCGGTGATGGGGTCACACCTTCGCTTTTCGCTGCGGCGCAAACCATTGAGCTGTCAACACTTCGTAACGGCAGATTTGGGACGTCGCGGAACGGCGAGTTATTGTGAGCGACCAAAAGACGAAAAACGGGCCGGTGGAGGAGGGCCGGTGGAGGAGGGTCAGATCTCCAGCTGGCAGTACGCTCCGGCGACTGA
>JBKJQB010000015.1:0-5797 GCA_046594105.1 Thermoanaerobaculia bacterium
GTGATCTTCTGTTCCACAGGCCGTGCGTCGTTCGGAAGGGGGAGGATGGATCCGAGGAGAGTCTGCTTCGTCGTCGGTGAATAGAAGAAGAACTGCTTCTTGCCGCAGGTGGGATCGGTGGAGGTCTGCGTGACGCCGTAGCTGACGAAGTTCGCCGGGCCGACGCGGTTGAGTTGCTCGACGGTGATCACCGAGCCGGCGCAACGCGGGAGAGCACGGGCCGCGTAGGCCTTGAGAGTAGCGATCTCCGGATACTGGGCCGAAGCAGAAAGGGAAACACAGGTTGCCGCGGTGGCCAGAAGCAATCGTTTCATGAGCGTTCCTGAACTGGTGATGGAGCGGCGTGAAACAGGGCCGGCAAGTCGGCGACGCCGGACCCTCACTGCGCGTTCACCGTCCGGTAGCCTTTGGCAATCCAATCGTGAATTCCGCCGGCCACGTGAACGATGTTGCGGAAGCCTGCCACGGTCAGCAACTTCGCCGCGACCGCGCCGTCCGTGGAGGTTTCTCCATACACGAGAATGGTCTGGTTCTGATAGGGCAGCAGCTCCGGCATCTGCCGTTCGATGGCGTCGAACGGAGTGTTGAGCGATCCGGCGATGTGTCCCTGCGGACCGCGATAGTCCGCAATGGGACGAACATCCAGCACCACCACCTGCTGGCTGTCCCGCATCATTTCCGATGCCACCGCCGCCGATACCTCAGCGAATCCACCCTCGGTCCGCGACACGCCGACCGTGCTCCGGCATGCGACCAGGAGCGCTCCGGTCAGCAGAACCGCCGCGACGAAACCCCTGCGCGCGCGAACAGCAGAAAAGGATGAGTCCATGTGATTCATTCTCATACAACCTCCAGGTCGAACTCTGCGCGGACGTCACCCACCCGGGTGCCCACGACGTTTTGGATCGATGAATCGAGATACGGCTGCAGTTCCGGGAGCGAGGACACATCGATGCCCAGGCCTTCGAGAGTTCTCAGGATGACAGGGTTGCGTGCCCGGGCGATCGAACCGTCGTGAATCTTCAGAGCGATTCCGATGGCGCCATCATCAGACAGGCGCAAGCGATCGGTCAACGTGGCCACCAGCTCCGGTGACAAGGCCATGGCGTAGAGCCCTTCCGCCCCTTCCTTGGCCAACAGCCTTCCGTCAAAGGACTGCATCAGCGCCGTGGTCATGCTCCAGGAGCCGGCGACATACTCCGGGTGGGTGGTCATGGATTCGACGATGGCGCTGGCGCTGTTCGCATAACGCTCCAGCGCGCCGGGTGAGCCCGGGCCGTGGCTGCTGGCCATCAGACGGGCGTAGGCCAGCGCGGTCCGGAACACGCTCAGGTGCAACGCAGGGATGCTGCAGCCGTCGATCGATGTGGGGATGCCGGCCGCCGGTACGTCCGCAAAGTCCGCCAGTGTGCTGCGGGAGAGAATCTGAATGGGATGTTCGGCTTCGATGTAATTCGAGGTCGGAGCGTCCATGGCCTGGCAGGCCAGGAGCATGCCGGCATGCTTCCCCGAGCAGTTGTTGTGAAGGGCCGACGGCTCTTCGCCTGCCGCGCGGAGATCGGCCGCAGCCTTCTCGTCATAGGGAACGTGGGCGCCGCAGAGAAGGTCGCTCTCGTCGAACTCACCTTTGCGCAGCAGTGCCGCCGCGGTCGAGACATGGATGGTTTCACCGCCGTGTGAGCCACAGGTAAGGGCGATCTCTTCGCCCGTCAACTCGTACTCATCCACACCCCCGTACTCCAGGAGCGGAAAGGCCTGGAAGGGTTTGGCAGCGGATCGGAGGCAGGTGACGAACGACGGATCGCCGGCGTAGGCAAGGAGGCGGCCGGTGGAGTGGACCACGGCAATGGAGCCAGTATGAAACGACTCGAGGTGCGCGCCGCGGTAGACGCGCGTCAGGATCTGCACGGTGAGAGTCTACGATGCCGGATCGGCGCCGGGCCACCCTTGTCTGGCCGGCACGGCCGGCGGCGCTGGTTGCCCAAGGCTCCGCTATGATCCCGCTCCAAGACGATCTGCCGTGCCGGCCCTAAGCGGTCTTCGCTGCGCCGCTTCCGCTTTCCGCGGCGAGCGCTTCTTCCTCAGTCGTGTAGATCTTGAAGACGGAGTCGAGCTTGGCCAGCTTCAGCAGCTTCATGATCCGTTCGGAGGGATTGACCAGCACGAGTTTGCGATTCTGCGTGGTGAATTTTCCGAGGTAGCCGACCAACTCGCCGATGCCCGTGGAGTCGATGTAGTCGATTTTGGTGAAATCGATGATGACGTTGGTGCTCTCGTTCTTCAGCACGTTCTCCAGAGCGGCAGAAAAGAACTCCGCGCTCTCGCCGAGCTTGATGAGACCTTCGACGTACAGGATCGTGAAGCTCTCGGTGTGCTTCTTTTCTACGATCAAAACAGCCTCCCGTGCAACACGCCGATACTAGCAAATCAGAGGCCATGAACGGTTCGGACCGCTACCACGCCGTTCATCCCGCCGAAGCCGAAGGAATTGGAGAGCAGCCGAGCCACCGTCGCCTGCCTGGCCACGTTCGGAACGTAATCCAGATCGCACTCCGGATCGGGCTGGTCGAGATTGATGGTGGGAGGGAGAAATCCATCGTTGAGCGCCAGCAGCGAGCAGACGATCTCCATCGCACCGCTCGCTCCCATGGCATGCCCGTGCATCGACTTGGTCGAGCTCACCGCGACCGAGCGAGCGCTCGATCCGAAGACGTTGTGGATGGCCGCGGTCTCCGCGACGTCATTCGCGCGCGTGGCCGTGCCGTGCGCATTGATGTAGCCCACCTCGGAGGGCTGCCATCCGGCGGACCTCAACGCCACGCTCATGGCTCGCGCCGCACCGTCCGAGGAAGGGTCGGTGACGTGCCCAGCATCGCTGGTGATGCCGAATCCGCAGATCTCGCCGAGGATCTGCGCGCCCCTGGAAATGGCGTGACTCCACGACTCCAGCACGAGGACCGCTGCCCCTTCGGCCAGCACCAGGCCTTTGCGATCGGCGCTGAACGGCCGGCAGGCCTTCTCCGGGTGTTCGTTGTCCACCGCCAGCACGCGCATGGACTCCCAGGCGCGCAGGATTCCGTAGGTGAGCGGGGCATCAGCGCCTCCGGCCAGAATCATGTCGGCCTCGCCGGAGCGGATGGTCTGCCAGGCCTGGCCGATGGCGTGCGCGCTGGAGGCGCAGGCAGAGACCGGTGCGTACGCCGGACCCTTGGCTCCGAACCTGGTGGCCACCGCGCTGGCCGCGGCGTTGTACATCGACCAGGCGATGACCGTTGGCGGAAGGCGGGTCTGGCCCTCCTGGTACACACGCTTGTATCCCGCATCGAGAGTCTCGCATCCGCCGAGGCCGGTTCCGATGATCGATCCCAGCCGGGTGCCCTCGACGACGCCGGGAGTGAGGCCTGCCTGCTCCGCCGCCTCTTCGGCGGCAATCAGGGCGAAGCGGCTGAAGCGGTCGAGCTTGCGCGGATCCGTCGAGGGGAGCGATGCCGCCGGGACCTGTCCGGCGATGCGGCAGTTGAGCGTCGACGGATCGATGCTCTCGAGGGTTCGGATGCCGCTCCGTCCCGCGCGAACCGATTCCAGCGCAACGCTGCGACCCACGCCGAACGGGGAGACCAGGCCCATGCCGGTGATGCCCACGTGGATCATCTAAGTGGGGGCGCTGGGACCGGAGCCGGGATCCGGCGCGGGACGTTCATGCGCTTACGTTCCCTGCAAGGATTCCACCGCCCGGACCATGTCGCCGAATGTGCGCATCGATCGCGCCAGGTCGTCAGGGATCGAGAGGTGGAAATGCTCCTCGATGGCGAAAAGGATCGTCAACGAGTCGAGCGAGTCGATCCCCGCCTCGGAGAGTGCGGTGTCACCGCGGAGCAACTCCTCAGGCAGAGCTTTTTCCTTGCGGATGATCTCGATGAGCGTGCGCTCGATCTCCTCTCGGGTCATGACGGTGTTCGCTTTCCGCGAGGTTCCAGGGGCATGGGGCGGCTATGATAAACGCTTGCGGCGGCATCACCGGCTTCTCTACCCGTTGTGGATTGCGATCTGCGCCGTGCTGTTCGTGGCGCTGCGCGGCGCAGAGGATCCCTCGCGTCGGCGCGGCCGCATGCTGAGCGAGGACGCCTCGGCGAGGGTGATGCAGATTCTCCGCGCCAGCGATCCAGTCCGCTTCGCCGCCTATGAGCCTGTGCACACCGCCTGGGCCTCAGGCGGTGAAGGGGGCACCGCGAATCGCTGGGTGGTCCTGTGCGACCGCGTCCCCCACACCGCGCTGCGGGAAGCGGTGGTGGTGGAACTCGACGGTGGCGACGCGCATCTGCTCACCATCCGGCCGCCGGGTTAGGTTTCGCCACCGACGCGCGGAAGGAACTTCAATGCTGTCGGTGATCAGCCCGCGTCAGCGGGCGCAAGAATGTAGCCCCCGGCGCCAGCCGGGGGATTGCGGAACCCAGTCAGAAGTGAGCCCGAGTAGCGGGCGACAGAAAAGCAACAAATCGGGTCCGCGATCCAACTCCAATTCTATTCTGTCGCCCGCTCCGCGGGCTCGCGCGCGAGGGTCCTCGTTGTTCCCCCGGCTGGCGCCGGGGGCTACATTCTGACGCCGGCTACGCCGGCTCGGGATCGCACGTGCTTTCTCTCAGGCAGCGCATTTCCCGAGCAACCGCGAGGACCGCACGACTGAGCTGCAGCGACAATCCGATAGACTCGCCCGCTCGATGTCCCGCCCGGCCAGACTCACCCCGATGCTCGAGCAGTACTTCGAGATCAAGCGGCAGGTACCGGACGCCATCCTGTTCTACCGCCTCGGTGATTTTTACGAGATGTTCTTCGAGGATGCGGAGAAAGCGGCGCCCATCCTCGATCTCGTTCTGACGGCCAGAAATCGAGGTCAGGAAAACGAAACGCCGATGTGCGGCGTGCCCTTTCATGCTGCCGACGCGTACATCGCCCGGTTGATCCGTCACGGGCTGCGCGTGGCCATCTGCGATCAGGTCGAGGAGCCCTCCGCAGCGAAGGGACTGGTCCGTCGCGAAGTGGTCCGCATCGTCACCCCGGGGACGGCCACCGAGAGCCTGATCGTGGAGCGGGAGTGCTGCTATCTGGTCTCGCTGGTCGCGTCGGCGAGCGCCGCCAATGACGGAAAAATCGGCGCGGCGTTTCTGGACGTCTCCACCGGCGACTTCTTTGTCACCCACTACAACGACGTCACCGATCCTCGACTGTCGGACGATCTTGCCCGTCTGGCGCCCCGAGAAGCGATTGTGGCGCGCGATGCGCCCTCGTTTCCCCTGCACATTCCCACGACGACCGTCGAGCCCTCGATGTTTGAAGGGGCGGGAGCGCTGGAGACCCTGACCCGGCACTTCGGAACGCAGTCCCTGCGCGGATTTGGTCTGGATGCGGACGATCCCCGCACCGGAGCGGCGGGTGCGGCGCTGCGTTACGCCGCCGCCAGCCACAAAAGGGCACTCGACCTTGTGCAGTCGCTGCGCATCGACAACGAGACCGATTTTCTGCAGCTGGACGCGGCCACACTGGACAACCTCGAGGTCCTCGACTCCCGCGACGCCACCCGACCGCGAGCATCGTTGTGGAGCGTCGTCAACGCCACGCGCTCGGCCATCGGAGCGCGCACGCTCCGCAGCTGGCTGACCCGACCGCTGATGAGCCGCCAGGCCATCTTCGACCGTCACGACGCCGTCGACGAGCTTTCCCGCTCCCGGGCCATCCTGGAGCCGATGACCCAGCGACTGGCCAGCATCGCCGACCTGGAGCGGCTGGCTTCGCGCATCAC
>JBKJQB010000102.1:0-5668 GCA_046594105.1 Thermoanaerobaculia bacterium
AGTGGCGTCGTTGATGGCGCAGGGGAGAGGACCCGCGGCATCCACGACATAGACATTTCCTGTGACTTCGCCGCATGTGAGAAGAAGAGCCGCGCCTGTGATGGGACTCGTTCCCACATTTCCAACAATCGGGGATGCATACACGTCGGTGATGCCGGTTTTGCTCAAAATTGTGAAAGTACCTGCCGTGCCAAGCTGGACTGGCGTGGGACCGATCCCGTATCCGCCTGCGTATCCGCTTCCTGCCACGGTCAGCAGTAGTACCGTCAACAACAGAGACTTGGTCATTTTTCTCACTTTCTATTCTGAGAATAGATTTCAATTGGGATTGCATCCCCTGCAAACAAAGCAAAGCATATTGGATGCCATTAATTCAGCACATTCCTACATTTCCACGAAAGACCGGAGGAAATGCCGCCATGAGCCACTGGAGAAATTGGCACGATGCAAAGCACCGAAGGCGGAGGGTCACTCTCCGGCGAAAAGCTGTTGCATCTCGGGGTATCGCTCTCCGAGTGTGGTGCCGAGCTGCGTCAGAAGTTGGGTGGTCTCGCGGTCCGGCTCCAGCACGGACCGGCTGTACATTTCGATCACCGCACAGACTTTCCCCTCGTGCACGACCGGAAAGGCCACCAACGCGCGGACCAGGTCGCGGATTGCCCCGCGCAATCGGGGAAAGTTGTCGTCCTTGATCACGTTCGGGATCCACTCCGGCGCCGCGTGCTGAAAGGTGCGGCCCGGCATCCCCTCCCCGGCGGCAAACCTCGAGTCGGCGGTCTGCTTTTCGAAGACCTCCATCTCCACCGTGGCCTGGAAGAGCCGGCTGCGAAGCTTCCCATCCGGCTGCGGAACCCAGATCGCGTATCCCACGAAGCCGAGCCTGCTGACTCCCTCCATCAGCGCCTCGCGCCAGGCTCCCTCCTCGATCACACCGGACTGAAGCCGATCACGAAGATGACGCACGATCTCCCGGGCGATCTCGCCACGCTCCCCTGGCGTAGCGCTCCACCACGGATGGTCGCTCATGCGGCGCGCATTCTAGCCTGCCCGCGCAACCGACCCGCAGAAACCAGATCACTCCGCTTGCGCTGCGGGGTCGTGTTCGTCGGAGTACTGGTGGGTCAGTTCCAGGCCGAAGAAGAAGATCTGGGCGGACCAGTAGGCCCAGACCATGACCACCACCACTGATCCGGCCGGGCCGTAGCGGGATCCGACGGCGGCTTTGCCGAGGTAGAGACCGAGGAGAAATTTTCCGAGGACGAAGAGGAGGGCGGTGACGACGGCGCCGGGGAGGACGTCGCGCCAGCGGACGTGACGCTTCGGCAGGTAGCGGAACAGCAATGCGAACAGGATCGACAGCACCACGCTGGACACGGAGAGCTGCACCAGGTGCCAGAGGGCTTCGCCTCCTTTCAAGTGCGACTCGGCGAAGCGGCCGGTCACGGCGATGGCTGCGTCGGCGAGAGCGGAGATCGCCAGCAGAAGCGTGACGCTGAGCACCATGGCGATCGAGGTCATGCGATGCGTGAGCTTGGCCAGCCAGCCTTTCGGATGCGCCGGCTCGACGTGCCAGATCGTGCGCAGCGCGTCGCGGATCTGGCGGTAGACGCCGCTCACGCCGAACAGCAGCCCGCTGAATCCGATGGCCGTGGCCAGCCATCCTGCATTTGGCGTGGCGGCCGCCTTGACCATCTCGGCCACCGCCGCAGCAGCGGTGTCGCCGAAGAAGCTGGCCACAAAACTCAGGATTTTCTGCTGGGCCACATCGCGGCCGAAGAGCCGGGCCAGACCGCTGATGGCGATCAGCAGCGCCGGCGCGATGGTGAACACGAAGAAGAAGGACAGCGCCGCGCCGAAACGCGATGGGTTGTGACGATCGAACGAGCGGTAGGTGTGACGGAAGACCGTGGGGAGGCCCGCGGCGCGGCTGAGCAGATGAGAGCGGGCCGGCGGAGCCTCCAGAACCATGGCCCAAAGGGTAACGGGTTTCGACCGCGGGCCGGCAAGCGATCTCACCGCGTCGTTGATTCGATTGGCGTCCCCAACGGGATTCGAACCCGTGTCGCCGCCGTGAAAGGGCGGTGTCCTAGGCCCCTAGACGATGGGGACTCTCAATCGACTGCTGCTGCGAGGTGGCGATGAAACGAGACTGCCTGGTGAGCCCGGTAGGGATCGAACCTACGACCAATTGGTTAAAAGCCAACTGCTCTACCACTGAGCTACGGGCCCCACTGATTCGACGGCCGATCCAACGAACAGCGGGCAGGCGCCCGGAAGGTGGTGACCATACGGAGCCGGCCCCGCGGTGTCAACCACGGAAATTGAGGAACGGGCTGGTCCGGCAGGAAATTGCGTGGAGTCGGGCGCGACGTTTGCGAGATCATTCCCTATGTGGAAAGCCTTCCCCGCGATTTTTCTGACGGTGTTCCTGGCCGAGATCGGCGACAAGACCCAGCTGGCCACCATGCTGTTTTCCGCCGAGGGGCAGACCAGCAAATGGGTGGTCTTCGCGGCCAGCTCTGCGGCGCTGGTGGTGGCCGCCGGCATCGGCGTGCTGGTGGGCGCGCAATTGGAGCGCTTCATCAAACCACAGACGCTGAAGCTGATCGCCGGAATCGGCTTCGTGGCCATCGGCGTGTGGACGATGGTGTCGCGTTAAGCCGCATTTCTCACCCGCAGCAGGATGGGTTGTGAGAAATGCGGGTTCAGCCAGTCCGGATTGGGATCGAGGTGCGAGACTTCTGTCCTCCCCGGTCTCTGAGGGCATCGGTTTTCAGTGAAGCTTCGCGAGCGCGACGGTGGCGTTCTGGTAGGCGGCGCTATCGGGAGGAGCGACGCTCTGGACGTGCTGGTACGCCTCGCGGGCGGCAGTGAAATCTTTGGCCAGGCCCTCCACGTCGCCTAGAAGCAGCCAGCCGAACGCCGCGTTCTCGTTGTCCATGGGCGCCTGCATGATCTGCCGGAGGAGCTTGATCGACTTTTTCGTGTTTCCGTCGATGCTGAAGGTGAACGCTTCCTGAATCGAGGCGGTGCGTGCCGCCTTGGTCTTGCCCTCCCTCTCCGCCAACTTCCGTGCCTGAGTGAACGACTTGCGGGCATTGTCGGTCAATCGCAGTCGCATGAACGCATTGGCGGTCGCGAAGGCCCCCTCCAGTTCTTTCCCCTCGGCGACCAGATCGGAGGCACGGAGGAACGCTGCTCTGGCCGCGCTCAACTGAGCGATGGCATCGCGGAAGACGTTCAGTTCCCGCGCTCCTTCGACGCGGATCAACTCGCGCTCGCCGGGGTCGTAAACAATGTAGCTCGGGAGCACGCCCACGTTTCGAGACCGCGCGATCCCAGACCGATCGACGTCCACGCGCAGCATCACAAAATTTGCGAGCTGCTCCTTGATGTCCTGGCGGCTGAATACGGTCGCCTCCATGACTCGGCAGGGAGCACACCACGTTGCGTAAAAATCGACGAAGACCAGGCGCTTCTGTGCCTTTGCGTCGGCGAAGGCAGCCTTCCAATCCCGCTCCGCAGGAGATTCAGCCCGCGCACCACTGGCCACGAGAAGAAGTGCGAGGATCGAGCCTCGCACAACGACCTCCAGGCGGCTTCGACTTCCGCCGGGAAACGAGGGGCGCGGCCGAAGCGGAACCATCGTCCTTCTATTCTAGCCTCGCTCCGTCAGCAACTCACCGGAGCCCGTGCCGATCGGCGTTTTGGTGGCGCAGCTTGCCGCCCCAGTCTGTTCTGAGCAGGGAACAGCACGGTGCGCTGCGCCTGTGAGAGAGAAACGTGCGATCCCGAGCCGGAGTAGCCGGCGTCAGAATGTAGCCCCCGGCGCCAGCCGGGGGAACAACGAGGACCCTCGCGTGCGAGCCCGCGCAGCGGGCGACAGAATAGAATTGGAGTTGGATCGCGGACCGATTTTGTTGCTTTTCTGTCGCCCGCTACTCGGGTTCACTTCTGACTGGGCCCGCAATCCCGGCTCGCGCCGGGGGCTACATTCTTGCGCCCGCTGACGCGGGCTGATCACCGACAGATTTCAGGTTCCTGCCCTTTGATTCCATCAGCGGGCGCTCTCGCAACCCTGCATAAAACTGGAGGTTTCTTCGAAGATCGCATGGCGGGCCGCATCACCGTGTGGGCGTTCCCGGCCATACCGTCGCTCCTTCTTTACGGTAAACCGCCCCGACATAATCCGTGGCCTAGTTTTCGGGGAGCAGACCAGGAAGCCGGCGCTGTTCGGCGAGATCCTGCGGCAGGATGCCCGCGGACCGGCCGAGCGTCGCGGGAGCGGCGCGGGTGGCGGGCGGGAGCGAGGATCTGCAATCAAAGGCGATCGAGTGACCGCGGGCTGATGCGAAAATCGTCGCGGACGCTTTGCGAACCAACGCCGCCGGCCGTGCCGGCCTCACGAACCGGCGGCACGATCCCCACGCACTCCCGGATGCTCGAAAGCAGTTCGGAAAGTTCGAAGGGCTTGCGAAGGACGCGGAACACGGCCCGGCCCTCGATCCCTTTCATGTCCCGTTTGGAAGCTGCGGTCAGGATGATGAAGGATTTCGCGAGCTGATCGGGCGCGTGTTGCTCCATGTGTTCGATGACGTCGAAGCCGGTCATGAACGGCATCATCAGGTCGAGCAGCACAGCGTCGTAGTTTCGGAGGGTGAGGCGATCGATGGCCTCCTGCCCGTTCTGCACGACCTCGAACTCCAGGCCCTCGCGCGTCAACACCGCGGCGAGCAGCGTGCGAATCGCCGCGTCGTCATCGACGATGAGGATGCAGGGAGCAGGTTGGGTCATACGGTCCGAAGAGGTTATTTGGAAATAAGTGCTTCCACCATACTCGCAATCCGCGGCTCTTGTTCGTACAGCGAGTGCAGTCAGCAATTCTTTACGCATCTGCCTGGTCCTTTCGAGTTCCGTTGGAGAAACCCTGAAGAGGCCGAAGTCCAGGATCACCGCGGCCGGCAGCCTGGTTGCCTCCGAGTCCGCGTCCACCGGAACCGCTCGTCCTTCGAGTTCGAGGGCCGGTGTGCGCTACCATTTCGCCCGCGAGCATCCAGGTGTTCCCCATCGCATCGCTCCACCAGGAAGACTGAAGCAGGAGGCAGCTATGCCAGAAACCCGTGAGATTTCTCCCCGCACCGGCGATGTGGTCCTTCTGGTGGGGACGATGAAGGGACTCTTCCTTCTGCGAGCGGGTAAGGGCCGCGGAAAGTGGGAGGTGGGCGGGCCCTTTCTCGCTGGCAGCGCCGTCTACGGTCTGGCTTACGACGGACGAGCCGGACGGACCCGCATCTGGGCCGGCCCGCAGAGCATGCACTGGGGCGGCCTGCTGCGGACGACCGACGATTTCGGTCGTACCTGGACGAATCCGGAAGAAGCCAACATCAAGTTTCCGTCGGAAACCGAGACTGCGCTGCGGCAGATCTGGCAGATCGCTCCCGGTCGTCCGTCAGAACCGGACGTTCTCTATTGCGGGGTCGAGCCTGCCGCGCTCTTTCGTTCGCAGGATGCCGGGGCCACCTGGTCGCTGATGGAGGGTCTGTGGAACCATCCGCAACGTCCTCGCTGGCAACCGGGCGGCGGCGGAATGTGCCTCCATACGATTCTTCTCGATCCGGAGCAGCCCGGCCGGATGTGCATCGCCGTCTCCACGGGAGGCATGTACGCC
>JBKJQB010000271.1:0-3275 GCA_046594105.1 Thermoanaerobaculia bacterium
GTGGGCCGCGGTGATCTTCGGACCGTCATTCCCAGCTGGCACGCTCATCGTGAATCTGGCGGGCTCATCTCCATCACCAGTCCGATCAGGAAGGAGCCCGCCAGATTCACGATGAGCGTGCCAGCTGGGAATGACGGTCCGAAGATCACCGCGGCCCACACGGTGGTGAGGTAGCGAGCACCAGTGCCGGCGGCACCGCCGAGGCAGATGAGCAGGAAGCGAGGGATGGGCATCGTCCTCTCCGGCGGCGCGCTATCATGAACGAGCGCCGCGATGATCCATTTCTACCACGTCACCAAGCGGTTCGATCATTCCTCCACGGCGCTGCAGGATTTGACGTTCCACATTGAAAAGGGAGAGTTCGTCTTCCTCACCGGTGCCAGCGGCGCGGGCAAATCGACCCTGCTGAAATTGATTCTGCGGCAGATGCGGCCGACTGAGGGGCAGGTCGTGGTGAACGGGCGCAATCTCAACGCAATGAAACGGTCGCAGCTCCCCGGGTTCCGCCGCGAGATCGGAATGGTCTTCCAGGACTTCAAGCTCATCGAGCGGATGACGGTGTTTGAGAATCTCTCCTTCATCCTCACCGTGCTGGGACTGCCGCCGAAGGAGCACAAGAAGAAAGCATACGGCGCTCTGAGGGCGGTCAACCTTCATCACAAGATCAGTTCGTATCCGCTCCAGCTCTCAGGCGGAGAACAGCAACGCGTAGCCGTGGCCCGCGCGCTCATCAACGACCCGCTGGTCCTGGTGGCCGACGAGCCAACCGGCAACCTCGACCCTGATCTGACCCAGGAGATCCTGCAGATCTTCGCCGAGGCAAACCTCCGCGGCTCGACGATCCTGATCGCCACTCACGACCGCGGTCTGATCGAACGGAGTGGCCGTCGCGTGATCACGCTGGACCACGGCAGCATCAGCGAAGAGAAGGCCGCAGCCCCGGAAATCACACCGCGCGATCAGGGCATCTTCGGCATCGGCGGAGGGTGAGGGTTCCCTGCCGTCGTTTTGAGCTGGGAAACGGCGCGATGCGCCGTGGATGCCGTGATGAACGATCTCGTCATCCTGAGGCGCGAAGACGCCGAAGGATCTGCAACGTCGCAGCCGTGAGTTCGATTTTCCCCTCGTTGAGGACCACGGTTCATCAGAACATCGACCCAACTGTCGCAGGCCGCATCCTCGTGATTGCAGATCCTTCGCTTCCCGTCCGCCACCCACGCCGCTTCTAAAAAACCGTCGGAAGGCCGTGCTCTTCCATCGAGAGTCCTTCTCCCCGGGCACGGGGAGAAGGTGCCGAAGGCGGATGAGGGGAGCTCACTGACGAAGCTGGACGCCTCATCCCCGCTTCGCGGACCTTCTCCCCGTGTGCAGGGAGCAGGACACTCGAGGGGGAGGCTCGCGTTTTCCACCATCATCAATCGCTGCGCTTCCTGCGCAGGTGCCCTCGCTCAGAGGCTGTGAAAAAAATCCCTAAGCAATCGAAGGCGGCCGAGTGAACGCGACTGAGGCGAAAATCGTGGCGGACGCTTTGCGAAGCAACGCCGCCGGCCGTGCCGGCCAGCTAGGAGCCGCTACTCCCTGATCGCCGTGCGCAGCTTGACCAGAATCTCCCTCTCCGCTTCGAGATGCTCCCGTTGCGACATCGCCCAGGCTTGATCGGCTCGTGCCAGAAGTGCCGCGCGCCGTGTGCGGTCGGTCAACCCAGCCAGATTGATGCACACATTCTGGTAGGCACCCGCCGCCGCGGCCCGAGCCGCCTGTGCTCCCACTCCAGCATCGGATAGCGATGCCTGGAGGCCGATCGCGCCCACCTCCCGGCACAACGCGATGATCTCGGGGCACTTCTCCAGGACGGCCAGCGGCACCTCAGTGGCGTGAACGGTGGCGTCGGCCAGCGCCGCATCGCGCAACGCCTGCTCGTCGGGAGTCGACTTCGGCAAGCGCATCGCCTCCAGCAGACGGTCGAAGGCCGCAGTGTCCGCATCGACCGCTGCAAGCATGGCGTCCTTCAACTGCTGCGCGCGCACGGCGATGCGATCGAGGGTCTCATGCTTCGATTCAAAGCCCTTCTTGCTGTGCGAGAGCACGGCGACCATGGCCGCCAGTCCGGCAGCCATGGACCCCGCCAGCGCGGAGACCGACCCGCCTCCCGGCGCCGGCGAGTCGTTCGACAGCTCGTCGACGAATGCGCGCACGGTCATGCCGGCCAGCGGCGCGGGAGAGGCCAGCCGATACTCGATGACCCGCTCGCGCGGATCGAACGGTTTGACTTCCGAGAGCCCGAGCGTCCGGATGGCGGTCTGCAACACCACGGATTCCGGCATGCCGGTGGGCCGGCCCATCCGTGCCAGGAAGTGCCGCCCGGCCTCCAGCAGCACGGCCAGAGGCACCAGTCCGACGATTTCCGAGCCGGTGACGCGGAGTCCTCGATCGCGCGCCCGTTCCTCGCAGACGTCAAACGCAACGTGCAGCGGGGTAACCTCGAGATCGGTCAGATTGATGGACACCTGAGCGCATCCGAACTCCGGAATGACCCAGCCCACCGCCTTCACCGACTTGAGGATTCCCGGTTCCCACAGCGGTTCGCCCTGGGCATCGAGAATTGGATCGCCCGCCTCGTCGCGCTTCATGCGCCCGCGCTCGCGCACGTCGAACGCCACGCGCGTGGCCAGCCTCTTGTCCAGCGTATTGAGGTTGACGTTGTAGGCCACCAGAAACTTGCGGGCGCCGATCACGGTGGCCCCCGATCGAGGCACGAACTCGACGGTTCCGAAGTCGGGCTTCCAACGCGGATCGGCCAGCTTGCGGGCGCAACCTTCGTACTCCCCTTCGCGAATGTCGGCCAGGTTGCGTCGATGCGGTGCCGAGGAGGCGTGCTCGTAGAGGTAGACCGGAAGCGACAGCTCCCGCCCCACCCGCTCGCCCAGCCTCCGCGCGAGCTCTGCGCACTCGTCCATGCTCACGTTCGCCACGGGGATGAAGGGCACGACATCGACTGCCCCGATGCGGGGATGGGCCCCGCGATGGGTGGTCATGTCGATCAACTCGACACCTTTCTGAATCAGGCGGAAGGCGCCTTCCAGAACGGCTTCCGGCCCGCCCACGAAGGTGATGACCGTGCGGTTGGTGTCGGCACCGGGATCGACATTGAGCAGCGTCACTCCGGATACGGACGCAGCGGCCGCAGCCACCGCGTCGTAAACCTCCGCGCGACGTCCTTCAGAAATGTTCGGAACGCATTCGATCAGCTTCATGATCGGATGCTAGCAAGGAGT